>CAYHHL010000107.1:9775-10869 GCA_964356325.1 uncultured Enterobacteriaceae bacterium | reverse complement strand
CCAGTTCGTTCGCTTGGAGATCGTTGGATAATATCTATTGTAATCAGGTGGATATGCCATATTCGGATCAGTGGCTTCTCTCATCCATTGATAGCTGCCTGCGATCCACGCGGCATTGGCTTGAAACGCAGCCATCGCCTCGAGGAAAATACTGTTGCGCCAGGTGATTTCGAATCAGTGCTGGCGATCCACACGTTTTCACTGATGACGAAAAAGCAAGAAAAACAGCTATTGACGTCTGGCGCCACTGGGGAGTACATTCCCCTGCCTACCGGGGGGCAGATTCCCGGGTGGCAAGATCAGGATCGGCACTCCTCTGCGCCGTCGCTGGTTTCGGTCACCTGGGTGCGTATCACTTGCAAATTGGCAAGATTACAGGAATTCTATGACGACGCCGCGGTTGGCGATGTCAACCTTCGCGCTGTTCACTGCAGCTTATGCCATCACGGCAGGCTGTTCGCGTGAGCCGGCTGCGCCGCTTTCGGTCGCCTTGGACCAGGCCGCGCCGCCTGCGGCGGTGCAGACGCCATCCCTCGCCACCTCCACGCCACAGCCCGCGGGCACCGCCAACGCAGCGGCTGCTGCCGGCCTGCCCACCGTTGGCGTTGGCGCCGCTGCTTCCGCCGGTTGGCTGCGCGTCGTGGACGACCAGATTCCGTACCTGACCAGCCCGAAGAACCGTCGCGACAAGGTGCTAGCGCTGCTGCCAGCAGGAGCCCTCGTCGAGGCGCGCACGCTCGATGCGAACGACGAACATGCCCAGGTCAAGGAACTTGCGCTGGACCAGGAGTGGTCCGAAGACCACCGGTTGAACCGCAAAGGCCCAGTGCGGCCGATGCAATTGGCCGGCCACGTCTTGGGCTGGACGTTTTCCGAAGCGCTTCGACCGGCGCCGACGGACATGCCCGATCGAAAGGCGTTGTGCCGGGTGCTGGCCGGAGCGACGCCGCCCGCGTTCTCAGAGTTTCTGTGCGAAAACGAAGTGCAATTCCTGCTGTTGGGCGACGCCGATCGACCGCGCCGGCTGGCTGCCTGGGCTGACCTGTCGGCTACGGCTTCGCTGCTCGTGACGCTGGACCTGGACGCGCTGGCGG
>CAYHHL010000107.1:0-9675 GCA_964356325.1 uncultured Enterobacteriaceae bacterium | reverse complement strand
ACGAAACGAGCCGGAAGTCAATGAACGACGAGGCCGTGTGGCAGCAAGCCACAGCGCGTTTCGCGGTTTCACAACTCAGCAAGGAACCTTCGCAATGAACTCAACAGTTCTCAAGCCCTCACGCCGCGCCAGTGCGTTGGCCGCTGCCATTTCGGTAGCGACCATCGCCTGGGCGACGGCAGCCACGGCGACCACGTACACCGTCAACGGCGACTTCGACGGCGGCACGCTCAACAGCGTCCACCACGACGTTCCGGATCAACTCCAGCTGTCAGTCACGTCGGCGACGCTGCCGTTCATGTACCTGGCCCAGACGAGCGACGGCTACGTCCTCAAGATCAACACGACGACCGGCAAGCAAGTCGGTCGCTATCTCACGACCCGGCTCGCCGACTGCCCGTCCTGCCCGGTCAACCGCACCCAGTGGTATCCGTCGCGCACCGCGGTCGACCTGAACGGCGACGTGTGGGTGGCGAACCGTTCGTTCAGCGTCCAAGGCTCGATCACGAAGATCGCTTCGACGGTCGCCGGTTGCATCGACCGCAACGGCAACGGCGTGATCGACACGTCCAACGACGCCAACGGCGACGGCATCATCGACGTCAACAGCGCCGCTGAGTTCTTCGGCCAGAATGATGAGTGCATCATCAAGTCGATTCCCGTCGGCGGCATCAACACCATGCTTCGCGCGCTCGCCCTCGACGCCGACGGCAAGGTGTGGGTCGGCGGCTACACGACCAACTCCGCTTACCGCATCAACCCGGATACCGGCGCCTTGATGCAGACGATCAACCTGGGCACCACGCCGTATGGCTTCGTGGTCAAGGGCAAGTACCTGTACAGCGCCGCCCTCGGCCAGCCGGTCGCGCGCGCCGACGTCACCACCGGCAATGTGCAGCGCATGAGCTGCAATGGCAACTATGGCATCACCGTGAACTCCAACGGTGTAGCGTGGTTCGGCAAGTACAGCGGCGGCATCGGCCGCGCCGACTTCGACGCCCCGTCCAGCGGTTGCCCGGTCAATGGACTCTGCGCGACTACGTGCACCCACTTCAATGGCGACACCCACAGCGGCATCACGGTCGACGGCAGCGATCAGGTCTGGGCCGCGGGCAGCACACAGGTTCAGAAGTACAGCTCGACCGGCGTCCTGCTCGGCGGCGCTTCGACCAGTGGCGGCTATGGCGTGGCCATCGGTCACGACGGCTCGGTCTGGTCCGCGGCCAACAATGGCGCCTACCGAGTCCTGCCGGGTCCCGTCGGCGGCGCCCCGGGCGTGGCGTCGGCCAAGTTCAACACCGGCGTCGTCGGCAACCCGAACACCTACAACTACACCTACTCGGACTTCACGGGCTTCCAAGCCCTGAACATCACGACCAAGCAGGGCACCTGGAGCCGGATCCACGACGGCGGCAATGCGGGCACGATCTGGGGTACGCTGAGCTGGAATGCCGAGGCGCAGGGCTCTGTCCCGGCCGGCACGCTGATCAAGGGCGAAGTCCGCGCCGCCGAGTCCCAAGCCGCACTCACCACCGCAGCCTTCGTTGAAGTCACCAACGGCAATCTCTTCAACCTCGTCGGTCGCTTCATCGAAATCAAGCTTACGTTGCGCATCAACGACGCGGGCAGTGCCGCCTCGCCGATCCTCTCGGATGTCACCATCGTTCCGGGCAACGCCGCTCCGACGGCCGCCTGCGCGGATCGCTCGGTTTGCAACACCGCGGGCACTTGCGAAGGTTCGGCCGATGTGAACAACGGTTCAAGCGACGCCGACGGCGATGCGATCACCTTGGCCTACTCGCCGGCCGGTCCGTACGCCTCGGGTACGACCTCGGTGACGCTGACGGTGGGCGACGGACAGACGACGTCGACCTGCTCGGCGAACGTGACCATCAATGACTGCGAAGCCCCTGCGATCACGGCGTCGGCAGCTCAAACCCTCGAGTGCACGGGTGCCAATGGCGCCACGGCTTCGTTCACGACGAGCGCCAGCGACAACTGCGCAGTGACTTCCACGACTTGCACGGCGGAAAGCGGTTCGATCTTCCCGATCGGCACGACGACGGCCACGTGCACGGCCCAGGACGCGGCGGGCCTCACGACTTCAGCTTCGACCACCATCACCATCGTCGACACCACCGCGCCGAGCATCACCTGCCCGGGCGCGCAAGCTGCTGAATGCACGGGCAATAGTAGTGCCAGCGTCACCCCCGCCGCGGCTTCGGCCTCGGACATCTGCGGTGGCGTCAACGTGACCAACGCAGCCGCCGGCTCGTTCGCGCTCGGCACGACCATGGTCGGCTACAGCGCGACGGACGATCACGGCCTGACCTCGACGTGCGAAGCGGCCATCACCGTCCTCGACACCACCGCGCCGAGCATCACCTGCCCCGCGCCGTACACCACGGAGTGCACGGGTAGCAGCAGCGCTGCGGTCATACCGGGCGCAGCTTTGGCCTCGGACATCTGCGGTGGCGTCACCGTGCAAGATGCCTTGGGCGCCATCTTCGCGCTCGGCACGACGACGGTGGGCTACTCGGCCACCGATGCGCAGGGTCTGACCTCGACCTGCACTGCGGACATCACCGTTGTGGACACCACGGCTCCGAGCATCACCTGCCCGGCCGAGGTCGTCGCGGAGTGCACCGGCAACCACAGCGCGACGGTCACCCCCGGCGCGGCTTCGGCGTCGGACATTTGCGGCGGCGTGACCGTGGCCAATCCGGCCGCGGCTTCGTTCCCGCTCGGCGCGACCACGGTGGGCTACTCGGCCACCGATGCGCAGGGCCTGACTTCGAGCTGCACTGCGGACATCACGGTCATCGACACCACGGCGCCGACCATCACGGTTGCCGCCTTGGGCCTGGGCGAACTGTGGTCGCCGAACCACAAGTACCAGACCGTGAGCCTTGCCGATTGCGGCATCGCGGTTCAGGACACTTGCGATGGCGAGCTCACGCTGACGGGTTCGAGCGCCACCATCACGTGCGTTTCGTCCGACGAGTTGGAGAACAGCAAGGGCGACGGCAACACGCTGAAGGACATCATCATCGTCGACGCGACGAGGGTTCAGGTCCGCGCCGAGCGTGATGGCAGCCTCGACGGCCGCGTGTACAACATCGGCTTCGAGGTCAAGGACCAAGCCGGCAACGTCACCAGCGGTATCTGCAAGGTTTCTGTTCCGCACGATCAGGGCCCCAACGGCACCGCGGTCGATAGCGGCGTGAAGTACACGGTCTGCAAGTAGCAGCGAGTTGATACTCCAGCCGGGCGGTTCGCATCCTCGAGGTTCTTCGGAGCCGACAGCATGCGAGCCGCCCGGCGGCATTTTTGGCGCCGGCAAGGTATGCTCGTGCCGCCCGAGGTTCTGCCATGACCGAGCCAGCCAGTTCGACAAGTCAGCCCGCCACTCCAGCTCGATCTGGCAAGGCTTGGCGGGGATGGGCAGCGCTCGGCGTGCTCGTGATGGGACTGTCTGTAACTTCAGCGTATTGGTACTTCACACTCCTGGAGGCGCCACCGCCTGCGCCGGTGGTCGTGGTGGAACCTCCCCCGCCGCTACCCGAACCGCCCGCGCCTCCGCAGACCGGCGAGATCCTGGCGCAAGTCCTCGATGGCCGCGGTCGACCGGTTGCCAAGGCCACGGTGACCTGCGACGGCATCGCGGCTGCTCCCTTACCCGACGGCGGTTTTCGCTGTCCAGGCCTGAAGATAGGCGCCCACGCGATCGCTGCCCAAGCACCCGGCTTCGCTTCGACCCCTGCTGCAGGTGTGACTGCGGCGATCCCGGCCGGTGGCGGTCCGCTGCGCATCTCCCTGGTCCTGATGCGTCCCGCCCAGATCGGCGGCCTCGTCCAAGCCCGTGGCTCCTCGGTCGGCGGCGCGCGCATCACCTTGCGCTGGTTGGCAGGCTTGGGGCCAACCGGGCCGATCCCACCGGGAGCGAGCACGGACGCTGGCACGACACAGCCCAGCGGACGCTTCGTCGTGTCGCAAGTTTGGCCTGGCAAGCTCCGGGTCGAGGCCCGGTTGGCCGACGGCGCGGTGGCCCAGAGCGAGATCTTCATCGTGGAGGAAGGCCAGACCCGCGATGGCATTGCGATCGACTTTCCATCCGGCGGTGATCTGGTCGCGACGGTTCGCTCTCCGGAAGGCCAGCCCGTGCCATGCCAGGCGCGCCTGCAGGGTGGCATCCTGGTCGATTCGTTCGGTGCATTGTGCGACGCGTCCGGTGCGCTGACCTTGAAGGGCGTGCCTGCGGGCCAGTGGCAGATCCTTGTGGAGTCAAGAGGCTACGAGGCGATCCGCGCGCAGGTGGCCATCGCCGCTCATCGAGAAACCTCGGCGTTCTATACCTTGTCGCGCATTGGTGGCATCGCAGGGCGGGTCGTCGATTCCCATGACGTTCCGGTCGGCGGTGCCTCGGTCGGTGTCCGCCCGGACAGCGGCCCGGTCGACACCGTCGCCAGCGCCGAGGACGGTAGCTTCAGTTGGCAGCCACCGCCCGACTGGTCTGGACGCGCGGTCTTGCAGGCCCTGCACCCTGCCCACGGTCCATCGGCGCAAGTGACCGCCGTCAAAGGCACTGAGGTCGTGATGCACATGGGCGCCGGCGGTCTGATCGAGGGCAGGGTGGAGGACCAAAGCGGCCGCGCGGTGGCCGGCGCTTCCGTGGTTGCGTCTGGCGGACGTTTTGGCAGCGAACCGGTCGGTACGGATTCCGCCACGACGGTCGTGGCAGGGGCGGATGGCTCGTTTCGCCTGGGGCCCCTTCGGCCCGGCGCCTACGACCTGCGCGCGCGGGCCGACAACCTGCCCCAGGGACTGCTGGAAAACATGGTCGTTTCCGCGGACGCCACCCATGGCGGCGTCATCATCCGGTTGGATGCCGAGGCCTGGTTGTCTGGCCTCGTCACGGGCGGCGACGGGCTGCCAGCCGCTGGCGCTGCCGTGACTGTGCTCGAACCGGGCTCGGGCGCGACGCTGGGCGCCACGGCGACCGATGCCGAGGGCCGGTATCGCGTGGCGGCTTTGCCCCCAAGTCGGGCCACGGTCACGGTAGTCCACGACTCGTGGGCGCCGCATTCCAGGACCGGCGTGGTGTTGCTCGCGCAGCAGGACACGCGGCTCGACCTGAAACTGCGCGCGCCGAGCCAGGCGACGCGCGCGACCAGTCCCGTGCTGGGCGCCGGATTCGTCCAAACCGGCAATGGCATGCGGATGGTCAAGGCGCGGTCTGGCTCGCTCGCCGCGGAGTCAGGCATGCGGTCTGGCGACGTGGTGCTGAGCATCGAGGGTCAAGCGGTGGCGGCGGTAGGGATGAAGGCGGCGATGGCGCTGCTGGAACGGCCGAACGTGTCGATGCAGGTGATGATCGAGCGCGACGGCAAGCAGATGCCGGTGTACATCCATGGTGCCCAGAAGACGCCGTGACGTAGCCATCCCGCCGGTCAGTACTCGGCCGTCAGCGTCGCAGTGCCACCGAAACCCGGCGCATCCACTCCTGAACCGTGGTACCGATAGCGAAGGTCCAGCAGGTTCGTCAGTGCCACGTCCAACCTCACGGCTTCCCAGCGGTAGCCGCCGCGCAGGTTTGCGGTCGCCCAGCCCGGCGTTCCGGAACAGGTGAGGCCTGCCGCCTTGTCAGTCGTTCCCGGCTTGGCCGGATTCTCGCAGATGCGCAAATCGTCCTCGTCGCTGGGGTGCAAGCGTGTCTGCGCAAGGGAGAATTTCGAGTAGACCTCAGCGCTCCAGCCCCGTCCGCGTTGTTCGTAGCGCAAGCCGGCCGCGCCCATCGGGGGCGGAATGCGCCGTGCGGGCGTCACGGTACTGGCGGCGTTCAGCAATTCCCCGCGAATCAGAGACGCGTTCAGCCACGGTCGCATCCCCAGCATCGCAGGGCCTTGCACGGTCAACTCACCCCCGTACAGCGTGCCCCGCTCGGCATTGACGCGCTGGATGACCGGCAACGGCTTGCACGCCGGATCGGCCAGATCCTTGCAACCCACGTCGGCCGCTTCGATCCCGAACGCCGCGAACTCGGACTTGGTCACGACCCGTTCATCGATGGCGTCCCGCAACAGGCTCACGAATGCCGCAGCGTGGAGGTTGAAGCCGCGGTGGTCGATGCGCGCCCCCGCCTCGTAGGAATGGCTCGCTTCGGGGCGCAGGTCGGCGTTGGGCACTTCGAATTTGCTGCCGGTATTGCCCAACACCGTGGTCTCTTGCAGGTTGGGGGCGCGAAAGCCTTGCGAGAAGTTGGCATAGGTCATCCAAGTCGCGCCCGCTTGCCAGCGCACGCCGGCCGAGCCGACCAGGCCCAGGTGGTCGTACGCCACGTCGCCGACTCCGGGCACCGCGGTTGCGTGGGCCGAGACGCGCGACAGCCGGCCGCCGCCGGACACGATCAGGCGCTGGTCGCCCCTGCGCCACAAGTCGGCGTCAAGGTGAGTGAAAGCGCCCAGCGTGGTGAACTGCGAGCCGTCCGAGAAGTTGCCGCGCGCCGCTGGTGTCCACGTCCAGGCTGGGGTCTTGTCGCCGCGGCGCTCTTCCTTGGTCGACGCCACCCGGTCCACGGCCACGTCGGCACCGGCGAGTCCGCGCACCTTGCCTTGCCATCCGTCGAATTGCGCAGTCGCGAATGCCCCGGGTGTGAGGACGTCGTCGCTCGTGATCTCATGGCGTTGTGCGGGCGCCGTCGGCAAGCTGTCGTGACCGCCGTCGCGCGCGCCACTGCTCGCCGCCACGCAGGCGTCGGCGCTGCTGCGGGTGGTCGCGGCGCTGGTGTTGTCCATCTTGCAGCGGAACTGGTCGACCGCCTCGCTGGTCCGGTGCAGGAATCCCGTCAACCGCACTTGCCGGACGTTGCCCTTGCCCGCCCAGCGCAGGTCGAGCCAGCCCAGGTCGCTGTCATTGTCGTAGAACTTGATGCGACCCTGATTCATCTGGTCGGCCCGACCGGCGCCGCGAATCCGCCCGCCCAGCCAGTTGCCGGTGATTTCCAGACTGGAGGCGGGGCGCCAGCGCGCGCGCAAATGTCCGGCTGCTTGGCGGTAATCGCTGACGGGCGCGATGGCGCCACCGCCGGTGCGCAGGGAACCGAATTGGCGATAGGCGCCGCCGCCCAGCACTGCCAGATTGTCGTTGTGGTACCCAGCCTCTCCCCAACTGGCCCCGGCCTGATCCGCGGTCGCGCCGCGCAGGCCTGCCCGCAGCGACGTGCCGTTCTCCTCGCGCCAGCCCGACGGCAGGATCTGCACGACACCGCCCATGGCGTCCGAGCCGTAGAGCACCGAGCCCGGCCCCAACAGCACCTCCATGCTGTCGATCTGGCTGGGGTCGAGCAGGGACAGGTACTGATTGGGCCCGGTGCGAAACGTCGTGTTGTTGAAGCGGATACCATCGACGAGAATCAGGTTCTGCGGTCCCACCAGCCCGCGCAGATAGGGCGCACCGGAACCGCGGTTGCTCGTTTGCACGTGTACGCCAGCGGTCTCCTGCAAGGCCTCGGGTGCGCTCTGCGGCTGCAAGACGGTCAGGCGCCGTTGCCCCAGCCGGTGCAAGCTGCGGTCGACCTCGAGCCACGGTTGGCCCACGCGGCGTCCGGTCACGACCAACGGCTGCAACTCCACGGCCGTCGCGGCGGAAGGTGGATCGACGGCGGCGAGCGCGGTCGCTGGTTCCTGCGCCTGTCCGGTCCGTGCCGCGAGCAACAGGCAAAGCGTGAGTGTGGCGCGTGCGGTCCGCGAAAACAGGCGATTCGCGAGTTCGTGTAGCTGGTGCACCGATCCTCCTGGAGCTTTCAATCCCGCCGGGATTGTGCTGCAGTGAGGCGCGGTTGCACAGACAGACCTTCCCCGGGGTCACGCTAGGGGAATGTCCCTATATCGCCGTGCCCATGCCTCGATGTGTCAGCCTGCCGAGTTGCCCATGCATCCCGACGCTGGTATCACGACCCGCGCCGACACGGTTCGGCCACCCAGGCGAACGTGCCTCTGACCTCCCGCAACCTCGCAGAATGGCTCGACCGCTCGGTGATGCTCCGGCCCGCCATGCTCTGGTCGGTCGCCGGTGGCCTGATCGGCGCGTTGGCCTTGGCCGCCTCCGCTCTGGCTTACATCTGGCTCAGTGGTCCGCGGCCGCCGCTCGAGGCCCGGTCGGTTCCGTCCTCCGTCCCTCAGCGCGACGCGCTCTTGCTGGCCGGTTCGGGCAGCAATCTGTCGGTGACCCGACTGCTCGCCGCGGCATGTGCGGAATTCCCGGTCGCAATCGACGACGGCATGGGCTCGACCGGTGGCATCCGCGCGCTGGCCGACGGCGTCATCGACATCGCGCTGGTCTCGCGGCCATTGCGACAGGCGGAGCAGAAACCCGGCTATCGAATCATACCTTACGCACGCACAGCGATCGCCTTCGCAGTGCATCCCGGCGTGCCCGAGGAGGCGTTGACGCCCAAGCAACTGGTCGCGATCTTCCGCGGCGAGCGGACTTCGTGGCGCAACGGCGTGCCCATCATTCCCCTGCAGCGCGAACGCGGCGATTCCAGTCATGAAGCGGTGGGCTCGCGCGTAGCGGAATTTGCCGCCGCGAGTGCTGAAGCCTGGCGAAGCGGCAAGTGGCGGGTTCTCTACCACGATCGTTCGATGCACGAAGCCCTGCTCGCGACGCCGGGCGCGATCGGTCTGGTCGACGCGGGCGCGGTGCGAGCGGATGGTTTGCCGCTCAAGCTCTTGCGCGTCGACGGCGTGGCCCCGACCGCCGAGGCGATGGCGCGCGGCGACTACCGTCTGACCAAGGATCTGGCTTTCGTCGTGCGCGCTCCAGTGTCCGAACGCACGGCCCGCTGGCTCGCTTGCGTGAACTCGCCACGCGGTGCCGCCGTCATCCGCAGCGCAGGCAGCATTCCGCTCTCCCCCGCGCCAGACACCGACGCCGGGGGCCGACCGTGAGGACGCCCTTCGAATTGTCCGACGCCCTGCGGTCCCGCTTGCGCCCGGTGGCCGTGCTGGTCCTGGTCATCGTCTGGCTGGCGACGCCGCTCGGTTGGTGTGCCCTGCGTTTGGCGGAGTTGCACAGCGTCGGCACGAAGACGGCCGGGCAAATCGCCGAACTCGTGCAGCGGGAAGTGAACGCGCGTCCCGTCCTGTGGCGCTACGACACGATCAAGCTGGCTGAACACGCCCAGGGGCATCTGGCGGGCCCCGACGTGCGCGCCGTCGCCATCGTCGACGCTCTGGGGCCGGCGCTGGATCTGGGCAACGGTGACGCCAGCCTGGCTCTGGCGCCGCCTCGGGTCGTGTGGACTCGAGCCGCGTTGGCGTTGTCCGGCGGGTCCTCGGGCACGGTCTGGGTTGCGATGTCGACCGAACGCTTGCTGCGCGGTGCCATGGCCTTGTTCGTGGGCTTCGGCGTGCTCGCGCTCGGTCTGGCCTGGCTGATCCGTTGGATTCCCTTGGGTACCGTGATCCTCGCCGAGCAGCGCATCCAGGGCTTGCTGGCTGAACTCCAGGGTCTGAACACGACCCTCGAATCGCGCATCGCCGCAGCGGTACAGGAACTCCGCGGCAATCAACAGCGACTCGACGAGCAGGCTGCGAAGACCGCGACCTGGCAGGAGGAAGAACGGCGCCGCATTGCCCGCGACCTGCACGACGGTCTGGGCCAGACCCTGACCGG
>CAYHHL010000106.1:7179-18918 GCA_964356325.1 uncultured Enterobacteriaceae bacterium | reverse complement strand
GGGGTCGGGGTTGGGGCTGGGGGTGGGGGCCGGGCTCGGGTTCGGGTTCGGGTTCGGGCACAAGTCCAGTTCCGGCAAGGGTTCCCGGCTTCGGCCACGGCTACGGCCGCTCGCCCTTGCGCATCCACGACTACGGACCACCTGGGGATGGCAGGCTCCGCGCGCACCGGATCTTCGCCGAGTCCGAGAAGGTGTAGCGTCGCCACGCCTGCACGTTCGCTGCCGAATTCCAGTAGTGCGCACCACGCGTGACGTAAGGTGCTCCACCATCCTGCTTAAAGACGGGCGGTCGCGGGGCATGCGGGTTGTCCTTGGGCGAGACCCTGTACCAGTTTGCGCTGTACCAGTCCGAGGTCAGTTCGACATCGGGGCCAATCATGTCCTCGACGCCATAGGGACTGCTCGACCCGGGGAGCGTGCCGACGCGCAAGACCCCGTGGCATTGCATCGGCCATTCGACACAACTCAAAGTGCCGGTACCCTTGGCCATGCCTACCATGGCCTTTGAACAGTCCGGCGGGGCGTTCCCCCAGGGATAGGTCGGCATGCTCTCAGCACAATAATCTTCGGGGTACAGTCGCTGACCCTGATCAAGGAATCGCTCATTCCGAAGTTCGTCGCGGAGTGGCGTTTGCAACCCGGCTTAGATAGGTTGGTATTTCGTTTGGCCGGAAGCTGCGGGCGCGCGACGAGCGCCGCGCCGAGCGCCGCTCTTGATGAGACTGAGAGCAATGGTTGCGGCAACTACTTAACCCTTCCTGAATTCAAGGCGATGCCTAATTGCTAGACCCTACCGCGCGGCCGCGCCTGTCATCGCCTGTTGCCGACCCGTGCGGCTGGCCTGACCGAACCCGAACCCGAACCCGTACCCGTACCCGAGCCCGTCCCCGTGGCCGTGGCCGTGGCCGGAACCGGAACCGGTGCCGTGGCCGTGGCCGAAACCCGCACCCGAACCCGACCCCGACCCCGACCCCGGCCCCGACCCCGCACCCAGTCTTGAATTCCACCCCGATGTCGCTACCCTGCACCAGCCCTTTGCGGCGGAGGCTCTCGTGACCTACCTCAAGCAGACTCGTTGGCTCGCGGTCCTGGCTGTGCTGTGCGCGGCTTGCAGTGACGGCGCGAGTTCCACCCCGGCCAAGGCCAAGGCGGCCGCGGACACAACCACCAGCGATTCCGCGATGCTAGCTGACGGTGCCGGCGCCGATGGCAGCGCGGATTCCACCGCCGCCGATGCCGCCGAGGACGCAGCCGCCGACGTGCCGCTCGACGTACCAGCGCCCGAGGACGTCCCGCTGGTGCCCGACGTGCCGGCAACACCGCCCGACACGATCACCAGTCCCGACGTCGGCCAGACCGACACCCAGAAGTTGACCGCGTGCCTGGCCAAGAACTGCAGCGAGCAGCTCGGCGCCTGCCTGGGCGACAACGACTGCTCGAGCGCGGTCGGCTGCCTGGCTGGCTGCAATGGCGACACCACGTGCATGCTCAACTGTGGCAAGGGCTTGCCCAAGGGCGCCTCGGATGCGATCGGCGCGGTCGGCAACTGCGCGGTGCAACAGGGCTGCGTGCAGATCATCAAGAGCGGCAACTGCGGCAACGGCAAGTGCGACTTCGGCGAGCAACTGTCGTGCGCGCAGGACTGCGGCACCCCGAGCACTGTGTGCGGCGACGGCAAGTGCGAACTGACCGAACAGCTTTCGTGCGACGTCGACTGCAAGCTCGCCGCGCCGCCGGTGTGTGGCGATGCCAAGTGCGTGGCCCCGTTGGAGAATGCCTTCACGTGCGCCAAGGACTGCCCGGCCCCGGCGTGCGGCGACGCCAAGTGCGAACCACCTTTCGAGACCGGCTTGACCTGCGCCAAGGATTGCCCCGTGGCCACGCCGTGCGGCGACGGCAAGTGCGACGGCGTCGGCGAAAACCCGTTCACCTGCGCGAAGGACTGCCCGATTCCGGCTTGCGGCAACGCGACTTGCGACACGCCGTGGGAAACCGCCTTGACCTGCGCGGGCGACTGTCCGGGCGCGGTGGCGGGCGCGTGCGGCGATAGCAAGTGCGACGCGCCCGGCGAGAACGCCTTGACCTGCCTGAAGGATTGCCCCGTGCCGGCATGCGGCGACAAGAATTGTGACTTGCCGTTCGAATCGACGCTGACCTGCCCCCTGGACTGCGGCGGCAGCGCGTGCGGCGACGCTCAGTGCAGCCCTCCCCTGGAAAACGCTTTCACTTGTGCCAAGGACTGCCCGGTACCCAAGTGTGGCGATGCCAAGTGCGACGCGCCGTTCGAGACCGGCCTGACCTGCATGGCCGACTGCAGCAAGGGCGGTGGCACGTTGGGCGGCAACCTGACCTCTTGCGTGTCGACCAAATGCGGCAAGGAATCCCTGGCTTGCCTGGGCGACTTCCTCGGCTGCGGCACGGCGAGCTTTTGCCTAGGCGGTTGCAAGGACATGAGTTGCGTGGACACTTGCGGGGCCAAGTTGACCGGCGGTTCTGTCGGCAAGTTCAAGGACTTGCGCGATTGCGTCGGCTCGAAGTGCGCGACGCCTTGAGCGCCGTAGCGTAGAACCCGACATGCAGCACCGGCGCGGGCCACTTGCACCACCTGCGGGCCCGCGATTGGTTGAGCCTTCACGGCCCGCGCGGTTGGGCCTCCTGCCCGCGCGCCACGGCGGCCGGTTCGCAACGTTCGAGGGCGTACCGCTGACCGCGATTCACACCCAAAATTTAGGCCTGCTTCGATGACTGCGCAACCAGCCGATCATGCAGCGAATCCGGGGCAAGATCGAGGCCGTTGGGCCAAACCGGTGCGCCGTAGTCGGCAAGGCGTACTTGCGCGAAGTAGGTTGGTTCGCGCAGCGGTTCGAACATGCTGCCGTGCAAGGATCCGGTCAAGTCCACCTCGCCAGCGACGCCGTCAGAAAACATAAGAAAAAGTCGGCAGTTCCGTCTTGGCTCGACGCTCAGCAGCTTTGGAAACGGTACCATTTCAATCCTCCAGTGGCGCGATCGGCAGCAGCGGTTCTCCCTGTTCGGCCAGTTGCCAGTCCTGCCGGAGTTCCGCACGGTGCTGAAAAGCCCATTCCAAAACCAGCGCTTGGACACGTCGGGGCAGATTTCCTCTCACCAGCTCCAGCGTGTCGATGCGAAAAACGGCATTGTGCTCACCGTATTGAACATGAAAGTGCGGCGGCGGATGTTCGTCGTAGAAGATACGGATCACGATGCCAAGAAAACGACTGATTTCGGGCATCTACCGGCTCCACCGCCCGCCCCGGGCCGGGTTCTCGCAAAAGTGCGCCGGTTCGCCACCGTAGTCAAGGTGTTTCTCGCCCTCTGCTGCGAAGACGCAGCGCCGCCAGGATTCGCCCGGCCGCCTGACCATCACCATACGGCGAAACCACCTTGGAACAGTCGGCCCAGCGTTGCCGATCGTTCAGCAGCACTCCCGCGGCCTGGACGATGGCGTGCCGATCCGGGCCCACGAGTTGCACCGCGCCGGCCTCCACACCCTCGGGCCGTTCGGTGACGAAACGCGTGCACAGGACCGGTTTGCCCAGCGCTGGCGCCTCCTCCTGCACGCCGCCCGAGTCGGTGATGACCATGTGGCAGCGGTCTAGAAGCGCCACGAAATCCAAGTAGTCCAGCGGTTCGAGCAGGACGATGCGGCCAGCCTCCTGCAACGGCCCGAGCATCCGGTTGACCGGCAGGCGCACGTGCGGATTGAGGTGGACCGGATAGACCAGCGTGATGTCGTCGTGCAAGTGCGCGAGATCGACCAGCGCGCCACAGATCGCCTCGATGCCGGCGCCGAAGCTTTCGCGGCGATGGCCGGTGACCAGGACCAGGCGGCGCCGCAGGTCGAGCGAAGGGAAGCGCAGCGCCAGATCCAAAGAGGGCAGTCGATGGGTGCGGACCCAATGCAGCGCATCGATGACGGTATTGCCGGTCACGAGGCTGTGGGAATCGGCCACGCCTTCACTGCGCAGGTTGTCCGCCGCCCACCGCGTCGGCGGGAAATGCAGCGTGGCCAAGCGGCTCACCAGTTGCCGGTTCAGTTCCTCGGGAAAGGGCGATGCCAGATCTCCCGTACGCAGGCCAGCTTCGACGTGAGCCACGCGGACGCCGCGGTGGAAGGCCGCCAGCGAAGCCGCCAGGGCCGTCGAGGTATCGCCTTGAACCACCAGCCATTCGGGCGGGTCCACGGCCAGCAGCGGATCCAGGCCGTCCAGCACCCGCGCGACGATGCCGTTCAGCGTCTGGTTTGGCTGCATGACGTTGAGGTCGACGTCGGCGCGGATCGCGAACACGTCGAGCACGGACTGAAGCATTTCACGGTGTTGACCGGTCACGATGACGCGTACGGCGAATTCTTCGGGGCGAGCGAGCGCGGCCAGGATCACCGGCGCCAGCTTGATGGCCTCGGGACGGGTGCCCATGACCAGCCAGATGCGCGTGGCCGATCCGGGCGAATTGGGGGCTGTAGACGTCACAAGGCCTCGGAACGGTGGCAGGATCGCCGCGGGGGCTTGAGCCTTCAGGGCGCGCGGTACGAGCGGATGAATTCGGCGGCGGCGGGCGCGAGCTCGTAACGGTTGACGGTGGGATGACCGATGGTGAATAGGGAAAAACCCATGAACTTGGAAGAGTCCAGCGCGAAGGTCTCGAGGTAGGCGGCCAGGTAGTTCTTCTGGATGTCGGCGTTCTTCACCGCCGTCACCGTCGGATTCCAGGGATTCTGCGCGCCCAGATCGACGCCCGGGCAACTCAGTTCGCCCAGGAAGATCGGCTTGCCCCACTTGGTCTGGAACGCCATGATCTCAGAGTAGACATTCTGCTCGCGGGCAAAAACCGTGGTCGAGCGCAGGGCGGCCTTGAGTTGATCCTTGCTGGGGGAAGGCAAGTCGCTCAGCTCGAAGTACGCGGCGATGGCGATGACGTCGACGGCGCCGAACAACGGGTTGGCCAGCTTGGCCCGGTAGGCGGCAATCGTCTCGGGCGCCCACGCAGCCGTGGCCCACCATTGCGTGCGGTAGATGACCTTGCCTGGGAACACCGCGCGCACGGCGCCGATGAGTGCGAGCCAACGCGGCGTTTCCCCTTCGATTTTGATGAGATTGGAGGCGACGTAGAGGCCCGCCGCGGCCGGGAACTCGCGGGCCAGCGCCACGACTGCAGCTTGGTAGGACGTGAACCAGGCTGCGCGATCGGCCGGATCCACGTCCGTTTCCGCGACGTTGCCGTTGCGGATCCACGGGTACGGTTCGACGATGAAGCGGTACTTGCCGCCCGCGTTGACGATCTGGTGGGCGAACGCGAGGCTGGCGGGGTCGATCGCGACCGTGGACGAGGTCGCTGAAGCCATGGTGACGCGCACGGGAACGGTCAGGGTGTCGAGGCCCAAGCGCTCGGCGTCGGCCAAGATCTTGGCGACATCCTTGACGTTCCAGGCGGAGACGTTGCCCCCCTTCACCGAGAAGTTCACCGGTGCCGCCGTGCTGCTCTGGGCCGCATGGGCGATGGCAGCCACCGCGGCGAGCAGCGCGACCACGGCGATCGCGTAGCGCATGAGCGGGCGCCGAGGCAAGGGCGGCGCTTGGGCCCGCGGCTGCTCAGACGAGGCAACTTCATGCGAGGGTATCATAGGTTATGCCTGTTCCGCCGTCGCAGCGCCTTGCCGGCATGGGATTTGCAGCCTATGCGGCGGCTCGGAGTCTGTCAACGGCATACTTTCGCTTTGATTACAATTTGTTACCAGCCTTTTTGGTCAAAACCACAACAGCGCCCGAACCAGCAGGCCTTGCGCCCGATCCGCCTGCGACAGCCGGTACTGCACGTGGATGTCGAGCCAACTGGCCGGGGCGTCGTACGGGCTTTCGCGAAACCAATAGCGAGTTCCGAGACCTGCGCCCGCCGACACGGCGGATCTGACCTCGGCCTGGTTGTCGAAATCGGCGGCCAGCACAGGGTAGCCGTTCCAGGTCCAGCGGCTGCCGACCCCGACGGGCACGGTGATGCCGTAGCGCGCCTCGCCGCTGACCAGCAGGTGTTGCGCGTTCACGAAGTAGGCCGCCTCGCTGTAGACCTGCCAGGTTTTCCAGTAGGGAGCCGCGACGTTGAGATCGGTGCCGGCGCCCGTGGAGTAGCCGACGCGAAAGAGCCAATCGGCCAGCGCGAACTGGCCCAACGGAATCAGGCGTTCTGCAGTCAACACGAGGTTTTGCGTCACCAACGGCTTGTAGCGCACGCCAAGGCCGCCCTGCGCCGTCTGGACGCCGGTCGGTCCAGTCGGACCGTTGCGGAAGCTCTGGTAACCGCGCAGGAAGATCTGCACGGTCCGCCCGTCGCGATAACCGATGACCGGGGGCTGCCAGTAGGCTTCGACGCCGCCCTGCAAGATGTCCAGGCCGCCGGCGGTGTAGGGCGTACCCAGGGAACCGCCGAAGGATCGCTGCAGCACCTCGACCTCGCGCTGGAAGCCGAACACCCGGGGCGCTTCGAAGACCTGCTCGACTTCGTTCATGTCCAGGCTCTGGCGGAAGTACCAGATGGACGTTCGGTTTTCTCCCAAACGCTTGGCTACGTACGCTGCGTCCGCGTAGTGCATGGCCGTGCCCGCGCCGAGTGAAAAACCGTAGCGGAAGGCGGCCAAGCCCTCTGCGTCCTCGTCGTGGCGCAAGTGGGCATAGGCTTTGTTCAATTGCGCAGTGCCACCGCGATCTTCGGGCGGCGCGATGGCGCGGGCGAGCAGTTGGATGGCCTCCTCGCGATCCTCGGCGGTCACGGCCAGCCTGCCAGCCAGACGCGCCGCCGTCGCCGCGCCCTTGCGCCCTCCCGTCACCAAAAGCGCTTTGGCCAGGCGAATCTGGAAGCCAGGGTCCTTGCGGCCGTCCAGGGGTTCCAGCGCCGTGAACACTTGCAGGGGATCGCCGGCGGCCAGCGCGCTGTCGGCCAAGGCAAACCTCAAACCGCGTTGCTGCTCCGAGGTCCAAATCGGGAATTTCACGGCTCGGCTGAAGTCGAGGACCGCTTGCTTGAAGTCCTGGAGCATGAACATGAGATAGCCACGCTGAGCCCAGACTTGCGGATCCTTGGGAAAACGGGCGACCAGATCGTTGGCGACCACCAGCGCTTCGTCCAGCTTGCCGATGCCGATTTCGAGTTCGAGCAAGATGAGACCCAACCACACGCTTTCCGGCGCCTGGCGGAATGCACTCTTGGCGCGCTCTTCGTTCAAGCCGGCGTCGGCGCTCCCTGGCGCTGACAGCGCATCCTCGGCCCGGACCGGCGTGGTCGAGGCGAGAAGCGCGGCCAGGCTCAGCGCGAGGACGACCGCCGCACGGCCAGCCCGCGCGTCTCTTCCGGCGGCAGTCGAAATCATGGTGTGGACTCGAGGCGGGCAGGCTCTTCGCGGACGGCCAAGCTGGATTCGGCCTCCAAACCGATCGCCATGCTGCGCGCGAGCTGGGCCACGCCGGCGTCGACTTCATGATCACAAGCAATGAAATACGCGATCTTGCGCCCGGCCGCGGCGCTGATCTCTTGCGTGGCGGTCGGGCTGGGCACCGACGCGACCGCCACGTTCAGCGCGCTGTCTTCCCCGGTCGAAAAAGGCACGACCTCGTGGCGCACGATCAAGTGACGCGGCAGGCAGTCGGCGATGGCACCCAACGGGATCCCGGTCAAGTTGACGCGCGGGACCTCGGCCTGCTCGGCAATGGCATCGGCCAAGGCTTCGACGCTGACCAGATGGTCGGCGACCAGGACCTGGCCCAAGCGCAACCCCGTCACTCGTTGCCTGGCGAGCGCCTGATCGAGCTGACCTGGTGTAATCGTTCCGAATCGTACGAGCATGTCGCCGATCAGGCTGCGACCCAGTGGCGACGGGGCGGCGGCCGGATAGATGTGCACGGTCTTGTCCCAAGCGATGGACTCGCGCGTCACCAGAAAGCCGAGAAAGATCTTCCAGGCGCGGCAGACCGCCAGGAAGTTTATGAAGTTGTTGACGACGCTGCGAGGGAGCGACATCAGGCCGTGCTGCAAGCCATTGAGCCGCGTCACGAAATACACCCGCTGGATCAAGCGGTTGAGCAACAGTGCCGAATTGACCAGCAGCACCGGGCGCAGCCAGTCCGGCACCACGCGGCCAGCGGCACCAGGCGGCAGTTCGAGCCCGTAGGCTTGCAGGACGGCCAGGACGAGCACCTGGACCAGCAGAACATAGGCCACGGCGGTGAACAAAGCCGTGAGGATACCCTTGCGATCGCGAAAGAACATGTAGCGGGTCAACGCACTGCCACGCCAGCCGAGGTGCATCCAGCCGAGAAACGCGATGCCCAGCAGCCACCGCGCGCGCTGACGGTACGCGGCCCGAAAGGTCTTGGGGAAGTACTCGCGCGTCGCCAGCAGGCCTGTGGCGGTCGCCGGGCGTTGCCACCACGAGCCCAGTGAACCCGCTGCGCCTTGGATGGGTTGGCCCACGAAGGTCGTCTTCATCCCCAAAGCCGCGAGCCGAAAACTGAAATCGTAATCTTCGGTCAGTGTGTCGGTGTTGAAGGGCCGACCGTCATGCGCCGCCATCATCGCCTGGATCGCCCGACGGCCGTAGCACAGCGCCACGCCTGCGCCCGGCACCAGACCGGTCAGGGCCTCGCGCACGGGTAGATCCTTCTGGTGCGACTCGCTGAAATCGTCCATGTAGGTGCCGGCGACCAGGGCGTGCCAAGGCAGGTCCAGCGACAACACTGGCATCTGAATCAGGTCGTGGCTGTCCAGGCCGCGGTTGAAGTACTTCAACTCCAGGGGATGAATCACGTCCTCGCAGTCGTGCAGGATGACGCCAGCGAATTGCATACCGTGCGTCGCTTCGTAGTCACTGATTTCGCGCACGATCCAGTTCAGGCAGTCAGCCTTGCAGGTGGGCCCCGGATGCGGCACGGTCGCGCGGCGCACTCGGCCAGGATGGCGGCGCGCCATGTGGTCCACTTCGGCCGTCGTTTCCGCGTCGTTCAGGTAGGCGCCGATGAAGATCACATAGTTCTGGTACTCGACCGTGGTCAGCGTGTTCTCGACCATGTGGGCGATGACGCTGTATTCCTTCCACGCCGGCACCATGATGGCCAGGAAACCTTCGTCGCGCGCGCGCAGATCGTCTGCCGAAACCTTGACGGGGCGGCGGCAGCGCACGACGGCTTGGACCCACCGTCGGCCCCAATAGCAGGCGTCGATGAAAAAGTCGTCGAGCGTGCTGATCAGGATGATGAATGCGGTGGCGACCGTCAGTCCGCGCAGGAGCGAAAAGTACAGGTCCCAGGATGCGTTCGGCATGCGGTTCCAGAGCCTCTCGGCGACCCAGGCCACACGGGCTCACGGCGCCGCGGCGGGCCACAACCATGCCATGCGACGGCGGCTTCGGCTAGAGCGAATTGATGCCCACGAAGGTGTAGCCAGCTGCCTTGATGCCCGCCACGATCTTGGCCAGCTCAGCCAGGTCGTAGTACGGATGGAAGAAGAAACTGGCCACGCCATCGCGAATCACCAGGTTGTTCTGCGCGGTCCTGATGAGGTCGGCGGGCAGGCGGGGCGGGTGGTTGTTGTACGCTACGGGCTCGAAATTGCCCAGGTTTTCCGGCTTCATCTTGAATCCGTAGACGTCCGTGACCGTGTAGGGGAAGAACTGGCCGATGCTGTGCTTCAAGTCCTCGGGCGTGCGGCCCAAGGAACCGCCGAAATACAGGCCGCGGTGATACGCACTGGCAAACCGGGTGCGAATCGCCCGGGAATCGGTAGGAGATCCAGCATAGTGCGGGTACTCGAACACCGTCGGCACGGGGAAGCCCGAGGTTTGCATCTCCTTGATACCAGCGGCGATGCGCGACAAGGCGTAGGTCGCGGAATCGCCCGGCACGGGTCCGTCGTAGATGACCTGATCCTTGGCATCGACGTGCGCGCTGAAGAACTCGAAGTCGTCGGCGCTGACCCCCGAATACGGATTGTTCACGTTGCCGAACTGATGGCTGTAGCCGTGCATGATGAGGGTGCCGCCGCGGCTGACCGCGTACTTCAGCGCGCTGACCATCTGCGGGCGATCGTGCAGCGCGATTTTCTGGGCCACGCCGCCGTTGTAGACACCCTTGGGGTCCACGTAGAGGGGGATGACCGCCACGCTGAAGGGCACGGCATTGCGGTACAAGAGGTCGACCAGGGCGCGCAGTTCCGCCGGATCTTCGGTCGGGCTGACGTCTTCGATGCGCACCAGGGCGCGGTGGCGCACAGGTGTGGTCGGCGCCAGTGCATCGAACAGCAGGTCGCAGAACACCAGGTAGCGATCGTCCGAACCGATGTAGGCAAAGGGAATCTCACCCAAGTAGGTCAGATTGCCCGAGCGGACCGCCCAAGGCAGCGTCGTGCCGTTCGCGCGCGTGGCTGAAGCCAAGGTGACAGCTTTGGCCGGGTTGAACGGGCTGAACTGCATGATGCCGCCGCCATTGAGGGCGTCGCGGGACAACGTGCGCTGCTTGTAGGTGACCTTGGTGATGGAACTTGTGTCGAAAATCCAAGGGTTGAAGCCGAAACGCGTGTAGAAGTTGGGCGAGCGGTTGGCCAGTTGCCAGATGTTGTCGTACATCCAGATGACCGGCACCGTCGTCGCAAGCACGTCGTCCAGAAACGCCACCGGCAGCTTCTGGTCGTAGGTGGAACCGATGTAGACGACGGCCTTGTACTTCGCGAGATCGCCAGTCGTGTACAGCGCCACGGGCTTGTGCGCGGTCACGCCGAAGTGGCTCGCGAGGTTGACGGTCGCCACGGCGTACAATTCGCCCAGCCAGCCGTAAGGTCCCGTGTCGTCATAGAGAACGAGCGTGCCTGCCGGTGCGGCGACCGCGTAGAAATCGAGCTTGCTTTCGCCCGGGCGGAGATCCTCGCCCCGCAACTGGGGCACGAGTTCATTGTCGGGCCCGTGGTCGCTGGGAAACGGGTTCAGGACCTGGATGACATGCTCGGCCGAGCCGGGATGGTTGCCCGCGACACCCTTGACGATGGTGATCTGTTCCAGACCATCGGCGGCATGGGGCGCGACCTTGCCGGTGACCGGGATGTCGGGCGCGTTGCAGCCGAACAGGGCGACGACTGCGAAAGACCAGATTGCCAGTAAGCCGCGGTTCATACATCGCCTCCGTGCCCGAGGGCTTGCCGCATCCAGTTCGCGCTCAGGTCCAGGTCCGCGCCGCCGTGTGCAAAAACACATCACAGGCGCACGGTGCCGACCTTAGCAGGGGCCAACGGGGCAGGCAAGGCCGAATGCTCAGCCCCGGTTCAGGCCAGTTGCAGGTCGCTCTTGCCGACCTTGACCGCCATCAGCCCGAGCATGACCCGCACGTCCTCGCCGCGGATTTCTGTGACCGTGCCGAACTTGCCCGCGAACAGTCCCGACGTCAGGCGCACCCGTGCGCCCGGCCCCAACACCGTTGCCGCCACTGGCTTTTTTGGTTCGGGCGCCAGTTCGAATGGGCGACCTCCCCGCTGCATGTCCGGACGGGGCGCGTCACGGCGCGGTCCCTCGTGGCGAGGCCCATCGTGGCGGCTCAGGTCCTGTCGGGGCGGATCGCGCCGCGGCTCGTCACGACGCGGCGCTTCCTGACGCGCTGGCGCGGGTCGAAACGGCGGCGACCGTTGCGCGCGGAGCTCAGCCTCCCGCAAGTCTCTACCTACGTGGGTTTCCTCGGGTTTCCAGGTCGG
>CAYHHL010000106.1:0-7079 GCA_964356325.1 uncultured Enterobacteriaceae bacterium | reverse complement strand
TCGGGTTCAGGGTCGGGTTCAGGGTCGAGGCGTCGGCCTCCGCCGGGACCACGTCCAACAACGCCTGCAGCAACGGCAACGTCCGCGTCAGCCAAAACGCCAGATCGTCGATTCCCGCCGCTCCCTCGATAGCCGCCTCGCGCGTCACGGCGAGTTCCAGGCGCAGATCCACCGCTTCGCCCGCCGCCCAAAGCGCTGCCAGTGCGTCGACATCCGCGGGTTCACTGCCGATTTGCAGCGCGTGATCCGCGGCGAGCGCCAGCCATGCCTCAGCCAGTTCGCTCCAGGCCGGCCGTGCGGCGCGCGCCCCTTGCGGAATCGCCAGCCGAAACACCAGTCCGTGCTGGTGGATCTCGACGCCGACGTGGGCGTGGAACTTGTCTGGTTCGCTCGCCGAAAGCCCAGGATCGCGCGCCTCCAGCGTTTCGCGCGCCGCCATCGGCCGAGTCAGCAGCACCAGTTGGCGCGACACCACATGGGCGTTGATCAACACGGGCTCGTGACGACTGGTCCACAGCTCGACACCGGCCGCCGGCACGCCGCTGCGCACCAAGGCCTGCTCCAGCAGGGAGACCACCCGCGTCTTGACCCGCGTGCGCTCCAAGTTGAAGCGGTTGGACTTCCATTTGGCCTCGGCATAGGCGTCGAAGTCAGCGGCCGTCCAATTCTCGAAGCTCTCGAACAGCGCCACGCCTTGCCTCCGACTCGCTCAGCCCAAGGCCACTCGAGCGTCGAGCGGTGCCGCCAGTTCGTACCGGGTCAGCCAATGCTCGTAGCGCGCGTTGCGACCGTAGACGATGTCGAAGTACGCCGCCTGAATCTCCGCCGTCAGCGGACCGCGCTGGCCCTTGCCGATCCGCCGGCCGTCGACCTCGCGCACCGGCGTCACTTCGGCCGCGGTTCCGGTCAGGAAGACCTCGTCCGCACAGTACAATTCGTCACGCGCGAACGGCCGCTCGACCACCGTCAAGCCCATGTCGCAGGCCACTTCGATGATGGTCGCCCGGGTGATGCCAGCCAGGATGTTCATGCCCAGCGGCGGCGTCACCAGCAGGCCGTCCTGCACCATGAACAGGTTCTCGCCCGACGCTTCGGTGACATAGCCCTGCTCATTCAAGAGGATTGCCTCGTCGTAGCCGTTCTGCACCGCCTCGCGCTTGGCCAGGATCGAGTTGACGTACTGGCCGGTCAGCTTGCCCTTGGTCAGCGTGGTCGCGTGGCCCGGCCGTTGGAACGACGAGATGCACGCGCGAATGCCGTTCTTCAGCCCGTCCTCGCCCAGGTACGCGCCCCACTTCCAGGCGGCGACCATCGCGTGCACCGGATTGTTCGCCGCGCCCACGCCCATGGCACCCGCGGCGATGTACACCACCGGCCGCAAGTATCCGGCGGGCAGGTTGTTCGCCCGTAGGGTGGCGACGCAGGCATCGGCCAGTTGCGCGCCGTCGAACTGCAGGCCCTTGGTCAACGTGACCAGGTGGCAACTGTCCATCAGGCGCTTCATGTGCTCGTGCAGCCGGAACACCGCGCCCACGCCGGGCTTGGTCTCGTAGGAACGGATGCCCTCGAACGCGCCGAGACCATAGTGGAAGGAGTGCGTGAGGTGCGGCAGGCGCGCATCCTCCGCATCGACGATTTTGCCGTTGAGCCAAACCCGTACGTCAGCCACGCGAGCCTCCCGTCTAGCCTCTATTACCGCGAGAGCGTGTCCGCAAAGGGTGTCCGTGCGGGGGATCGCTCGCCCGGGAGTCTAACCGCGCGCCCCTCACGCTGGCAACGTCGAACGGCGCGAAGTGACGACGCGCCGCAGGGCCCTTGCAATGCCCCTGGCCGTTGCGGAATGCTGGAAAGGCCCGCACGATTCGCTGTCCAGCTCGCCCGCTTCGGTTCGCGCGCTGAATCAGCAGGCAGAATCTGCAGGCGCAAACGCGGACGTGGCTGGAAAGGAGGCTAGATATGGCGGAATTGGCGGTGGTCGTGCTGGCAGCGGGCCAGGGCAAGCGGATGCAGAGTGCGCTGCCCAAGGTGCTGCACAAGGTGCTGGGCGAGGCCATGCTCGGCCACGTGCTGCGGACCGCGGAGGCCTTGCGGCCGGACAAGCTGGTGGTGGTGACGGGCCATGGCCGCGCGCAAGTCGAGGCGTACGTGGCGCAATGGGGTGCGCAACCGGGCCGGCGCGTGCAGCCGGTGTGCATCGAGCAGGTCAATCCCAACGGCACGGGTCACGCGGTGTCGTGCGCGCAGCCGGTTTGGCAGGACGCCGACGAAGTGCTGGTGCTGTACGGCGACGTGCCGCTGCTGCGGGTGGAAACGCTGCAGGAGTTGCTGCTGAAACGCGATCGCGGCCTGCTGTCGCTGCTGGTGGCGGACATGGCGGACCCGACGGGCTACGGTCGCGTGGTGCTGCAAGGCGAGCAAATCCAACGAGTCGTCGAGCACAAGGACGCCAACGAGACCGAGCGCAAGATCACCCACGTCAACGCCGGGATGATGGCGGTGCGCGCCGACTTCCTGAAGGAGGCGCTGCAAAAGCTGAGCCCGAACAACGCCCAGGGTGAACTGTACCTGACCGATCTGGTCGGCATGGCGGCGCAGTCGGGTCAGCCGGGGCGCGCGCTTCTGCTGCGGGACGGCTCGGAGGTGCAAGGCGTGAACCAGCGGGCGGAATGTGCCCTGGCGACGGCGATCCTGAAGCAACGCATCAACCTGCAGCACATGCTCGCGGGCGTGGCGATCGAGGAGCCGGAGTCGGCGTGGATCGAAGCGACGGTGCGGTTGGAGCCAGACTGCACGATCGCGGGCAACGTGGAACTACGCGGTAGGACCACGGTGGCGGCGGGGGCGCAGATCGATCGCGGCTGTGTGGTGACCGATGCCGAAGTAGGCACGGGTGCTCATCTTCTGCCCTACACGGTGGTGGCGGATTCGCGCGTGGGACCCGGCGCACACGTCGGGCCGTTCGCGCACTTGCGGCCGGGGACGGTGCTCGAGGACAAGGTCAAGGTCGGCAATTTCGTCGAGACCAAGAAGGCGCACCTGGGCAAGGGCGCCAAGGCCAGCCACTTGTCCTACCTGGGCGATGCAGAGATCGGTCCGGACTGCAACATCGGCGCGGGGACTATCACCTGTAATTACGATGGTGTGAACAAGTTCAAGACTGTGCTCGGCACCGGCGTCTTCATCGGCAGCGATAGCCAGCTGGTGGCGCCAGTGACGGTGGGCGATGGCGCGTATGTCGGTGCGGGGACTACGGTCACCGGCGACGTGCCGGCCGGAGCGCTGGCGGTGTCGCGCACGCCGCAGCGCAACATCGAAGGCTGGGTGGCCAAGAGGAAAGCGCGCGACGCGGCGAAGAAGTCAGCCGGCGACGTCAATGGCCACGAGGCGGGCGGGCAGCCAGCGCCGGCCTAGAGAAAGTCCGATTCAGCGGAAGGGAAACGACGAGGGCCGGGGCGCGCGGGGCTGAAACACTGCCTGCGCGCCCCGGTCCACTTGCGCTACTTGACGGTGATCTTGCCTTTCATGCCGCCCGACGCGTGCGGGATGCAGACGTAGTAGATGTCGCCGGCGGTATCGAACTTCACGGTCGCGGGCGCGGCCGGCGTCGCATTGAACTTGCCGCCCACCATCGGGGTATTGCCGTTCGCGTCCCAGGTGGCCTTGTCGACCTGGGTGGCGGTGTGGATGCCAGTCGGCGCGAATTTGACGCTGTCACCCACGCTGATGACCAGGTCCGGCTGATCGAAGGCAAAGCCGACGGTGGTAATCGTCCAAGTCTTGGCGACCTTGGGGTCGGTGCAGGGCGTGCCGGCCTCAGCGGGCGTCTTGGCATGCGGACAGTGGGTCGTAGCCATCGCCGCGTCCGTGCCCGCCACGCCGAGGTGGTAGATGCGGCACTGCACGGTATCGCCGCTGGTGGCGCCGGCGTTGCCATTGTTCTTGATGGCGCCGCACTTGGCCGCGCAGTCCGCGTCGGTCGAGTACAAAACCTTGTCGCCCGTGCAGTTGCTCTTGGCCAGCGCGCAGTAGTTGTCGCACCACGAACCGCACACGTCGCCACCGGTCGGGCCGGAGTGCACGCAGTGGGTCAGCGCGGAAGCGGCGTCCTTGCCTGCGAGTCCGGCGTGGTAGGTGCGGCAGCCGACGGTGTTGCCCGAAGTTTCGCCCGCCTTGCCGATCGCCAACTTGCCCTGGGTCTTGCAGTAGGTCAGGCAAGCGTCCTTGGTGCCGTACTGCGCGAGATCGCCCGTGCAACTCTTCATCACCGCGTCGCAGTAGCCTTCGCAGGTCGGATCGGCGGGGGCGACAGCGTCGCTGCACGGCGATCCGGGGTCCGAGGGAACCTTGGCATGCGGGCAGTGCATGGTCGCCGACATCGGGTCAACGCCGGCCAAGCCGAGGTGGTAGATGCGGCACTGCACCGAGTCACCGCTGGTGGCGCCGGCCTTGCCGGTCTTGGCGGCCTTGGCGCACTCGGCCGGGCATGCCTCCTTGGAACTGTACAGCTTGTTCTCGACCGTGCAGTTGTTGGTCGCGAGTTCGCAGTAGTTGTCGCACCAGGTGCCGCAGGTGTCGCCGCCTGTCGGACCGGCGTGCACGCAGTGGGTCTTGGCGTCGGCCACGCTCTTGGCCGCGAGCGAGGTGTGGAACTGGCGGCAGCCCACGGTGTTGCCCGAGGCGTCCTTCGGCGTGCCGGCCTGGAACTTGGCTTGCTTGGTGCAGTAGGTCACGCACGCTTCCTGGCTGACGTACTGGGCGTTGTCCCCGCTGCACGCGGCCATGATCGAGCTGCAGTAGGCGTCGCACGGCGGTGAACCGGCAATCGCGTCGTTGGTGCTGACATCGGGTCCGGAGCCAGCGTCGGTACCGGCGCCGTCGGGCTGGCTGTCGACCGGCTGAGCATCGGAGGCGGTGTCTGCGCTCGTGTCCGCGATGGTGTCCGCGATCGTGTCGGACAGTGCATCGCTAGCGCCGCCAGTGTCGCTCGACGCGTCGGTGGCGCCGCCGTCTCCAGTGGTCGTGGCATCCGCGGCGGTGTCGCCGGTCGCGGCGTCCTTGGTTGCGGCTGGCGTCTCGGTCTTGCTGTCGCACGCGCCGAGCGCGAGGACGCCGGCGAGCGTCAGTGGCGCCAACCGGCGCACGAGGTCTTGAATCTGCTTCATGGCGATGCTCCTGCTGTCATTGAGTCGGAAAGAAATGCTGTGGCACGCGGACAACCACCGCCAGGTCATCCTGACGGGTGCACGAACCTGCAAAATACTGTGCTGGCCCCCAATTGCCGGGATTCTGCCGTCGTCCAGCTGGACTGTCAAGCTAGCCTGAGCATTGGGAATCGGCGTACAGTGTTTCGGGTTGCAGGCCAGGGGTTGCCCGCGATGCTGGCGAAGGCGCTGGAGTCGCCCGGGCCGGATGTGTTACATACCGTGGCGTATGATACAAACCAGCGTTGCTCGCGCCACCTTCTGCCAGCGTGCGGAAGCGAGGCGCAGCGCCGCGATCCGTTCGCTCGCCCCGTCGCAAAGGCGCGCACTCCGAGGTGACCATGTGCGGAATCATTGGCTATATTGGCCCACAGGAGGCTGCTCCCATCCTGGTCGAGGGCCTGCGCCGGCTCGAATACCGCGGCTACGACTCGGCGGGACTGGCCATCGTCAACGGTGACGTACACTTGCGGCGCGCGGTCGGCAAGTTGCGCAACCTGGACGCGTTGCTGGTGGAAAAACCCGTGCACGGCAAGCTTGGAATCGGCCACACGCGCTGGGCGACGCATGGCCGGCCGACCGAGAACAACGCCCACCCGCACGTCGTCGGCAAAGTCGCGGTCGTGCACAACGGCATCATCGAGAACCACCTGGAACTGAAGGAACACCTGCGTTCGCGCGGCCGGACCTTCGCCAGCGAGACCGACACCGAAGTGTTCTCGCACCTGATCGACGAGGGCATCCAGAAAGGCCTGGATCTCGAGACTTCAGTGCGCGAGGCGGTCAAGCAGGTGCGCGGGTCCTACGCGATCGCGGTGCTGCACACGGACACGCCCGACCTGTTCGTCGCCGCCAAGCAGCAGTCGCCGCTCATCTTGGGCATCGGCCCTGGCGAGCGCTTCGTGGCGTCGGACATCCCGGCAGTCATCAGCCACACACGCGACGTGGTGTACCTGGACGACGGCGACATGGTGGTGGTGAGCGCGGGCAGCCATCGCATCACGCGGATTTCCAGCGGCGAGGAGATGCAGCGCCCGGTCGCGCACATCGCCTGGAGCGCGGTGGCCGCCGAGAAGGGGGGCTACAAGCACTTCATGCTCAAGGAGATCCACGAGCAGAGCCGAGCGATTACCGATACCTTCCGTGGTCGTGCGTCCGCTGAACAGGGCGAAGTCTTCTTCGAGGAGCTGAATTTCGATCGCGAGGCTTTGGAGGACATCCGCCGCATCGTCATCATCGCCTGCGGGACGAGTTGGCACGCGGCGCAAGTCGGCAAGCACTATCTCGAGCAGGCTGCGCGCATTGCCGTCGAGGTCGACCTGGCCAGCGAGTTCCGCTACCGCGACCCGGTGTTGGACAAGCACACGCTGGTCATCGCGATTTCGCAGTCGGGCGAGACGGCCGACACTTTGGCGGCGATCAACGAGGCCAAGGCGCACGGGGCGCGGACCGCGGCGATCTGCAACGTGATCGGCAGCTCGATCGCGCGGGCGTCGGGCGAGGTCGTGTACACGCACGCGGGTCCGGAAATCGGCGTGGCGTCGACCAAGGCCTTCACCACGCAGATGGTGGCGCTGTACCTGATCGCCATCTACATGGGCCGCAAGCTGGAACGGCTGTCGGTGGAGGAGGCGCGCCGGCTCATCGAGACGCTGCAGCAGGTGCCGAGCGAGGTCGAGAAGGCCATCCAGCTCAACTGGCACGTGCGCGACGTGGCGCGGCGCTACATGAACGTGACGAGCGCGCTGTACATCGGCCGCGGCCTGCTGCATCCGATCGCGCTGGAGGGGGCGCTCAAGCTCAAGGAGATCAGCTACATCCATGCCGAAGGCTACGCGGCGGGCGAACTGAAGCATGGCCCCATCGCCCTGATCGACG
>CAYHHL010000105.1:16975-19196 GCA_964356325.1 uncultured Enterobacteriaceae bacterium | reverse complement strand
CGTGTAGCGACCGCAGGGAGCGGACGTCCCTGCCCTGACCCGAACCCGAACCCGACCCCGGAGCCGGAGCCGGGGCCGGAGCCGGGGCCGGTACCGGGGCCGGAGCCGGGGCCGGTACCGAACCCACGCCCGCCACTCAGCTTTCCGCCTCCCCGCCTCAGCGTTGGACATTCCCTCGCCTTGGTCCTAGCCTGCCCTGGGTTCTTCCTGCCCCGGTGGTGCGGATGTTTCGCGAGTTCCTGTATTGGTTCGCTGACTTGCCGTCGAGGTGGCGTCTGGGTGCGCGCTGGCTGCTGCTCGCCGTGCTGGGGTTGCCCCTGCCCTCCCAGGCCGCCGAAAAGCCCACGCTTGCCATGCACGGCGCCGGGGCCCGAGTCCAGAAAGTCATCGATCCTACGCACGTCGTCATCGCACGCGGCCAGGCCGAAGGGTTGCGGCAGGACGACACCAGCCTTGCTGTGCATCCCGTGCGCACGGCGCCGGATACCAAGACCACGGTCTTGGAACTGACCATCCGTCTGGCGCGCGCGCGCGTCGTCAAGCTGGAGGACCACGCCGCCACGCTCGAACTGAGCCTGGTGACCGCGCCTGTGCAAGTAGGCGACTACGTGGACTATGTCGTGCGCGCGCCGGCGGAACTGGCCGACGATCCGCTGTTCGAGCTGGCACTGCTCGACATCCAGTTCCGTACCTTGGCCACGCCGCAAGCCATGTTCACTCTTGGCGATTTGCTTGCGCATCCCGAGCCGGCGTTTCGTGACGCGGTCGTGCTCGCCATGGCCCAGGAAGTGCTGGCGCAGGCTGAACTGGCAAAGTCCGTGCTGGCCGATCGCATCGAGGGCGGACGCTTCCACGGCAGCACGCTCAACCAGGCGTTCCTGGCCACGACTTCGGATGACGTGCGCGCGTTTCTCGAGTTCGTGCGCGCCTTTCCCGGCAAGTACATCGCCCACGACTGGAAGTTGGTCGAGACCTACGCGACCTGGATCATCAACCGCACGCCGTCCGGACTCCGAGAGGCGTCCGAGCGCAAGCTGAAGCCCTTGATCAGCAAAGGCGATCGCGCGGCGTCGGCGGGTCAGTTCTTCGAGGCCGAGGCGGCGTGGCGCGAGGCGTTCAAGGGCTTGCCAGGGCACGAGGCGTTGGCCAAGAAGCTCAAGACGATCGAAGAAATCCGCATTGCGCGCGAGACCTTGGGCAAGGATCCGGACGACACGGCGACACGCTGGACGCTGATGCTGCGGCTGTACGAGTGCAAGGCGTACGACCTGGCGCTCGACCAGATCGGCCGGCTGGAGAAGGCTGCCTACAAGCCCGAGCAGTGCGCGCGGTACCGCGGATTCATCGCGGTGATGAAGCGGGAGTATGCCAAGGCGATCAAGATCTTCGAAGAGCTGTTGGCGCCCGACAAGAAGGCGGCTCCAGGCACGGTGCGCAACGAAGACCTGAAGTCCTGGCGCGACTGGGCCGTGCACCTGCGCAAGAATGAAACGGATCCCAAGTCGTTCGACGCGGCGATGGGGCTGGCGGCGGTGATGGAGGCGTCCAGGCAGTGGGACAGCGCCGCGTCGCATTACCGGGATGCCGTCGAACGTGCGGCAACGCCTGAGCAATTTTCCGCAGCAAAGGCGGGGCCCGAGCGCGTTTCCCTGCTGCGGGAGATCGACAAGCAGGCCGACTGGGTGACCGGCGACATCGAGAAGCACGACCTCAAGAAGGCGCGGGAACGTCTTGCCATCGTTGCGAAAATGTGCCCGCAGACTCAGGATGCCCGCTGCCTCGCCAAGCGGTTGGCGACGTGGGCGGAGTCGGCACGATCCTGGTGGGAACCGGACTTCGCGGCCGAACTATTGGCGCGGCAAATTGCCCTGGAACCGAAACTCGCCTCGGCGCGGCTGGCCCTGGGATGGACGCTTCTGCAGGCGGGTCGCTGGGCCGAAGCGCGCGCCGCTGTGCAGGCGGGGCTGAAACTGGCGCCCGATGACGGCTACGGCATGCAGATGCTCGCGAAGTTGGACCTGCAGGCGGGCGACCTGGCGGCGGCGCGGCGCGAGGCGGAACTGGCGGCGCAGGACAAGAAATACGCCTGGCCATTGCAGGTTCTGGCGCGGGTGGCGGCTGCCGAAGGGCGCTGGAAGGACGCGGTGACGGCGGCGCGGCAGGCCCATGCGCTTTTGCCCGAAGACTCGGACCTGCAAGCGGTGCAAGAGGCAAGCCTGCT
>CAYHHL010000105.1:0-16875 GCA_964356325.1 uncultured Enterobacteriaceae bacterium | reverse complement strand
TTGGGCAGGGCGTTGCTGAACCTCGGTCGCTTCCACGAAACGCTGGCGACCCTGGGCACCGTGGGCAACGGGACGCCGGCAGCCGATCTGGGCGAACTGGCGCGCCGGGGCATCGCCGCGGATACGTTGCGGGAAGTGGCCGAGGATGCGGCTCGGCGCCAGGACCTGGCAGGCGCCCAGAAGATGCTCGAACAGGCGCTGGCCGTGTTCAAGGCCGTGGACGTGCCCGGGCGGCAGTGGAGCGTCGCCTACTTGCTCGCGTGGGTGACGAGTCGGCAGGGTCACCAGCAGGAAGCGCTCGCGTTCATCACACCTTACGTGGCAGCGGCGCGGGCCGACGGCGATGAACTGGCGGCGTTGGACGTCGAACGGCAGCGCTCCTACATCGAATCGCAACTTGGCTCCTTGGCGTCGACGCGCAAGGCCATGGAACACACTCGGGAAGTTTGCGAGCGACTGGACCGGACCTACTGCCTCGCGCAAGTCCACCACGATCTAGCAGAACTGGCGCAGGGCGAAGGGCGGTTGGCCCAGGCCCTTGAATTCGCGCAGATTTCCCGAAAACTCTCAGACGATGCCGGCGTGGGGCGGTTGCAGCGCCAGGCCCTGCTGCGGCTGGCGGACATCCATCTGGTGTCGGGCGATCTGCCGCCGTGCAAAACCTTGGCCGAACAACTGCTTCGGGACGCGCGCAAGGTCATGGACGCCGACCAGGAGCGCAACGGCTTGCTGCTGCTGGGGGCGGTGGCGCTGCGGCGCGGCGATGCCCCGACGGCTCTGGCGCGGTTCGCCGAAGTCTACGATCTGGGCCAACGCCTGGGAGCCACGCAAGTCCGCGCCCAGGCTCGTCTGTTCGAAGGCATGGCGCTGTTGGACGCGGCCCACGACGCCAAGGGTGCGCTGCCGATGCTGATGCAAGCGGCGACGTTGTACGCGAGCGTCAACGAACCGGAAGGCCAGATGAGCGCGTGGCTCAAGGTTGGCAGGGTGCGCGCGCAACTGGGCGATCTCGAAGGGTCGCGCAAGGCCCTGCAGCAGGCGGCGGCGCTGGCCAAGACGTTGCAGCGCGAGCCGTTCATGGCTGGCATCCAAACCGAAGTGGCGTTGCTGGAAGCCCGCGCGGGGCGGCCCAACGAAGCGAAGGCGGCGGCCAACGAGGCGGTGCGCATCGCGGATCAGCTGGAGTTCTCAGACGATCGCTGGGCGGCGCACCACGCGCTGGGCAAGGCGCTGGAGGCGGGCAAGGACGACAAGGTGGCGGTCGCGGAGTACGAGTCGGCGATTGCCACCGTCACGGCGTTACTTTCGCGCACGGGCAACGACCAGGAGCGCGAGGGGGCGTTCGGCTACGGGCGGGTGCGCGACCTGTTCCGGGATGCAATCGACTTGCTGGTGCGTACCGGCAACGTGACGAGGGCCATGGAACTGCTGGAACTTTCACGCGATGCCGACTTGCGGCGGATCTTCGACTCGACGCGGTTGCGGGCGCAGGACGACAAGCTGAAGAAGGCGCTTTCCGAGATGAAGAGCGTCGAGCAGCAGGCGACTGCGGCGAAGAAGGCGCTGGATGAGGAGATGCGCAAGCCCGCGGATCAACGCAGTGTTCCCCGTGTCGAGGCGCTGTCCAAGGTGGCGGCGGCGACCGATGGCGAACTGCGCCAACTGCTGCTGCGGCTCAAGCGCGACCACCGGCAGATCTATGCACTGTTGGCAGTGAACCCGGAATCCTTGAGCGAACTGCGCGATTCGCTGCCGCCGGACACGGTGGTCGTCGAGTATTTCATCGCGGTCGACGCGGTCTACGCGTTCGTGCTGTCCAAGGATCGCGACAAGCCGCGCGCGTTCAAGGTGGCGGTGACGGCAGGCGAGATCGAACAGGCCGTGTTCGACTGGCGACGCGCCGTGGGCGGGCAGGGCAGCGTGCGCGGCGGCAAGAAGACCCGTGGCAGCAGCGCGTTGGCCGACGATAGTGCGGGAGTGGATGCCGATGCGCTGTCCAAGAAGCTGTACACCTGGCTGATTGCACCTGTGGAAGCCGAAATGGCGCGGGCGAAAACCACCCTGTTCGTGCCGTTCGGGCCGCTGTACTACTTGCCGATGCACGCGCTGGCGACGACCGATGCCGATGGCAATACCCTCTATGCAATCGAGAAGTTCCGCATTGGCTATCTGTCCTCCACCACGATTTTCCGCATGTTGGGCAAGCAGCGCGTGCGCGAGAAGCCGACGCTGCTGGCGTTCGCCAATCCGGACGGCACCTTGCCGGGGGCGCGGGCGGAAATGGACCGGGTGCGCGCAGGATCCTTCCCTGATGCCCGCGTGCTGTTGGAAGGCGCGGCAACCAAAGGCCAATTCTTCGCGCTGGCCGGTCAGTACCGCATCGTGCATTTTGCCACCCACGGCATCCTGTCGCGTGACGCGCTGGCGAGCCACCTGAAGATGGCGGGCGAAAACTTGACCGTGGACGAAATCACCGGCTTCGAAGGTCTCGAAGGTCACACGGATTTGGTGGTACTCTCCGCGTGCGAGACGGCTATCGAGCTCGGGCGATCCACGGGCGACGAGGTGATCAGCATCGCCTCGGCGTTTGCCACCGCGGGAGCCCCGGCGCTGGTCGCCTCGTTGTGGGACGTGGACGATCAGGCGACGAGCGAACTGATGGTGCAGTTCTACGCGGCGCTGAAGCAGGGCGGCGACACGTTGGAAGCATTGCGGCAGGCGCAGTTGGCGGTGATGCGGATGGAAGTGGCCGGCAAGCGGCCGTACGCGGATCCGGCCTATTGGGCGGCGTTCGAACTGATCGGCGACTTCCGGTAGACACTGAGGTACACACGGTCGCTAGATGGCAGCAAACGGGAGGCAATGGATGGAGCGGGAAGGGATCGAGAAGGCGTTCGGCGAGCGAGCGGTACCGGAAGTGTTGCTGCAGCTGTGCGAATTCGACGAGGCCAAGGATGGGTCCTTCAGCGGCGACTTCGAGCTTTCGGACACTGCACCGGACTACGTGGACGCCTGGTTCCAGGGTGACGAGGCGTTGACGTCGCATTTCATCGGCTTCGGCATCGACGGAGCGCAGTCCCCGTTCGCGCTGTGGCTGAAGGACGACACCGTGACGGCCGAGAACGCGCCGGTGGTGTTCCTGGACGGCGAATTCGAGGGTACGCGGGTGCTGGCGAGCAACATCAAGGATTTCCTCGGACTTCTGGCGCTGAACGTAGACGGCCTGGGCTACGTCGAGGACTGGAACCTGGCGGCGGCGAACAAGTCGACCAAGAAGGCCCCGCTGGCCTACCGCGCCTGGCTGAAGGAAAACGTGGGCATCGAAGCGCCGGCGGATCCGGTCAACGCGGTCAGGCTGGCGCGCGCGCGGCATCCGGACGTGAAGGCTTGGATCAGCGCGCGGTTGGCGGAGTAGCAGGTCGAGGCTTCAATGCCGTGAAGCGAAACCTTCCAAGGTCTCCATGGGTTGGACATCGACCTCGACCCCCGTCACCTTCGCGTGCGGACTGCCGTGCCGACACCACTGCACCAGCTTGTCCACGGCGTGGCGCGTGCCTTGGAACACCGCCTCGACCCGACCGTCCGGCAGGTTGCGCACCCAGCCGAGCACGCCCTGCTGCTCGGCCATCTCGACGCAATACGCCCGAAACGACACGCGTTGCACGTGACCGCTGACGAGCACGCGCACCTGGATCGGCGTGTCGCTCACGGCTTGGCTCGCTTGCGTGCAGGCGCGGGCGTGGTCACGGCAACGGTTTGGGCGGCGACTCCATGGACGATCCAGTCGGCGATGCTGGCCCACAAGCCTTCGAATTCACGGCGCTTGAACCCGGAACCGCTCATCAGCCAATCGTAGTGCGGCGGATCGTGCTCGGTATCGTTGAAGTGGCCGATGAGGTCGTGGTGATCCGCCCGCACCGCCGCGATGACTTCACCGTGCAATTGCGACAACGTAGGCACGATGCCGTCATTGGCGCGCAGGTCCGGCACGTCGCCCCAATGCGAGCGCATGGCCTGGATCTGGTCCCAGGTCGGCATCGGCGCGCGGTCTTGCGGCGTGCGGGCCGACAGATTGTACATCGCCGCGTAAAGCGCATGGCTCGCCTGGGCATAGCCCGAAAGTCCGGCGGCCAGCGTCGAACTCACGCCCGGCGGTCGAGCCCGCGCCAGCACGCAGCCGTAACGCACGTCGGCCTGGTTGCGCGTGCAGGCGTTGAACACGTCCATGCCCGCGGGCAGCAACTGGTTCAGCAGCGACTGGTCCTGGCCCACTTCGGCAAAGAAATCGCGAATCGCCGTGCGCCGTTCGTCGCTGAAGTCGGCCAGCAGTTCGTTGTAAAGCTGGTCCAGGGCATCCTTGCCGGTCGCGTTGTCCAACCGCACCAGGATGCTGCCCATGCGCATCAACACGCCCAGCGGCAAGCGCCCGTAACGCAGGGTGTACATCGTCGCGAGCGAGAACAGCTGCAGCAGCTTGGGACCGAGCAGGGTCAGGAACACGCTGACCAGCGGCGTGCCATGGTGCGGCGTGGCAACCGTGACCACCGAACGGACGCGGGCGGCGTATTCGTCCGCGGGCAGGTCTTCGGTCAGCGAGGCTCCGGCGGCCAGCAAGAGGCGCGCGTCAAGACCGCCCGACGAATGGCCGATGAGGTGGATGGGTCCATCGCCCTCGGCCGTGTCGATCATGGTCTCGAGCAGGCGAATCGCGCGCTTGCGGACTGAAGCGGTCGGCGAGGTGCGCACGCTGTGGACGGCGACGTCCAGGCCGAGACGGCTGAACTGGCCTTCGAGCACGTCGGTGGCGTGGGCGAAGTACTTCAAATCCCCAAGGTTGGCGAAACCGAAGAAGCCGGGGACGAGGTAGATGTGGTGTCGTTGGTCCATGAACCGCTTGAAGGAGCCGCCTCGGGCGCCGCGCGTAGCCTAGAAGCGTGCCGGGCGCTTGTCCAACGGGCAGGCGCCATGACCCTGTGTGCCAAGCTACTCCTTGTCGTCGGCCTGCTCGCGCTCCTCGCGTTCCTCGCGGTGCTTGCGCTGCGCCCAGTCGTCCGCGGACGCCGGATTCAGTTCCCAGCGCGCGTCGTCGCGGTGGCCGACCTTCTCGCGCATGTCCAAGGGTTCGCTGTCCTCGTAATTCACGCCCACGGTCCGACCGATCTCGCGCACATCGTTGGCATCGGGCTGTACCGCGGCGCCGGCGATCACATCTTCGCCTACGAACACGGCATCTTCCAGGTTGGCATCCAAGTCGGCCAAGGCAAGATCGAGGTGTTCGCCAGCGCGCAACCTCAGTTCGTGCCAGGCGTGCGCGCGCCCGGACTGCTCGCCGTGACCGCTCTGTTCCTCTTTGAATACCCGGGCTAGGTCTGGATCGTCGATGACGCCGTCGGTGCCGGTCGGTCCCAGAGCCAGCGCGTCCTGGTCGTCGTTCTGCGTATCGAGCGTGTCGTCGTCGCGGTTCGAGGCCAAATCGGCAGCGGCATCGTGGCGCGTCTGGTTCTGGTGTCTCATGGCAGACCTCCGTGGCGTTTTCGTCCTCAAGTGTAGTCCCTCGTGGCGTGAGCGGGGGCGCGAGTGCCGCACAAGTAATTGGCTATAAAGCATAACGCGGCGCGGTCGCCCACGGCTGAGATTGCGCTTGCGGGCCGGTGGCGGTCGCTGCTGCTGCGTGGTACGACACCGCCACTTTCACCCCGGAGCGAGCCCATGCCCGACGCGACCCTGACCCACAACACCATGCAACCGCTAGATTCCGTGGCGCACGAACGGCTGGCGGCGATTCGCCTGATTGCCACCGACATCGACGGCACCCTGACGCGCGCGGTGGGGCAGCCCGAAGGCGGTCGGCTGGACCCGCGCGTGTTGGAGATGTTCGCGGCGCTGAAGGTCGCGGGCGTCGAGGTGCTGCCGGTGACCGGACGGCCGGCGGGCGAGGCGTTGGGGTTGGCGCGCTACCTGCCGGCGGTGCGGCATGCGTTGGCGGAGAATGGCGCGACGTTCGTGACTCCGGACCACCCCGTCGAGTACCTGCAGAAGGCACCGAATCGAGAGCGGTTGCTGGCAGTGGCCGAAGTGCTGGGTAAGTCGGGGCGGCCGTGGGAACTGGCGCCAGACTACTTCTGCCGGCTGGCGGACCTGGCGTGGCTGCGCGAGGGTCGCGACGATGCCGAGCTGGACCTGCTGCGCAACCAGGCGCGCGAACACGGCTTGAGCCTGGTGTGGTCCAACGTGCACATCCACCTTTCGGAGCACGTGCCGGACAAAGGCCTGGGAGTGCTGGAGATTGCGCGTCGGCTGAACGTGCCGGCCCACGCGGTGGCGACGATCGGCGACGCGCCCAACGATGCGGGGCTGTGGATCCACGGGCGTTTCGGGCTGACGGCGGGCACGGGGCAGGTGCGCGGCCAGGAGGCGTACATCCCGGAACTGCCGATGGTGCTGGTGGCGGATGCTTGCGAGGGCTGGCTGGAGTTTGCGGGGGCGGTGTTGGCGGCGCAGTAGTCATTCGCGTCGACTTCGAGGACCGCTCCGGCTTGACTCCGGCCGCGGCTTGCCGTACGCGGCACCACGCCGACTTCGAGCGCATGGCGGGCCAGGGCTCGCGCGCAGGTCGACAGGAGACGCGCATGAATGCAAGGCAATGGTTTCTCTTGGTTCCATTCCTGTGGGTAGCGGCGTGCGGCACCAGCGCAGCCGGATCCACCAGCGCCGATACCGCAGGTCTGCAATTCGACGTCGGCAGCCATGTCGACAGCAAGGTTGCGGATTCGGACACGGGCATGGCCGACGCGGCCAAGACCGACGCGATCGCCGACAGCGCTGCCATGGACGACAGCGCCGACAGTGAACCCGCCGATGCCGCGCCCGACACAGCGACCACCTGCCCGGGCGCGCCGGGCTGTTCTTGTTCCGCAGCGAATGGTTGCACCGACGGCCTGTGCATCGACACCCCCGACGGCAAGCGTTGCGCACTCGACTGCGGGCAGGGCTGCACGACGGCCTACATGTGCGCTTCGATCGGCAACCCCGAGAAGAAGGCGTGCGTACCGGCTTGGGGCAAGTTGTGCCAGCCGTGCAATGCGACCAAGGACTGCGACGCCAGCGGTATCAGCGGCCAACTATGCGTCGACGAAGGCACTCTCGGCCGGTTTTGCGGCGCCCCGTGCAAGGCGGACGTGGACTGCCCGGGCGGCTACGGCTGCCTCGTGGCCCAGTCGCCCGAAGGCCCGAAGGCCTTGCAATGCGTGAAGTTGCCGCCCGCGGGATCGAGCCTGGCGTTCGGTACCTGCACCTGCTCGCAAGCCTCCAAGGCCGGCGGCGTCTCGACCGACTGCTTTGCGGAACAGACCAACCTCGCCGGCAAGGTCGTCGGCAAATGCCCCGGCGTGCGCATCTGCGGCCCGCAGGGCATCGGCGCGTGCAACCTGGTCGCGATCAAGGTCGAGGTGTGCGACGGCATCGACAACGACTGCAACGGCCAGATCGATGAAGCTGCGACCGGTTGCGCGAAAGGGGAGCAGTGCAACGGCGGCAAGTGCACGCAACCCTGCACGGCGGTGGCCGGCGGCTGGAGCGAGTACACCTGGTCCGCGTGCAGCTCCGGCTGCAATGGAACCCGAACGGGCACACGTACTTGCACCAACCCGGCGCCATCATGCGGCGGCAAGGTCTGCGAGGGCGCGCTCGACAAGACCGAGGCGTGCAACGTCGGCACTTGCGGTGGCACGGAGTTCAGCTTGGGCACCACGGTGTTCGCGACCGGTGGTGAAGTCGTCACCCGCGCCATTCCCAAGAATGCCGCGGTGATGACGCTGCAGTTATGGGGCGGCGGCGGCGGCGGCGGCTGGCCGGGCAACGGCGGCGCTGGCGGCTACGTGAAGGCGACAGTCTCGGTGCAAGCGGGAGATTCCATTGAGATCCGTGTGGCTTCGGGCGGCGGAACTTCGGGCGGCGGCGGCGGCGCCTCCTACGTCAGCAAGAACGGCGCGCCGATCGTGGTCGTGGGCGGTGGCGGCGGCGCGGGCGTGGACGGCTGCTCGGGTTGCATCGGTAGCGCGCAGTCCGGTGCGGGCGGTGGCGGCGGCGCGATCGGCGCGGAAGCCCAGGCAGGCACGGACAACAACGCGTACAACACCAACTCGGGCGGCGGTGGCGGCGGCACCCAGACCCAGGGCGGCGCGGGCGGCAAGCAGAACGACCAGAGCGCGTACGACGGCTGTGAAGCCAACGGCTTGCCCGGGGCAGCCAACGCGGGCGGCGCGTGCGCGGGCGGCTACCAGTGCACAGCGGGACCCCAGGCAACTTCGGAAAAGGGCGGCGCCGCATGCATCGGCAACGGCAGCGGCGGCGCGGGCGGCGCGGGCTGGTACGGCGGCGGCAGCGGCTCGGCGAAGTACACGTACTCGGGCGCGGGCGGCGGCGGCGGCTCGTCGTGGGCTGCGGCGACCGTGAGCGTGATCCAGAGCGCGGCGGGCGTGTTCGAGGTGCCGGGCGGCACAGGCGCGGCGAATTATCAGGGCAATGCCGGCAGCGGCGGTCTGGGTATCCAGAAGGGTGGAGCCGGCAAGCCGGAGGTGGGGCGGTCGGGGTTGATTGTGATTTCGCTTTAGGGTTAATGGGTTTGCCGAGACGGAACCCGGAGCCGTTTTCGAGGGGCGAGGAGCGGATAGCTCCGATTCCTCGAAAACGGGCAGGGCGTGTAGCGACCGCAGGGAGCGGACGTCCCTGCCCGGAGCCGGAGCCGGAGCCGGAGCCGGAACCGGAACCGGAGCCGGAACCGGAGCGGTGACCACGGCAAGATCGAGACTCGGGCCCGAGCCCGAACCCGAGCCCGAACCCGAGCCCGAGCCCGATCCCGAGCCCGATCCCGATCCCGAGATTGACGCCAGCGCATGGGAGGGCGGGCTGGGAAGCCCGCCCCTACATCGATCGCCGAAACCCTCAGTAAAACAGCTGGTAAACCCCCAGGCTCCAGCCCGGGCAGAACGTGCTCGCGCACGGCTTGTCTACCATCGGCAGCGCCACGTCCACGCGCAGGCCGGTGCGCACGAAAGCTGGCACCATGAACCGCACGCCGCCGCCCAGGCTCAGCCCGCCGGTGCGGCCGAGCAGGTCGTCGCGCGCGGCCACGCCGTCCATGAAGACTGCCGGCATCACCGCGAACCACTCGGAATCGAAGATGACCAGCCGCGCTTCCAGGTTGGCCAGCACGTAGTTGCCGGTGCGGAAGTGGTTGTCCACGTAGCCGCGGATGTGGTTCAGGCCGCCCAGGTACCAGCGCGTGAAGTCCGGGGACGCAGTCATCACGCCAGCTTGCATGCGCATGGCGAAGTTCCAGCGCTCGCGCGGCGCCCAGAACGCCAGACCTTCGAGCGAAATGCGTCCCCACAACGGGTGTTCGCGGCTGTTCACGCCGACGCCGGGCCGCAATTCGAGCGTGAAGCCTTGCTGGCGGTTGCGCAGCAGATCCATGCGGCCCACGCGCAATCCCAAGTCCGTGAAGATCCCACGCGTTTGCGGTGGCAGGTTGAGCTCGCTCGATTCGGTCGGTTGCACGAAATCCGCCTGGTAGACGTCGAACGATCCGCCGAAGCGAATCCGATCCCGTACTTGCAGCGTGCTCAGTTCCGCCCGGACGTGCAGGCGCCGATCGACGAAATCGGGCCGGGGCCGCACCACTCGCTCGGCCGCAACGCTCAATTCCAGCCGGCGCCCGAACAGGCGAGGCTCCCGGAACGCCAGGATGAAGCCATTGTAATGATTGAAGCGTTCATACACCGCGTCGACGGCCACGTAGCGGCCCAGGAAGTTGGCATCGCCCGCGCCTAGTTGCAGCCAGAAGGCGTCGCCGCCGTACGCACCGCCGATGCGTGGATTCAGGGTCCACCGCTCGACCAGCTTCACGACGGCGACGTTCTGGCCGTTGCGCGCCTCCAGGTTCGCGTGCACATCGCTGAACAGATTGCAGTTCCACAGCCGCGCGACACCGATCTGCCACTGCTCGGGTGTCACCAGATCGCCGGGCTTCACGCCCAGTTCGCGCAGAATCACGTCGCGCCGGGTCCGCTTCACGCCGCGGATTTCGATGTCGTGGACGCGGGCGGGCAGGCTCACACCCTCGGCCCACGCGGTCGCCACTGCCCCATCCGACAGCGCGATCAGCCACACGGCCAGCAGAAGCAATGACCTGCGCATCTAGCGGGCCATCGCGTCGGGCTGTGGAGTCATCGCGCTCACAGTCCGCCGTCCAGGCCCTGCGGCACGTAGCCCTGTTGCACGATGTCCAGCAACTGCGCTTCGGGACTGCCCGGTTCGGGGCGGAAGTCGTACCGCCAGCTGACGAGTCTGGGCAGGGACATCAGGATCGACTCGGTGCGCCCGCCGGTCTTCAGGCCGTACAAGGTGCCGCGGTCGTGGATCAGGTTGAACTCGACGTAGCGGCCGCGCCGGACCAGTTGCCAGTCACGCTGGGTCTCGCCGTAGGGTTGGTCCCTGTGACGCTCGGCCAGCGGCAACCACGTGGAAAGAAAAGAGTTTGCCGCGGCCTGGACGAATTCGAAGCTGCGTTCGGGGCGCTGCTCCAAGTGGTCGAAGAACATGCCGCCCAGGCCGCGCCGCTCGCCGCGGTGGGGCAGCAAGAAGTAGCGATCGCAGTCGCGCACCAACTGCCGCCAGTCGACCAGGTCCGAGAAAGGCTGACAGACCTGGCGGTTGGTCGTGTGGAAGTGGTGGGCGTCCTCGGCGTCGAAGTAGTAGGGCGTCAGATCCAAGCCGCCGCCGAACCACCCGGTCACACTCGCTTCTTCGGCCGGCCGATCGCTCCAGGATCCCCGCGACAGGCGCCGGTAGTTCATGTGCACGGTGGGCACGTACGGATTGCGCGGATGCAGCACCAGGGACACGCCCGTGGCGCAGAAGTCCTGGCCTTCTCCTGGCATGGACGCCGCGAACGCCTCGCTGTAGCGACCGTGCACCTGGGAGAACGCGACGCCGGCCTTTTCGAGCACCGCGCCGTCTTCCAACACGCACGTGCGACCAAAACCCTTCAGGATTGGCGCTTTGCCAGTCGGATCGGCGTCGTTCGCCTCGTCGTCCCGCGTCCACTCGTCACGCAAGAACGTCCCGCCGTCCAGCGCTTCCAGCGCCGCCACGATGCGGGTCTGCAAGTCGCGGAAGAAGGTCGCGGCCGGAAGGAACAGCGGGTCTGCGTGCATGGTCACCATCGTAGCCGCGGTCTCCCCCGCTTGCCAAGAGATCGGCGCCGCCTTCGCTGCCCGCTGCTGGTCAGACGCCGCCGCCGATCTATACTCGCGCCCAGCCAAGGTCCGCCCCGGCTCCCTTGTCCCGACCTGACCCCGAGGAGTCGCCGATGTCCGAGCCAGCCGAGCCCGCGATGCAGTCCAGCACTTTGGAACCGTTGCCGATCCTTTCGCCGTTGTCGATCGAGCGGACCCGCGCGCTGTGGCGGCACCTCGCCTGGCAGATGCTGCCCGAGACCTTCGTGGGCGTGCCGGGCAGCGAGTCCGTGCCCGACGCGGCGCAGGCGTCGCTGTTGGCGATGGTGCGCGGCCTGCACTCGACCGAGGTGTCCCCGGCGGCGGCGACCGAGCGGCAGCGCGCGACCGAACACCTGCGCGAACTGCTCGCCCTGGGGCCGGCGCCGGTGCTCCAGCGTGGCGAAGGCGAGTCTCGGCCGCCCTCGCGGCTGGACCTGGCCGGCGAACTGCTGGAATTGGACCCACTTGCGCGCCTGGCCCTGGAACTGGTGGCAGTGACGGCTCTCGATCCGGTGACCGCGCACACCGCCCGGGTATTGGCTCCGCGCTTGCGGCGACACGATGCGACGGAAGTGGAATTCCTCGATGATGCACTGGCTTCCGGCGGGCTGGGCGCGGGCGTAGTCGGGCGGCTGTGCGGTGAACGCGGCGTGCTGCGGCAGTGCGGCGCCGTGGCCGTGACGCCCGGACGCGCGGTGCAACCGACACCCGCGCTGCTGGCCTTCCTGGACGGTGTGCAGGCCGCGGAATCGCCCCTGGACGAACATGCGGTGCGGTTGCGCATCCCATCGGAAGTGCTGACGATCCTCTTGGAAATGCAGGAACCCTGGCTCGACGTGCTGAGCGCGGCGTTGGCGGCGGGGCGACCGGTGCTGCTGTCGGGCATGGCCGGCTTCGGAGCGCCGGCGCTGGTGGCCCTGGTCGCCCAACGCCACGAGGTCGGCTTCCGCGGCCTGCACGCCGCGCCCCTGGTCGACGTGGTGCGCAATCAACCTTCTGATCTGCTTGTGGTCTTGCACGCCGAGGCGAGGCTGTCGGGCGACATCTGGCTGTTGCACCACCTGGAACGCCTGGAGGGTCATTTCCGCGAGCAACCGGACAGCCTGCGCCGTCTCTCCGAAGGTCTGTTGCGCATCCGCCGGCCGATCGTGCTGGCCCACGAAGGCCCGGTCGCTCCGGAAATCGCTGCGCAACTCGCGCTCGAGGCGGGCCTGGTGCACGTCGAGGTGCCGGCGCAGACCCCGGCCCAACGCGAGCGCATCCTGCTGGCGACGTTGCAGGCCGCGGGCGTGCCGGACGCAGCGGCAGGGCAGTTGGCCATCGCCGGTCGCGCCTACAGTCTGGGGGTGGAAAGGGCGGTAGCTGCGGTGGCTTATGCCGATCAGCGGGCGCAGTTGCGGGCGGCCCAGGGGGTGGCGAAGCTGCCGCTGGTCAAACGCGAAGGCCCTGCCGAGACCGCGGTGCCGACCGAGGGCGAAATGCGCATGGCGTGCGCCGCCTCGACCACGAGCCGCTTGCGGCAGTATGGATCTCGCGTAGATTCAGCAGCTTCATGGGCGGAACTGGTGCTGGACAAGGACACGCTGGACTCGGTGAAGAACCTGGCGCGGTTCGCTCAGGTGCGCGACAAGCTGTTCGACGAATGGGGGTTCGGCAAGCTGCTGCACACCGGGCGGGCGCTCTCGGCCATGTTCAGCGGTCCTTCGGGCACCGGCAAGACCATGGTGGCCGGGCTCATCGCCAAGGATCTCGGGGTGGAACTGTACCGCGTGGATCTTTCGCGAGTGATGTCCAAGTACATCGGCGAAACGGAGGAACGCCTGGGCGCGTTGTTCAGCGAGGCCTCGCAAGTGGGCGCGGCGCTGCTGTTCGACGAGGCGGACTCCCTGTTCGGCCAGCGCACCGAGATCAAGAGCAGCAACGACCGCTACGCCAACCTGGAAGTGAACTATCTGCTGCAAAGGCTGGAGGAATTCGACGGCGTGGTGATCCTGACCACCAACCTGGGGTCGTCCATCGACGAGGCGTTCTTGCGCCGGTTGCGGTTCCGAGTGCAGTTCCCGTTCCCCTCGGCCAAGGAGCGCGCCAAGCTGTGGGATGTGCTGTTGCCGCGCGAGATGCCGCAAGATGACGAGGGGTTGGACGTCGACTGGATGGGCGAGGTGTTCGAACTGAGCGGTGGTCATGTCCGCAATGCGGTGCTGCGCGGGGCGATGTATGCCGCCGAGGCTGGGACGGGGTTGTCGATGCGGATGCTCTACGACGCGGCGGCGGCCGAGTATCGGGAGTTGGGCAAGCTCGCGCCTGCGTACCCTTTTGATGATTGAGGCGTGAGTTCTACTGATCCGCTTAGGGCTGTGGGACTTGCCGTGGACGTACTACCACACCCAGGGCCTGCAGGTCGTCGAAGAAGATCACGCCCTTGTCTTCGGGGTATTCGCCCGGCTCCGGCGGCTGGCTCTTCTTCAGCACGTAGGCGACTTGGGCGACGTTGTCGAGCGAGCACACCACCGGCCCGCCGTCGCTCATGAACACGCGTTCGCCAGGTGGCAGATCGTCGATGCGCACCTGGTAGCGATGCCACTGGTCGTCGCCGCGGATGTCGATGGGATCCGGTAGGTTCAGCTCCACCCTAGGCGATTGCCAGCAAGGATCCATCTTGGTCCGGGCCGCATCCAGATAGCCGGCCTCGGGGCGTGCCTCGACGTAGCAACTGAGGACCATGTGCAACTGGAACGGCTGCTCGCTGCGCGCCCAGAACGAGAGGAACTTGGCCTGGTCGAGGCGCGTCTTGGCGGGCAGATCATGCGACACGCTGATGTAGGCATACGGAATCACATCGTCGCAACCACAGCCGGTAGCGCCGCTGGCGTCGCCGATGCAGGTGGCAAATGGCGTCCGTTGGTTCTGCAGGCGCAGCACCAGTTCCATGGCCCGCGCCTTGCCCGCACCCACGCCGGCCGCGACTGCCACGCCGCCGATCCGGGCGCTGGAGACCGAGCCCGGAAACTCCGCCGCATTTCGATCGGTGCTCACCTCGACGCGTTCGTGATTCCTTGGTTTGCCCAGGCGCTCGTAGCCGGCCAGCAGTCGCCCGTCAGGATCGTCCGATGGGCCCTCGCTGACCAGCACTTGCAGCTTGGGCCGAGCTGGTTTGGTCGATTCGACGGCACGCGGTTCCAGCGCAGCCACCGGCGCAACCACTGGCACTGGCGACGCAACCACCGGCGCCAGCGCGTGTGAAGGGGCGCCGCCGCGCTCGGTTTCAGCGCTGCTGTGCCGGTCTTGGGATTGGCATGCCAGGCTTGCGCTCAGGCTGCACAGAAGCAGCGCTGTCGCCCACTTGCCAGGGCCTATTGCCGGAATCATCGCCACCCAAGCCCCGCCACCATCGCGCTCCACTGCCGCCGTCGGCAGCCTCGCGCCACCGTCTTGCTGCCCGACCGCGACGTGTACGCCGGCGCGCAGATCCCGTCAAGTCTTGATTTCTTGGTGTGATGTCGGTGTTGTGGAACTTGCTGGGCGCTCGCTGCCGAACGATTGTCTGCATCCTGCTGCTGGATGGTCGCGACGCCTTTCGCCGCGACTCCCAGGCCAGTGACCGGGAATTCCCCCGAATTGCGAGGTGGTGCCTACAAGTGGACGCCGAAGAGGATGCGGGCCTCGACCTTCTCGTGCTCGGATAGTTCGAGGTTGCTGTCACTGTGCGGAGCGCCGGCCTCGTCGTGGTGCGCACCGCCGAAGTTGGCGATTTGCGGCATCACGGTGGCTGCGACCCACCACTTGTCCTGCGCGTAACTGGCCGTCGCGCCGGCGAACAGGACCGTGTGCTCGAGCTCGCCGTCGACGATCTCGGTGTGGGTGCGCGCCTCGATGCCGACCGACAAGCCGTGGTTGAGGAAGTAGGCGAGACCCGCGTCGGTCTCGATCACGGTCTCCTTGACGCCCTTGGTGCCCGCGAACTCCCACTCGTACTCACCGACGAGGTTGAAGGCGGCGAGAAAGTTGCCAAAGCGCTTGTCGAGCAGGACCTTGGCCTCCACTTCGGCCTCGGTCGGGCCGCCCGTCAACTCCAGGTACAGCGCGCTGCCGAGGACGTCGGCGACGGGGTCGCTGAGCTTCCACTTCCACTCAGACGAGATGCCCTTGAACTCGGACGTCGTCGACCGCGTGCGCACGCCACCGACGATGGTGTCCTGGGCCACCGCGCCGTAGTTGATGTACCAGGCGGCCTGCAGGTTCTCGGCAATGCCGGTTTCCAGTTCGACCCGCCCGTCGAAGCGGTTGTAGAACTCGTTGCGACCGAAGCGCCAGGTCGTCCACGGCTCGATCTCGATGGCGCCCTTGGGCAGGACGCCGGTCTCGTAGGTGTAGGTGAAGTGGCGTTGGTTGGCCTGGGCGGGCAGGGCAGCGCAGAGGCCGAGGCCGAGTGCGGCGAGCGAGACGAGGCAGCGGACCAAGCAGCGGCTGAGGGTGGCGAGCGGATTCATCGGGGAGCTCCTGGGGCAGTGGTCACAATGCAGCGACCGAGGAGGGAGAAGCGGATCGAGTCCCTTTGGGGCGAAAGTGAAATTGAAATTCACTTTCATTCGGGCGAATACCCGAAGGCGCGCACTTCGTCAAGTCCGTTGCGCACGTTTCCATGAGAATCGGAGCCTGGCCCGTGCCGCCAGCCTCCTGGCCGCTCGCATGGCAAGGCCCAGAGCGGCTGATACGAGAACGAAATCCCCAGCCAGATTGACCGTTCGCCTCATGGCAGGTAGCGTCCCGAGTCGGAGCGTGGCGAGGCCGGCGTGGCCTGATCTGCACTTCCCCGGGAGCCTCCGTGCCGCGATCCTCGCCCCGCCGTTTGCTGGATGGTCACGACGCGTTTCGCCGCGATTCCCAGGCCAGCGATCGGGAATTCCTCAGCAAGTTGGCAAGCGAGGGCCAGAGCCCCGATGCGATGTACGTAGGCTGTTCGGACGCCCGCGTAGTGCCCGAACTGCTGACCAAGTCGTCGCCCGGGCGGATCTTCGTGGTGCGCAACGTCGCCAACCTGGTGCCGCCGCTCGCTCACGCCGACGCCAGTGTCGGGGCGGCTCTGGAGTACGCCGTTGGGCACCTGGAAGTGCCGCACATCATCATCTGCGGGCACTACGGTTGCGGCGGCGTTGAGGCGATGCTGAATGGCGGCGTGGGCTTGGCCGCCTTTCCTTCGCTACAGGAGTGGCTGGGCGGCATGGCACCGGCGGTAGCGCGGGCGGGACCAGCGACCCAAGATCCCGCGCAGCGCTGGCGCCGGGCAGTCGAGGAGAACGTGCTGGATCAGCTAGGTAATCTGCTGACGTTTCCGTTCGTTGCTGCGGCGATTGAGGCCGGGCGGTTGGACTTGCACGCCTGGGTGTACGACCTGTGGACGCTCGAACTCCGCGTATACGAACCCGCGAGCGAGCGCTTCCTTCCTGCCGACGCACTGCTGGATGAACTGCCGCGGGCCTGAGGCGGCGAGCCAGCGTGCCTCACGCGCGAGCCGTCCTCCAGCCGGCGAGCCAGCGTGCTTCACGCGCGAGCCGTCCTCCAGCCGGCGAGCCAGCGTGCTTCACGCGCGAGCCGT
>CAYHHL010000104.1:17518-19204 GCA_964356325.1 uncultured Enterobacteriaceae bacterium | reverse complement strand
TGAGTGGGCCGATCCGCCGCGGCTGAAAACTGCCACGGATACAGCGTGTAGCCGTCGCCGATGCGCGAATCCTGGCCCGGGACGTCGGCGGCCAGCATCCTGGCTTGGGACGTTGCGAGAGGGTCGCCCCAGTCCATGCCGCACCCGCCAAGAAGCGAGAGCGAGGCCAAGAACGCCAGCCGAGTCGTGAAGCAGTGGGTGCGCATACCCGGAGGCTAGCGATCCGCGCGTCCCCGGCCGAAGCCACGCCCCGCAACCATGCGAAAGGACCAGTACTTTGTCTGGCTGGCTCGCGGCGACGCTGCCCGGTCGCGCGGCCGGCCACGCATCAGAACGTGAAGCGCACGGTCCCCGAACCACTGAACGAGCGGGTGGTGTCCCCGGCCTCATCGACGTTGCCCTGGCCGCCGCCCGCCAGGATGACCCGCCACGCTTCGGAGATCTTGACGTTGACCTTGCCGGTCAAGGAGTTGCTGTGCCCGCCGGCGTCGATGTACTGGCCACGGCCGCCGGTCAGGGACAGCCGGACGCGCGACCACTTGTGCGAAATGCCGAGCGATCCCGACCACAGCAGTGGCGCGATGGCGACGCCGGAACCGAAGCTGGTCGAGTGGTCGCGCCCGCCCAGGGGGCCGGTCTTGCCGGCGCTGGCGATGGTGAAGTACCCGACTTCGTTGGGATCTCGATTGTACAAGTAGTAGGTCCCGCCGAGGCTGACTTCGCTGTTCTGAAAAATCGTCTCCGAGACCATGAGGTTGATGCCGAGCGAATTGACCGACTCGCTGGCGGCCTTGAGCGCGGGTCCCAAACGCTTGCAGGTCGGGCTGCCCTTGCCCTGCGCGGCGCAGAAGTCCCGCAATTTGTTCAGATCCGTGCCGTCGAGTTCCTGCAGCCTTTGCGTGGTGCTCAGGTGCGCGCCGCTAAGCGTGAGGGCGACCTCGGTCTCGGCGTCCGAGTCCCCACCGGTCGAGTAGCTGGTACTGAGCAGAACGCCGAGCGCGGAACTGTCGGACTTGAGCAACCCATCGACGTCCTTGGTGGTTTTTCCCTCCTGGATGGTGACGACGGTGCTGTCGAGCGAGGTCGATTTCGGCGAACCGCTGAGCGCGGCCATGAAGAACCAGTGGTCGCCATAGAACCACGCCGTGCCGAGGGAAAGGTTGGCGACCGTGCCGCCGTTGGTCTTGTCGGTACCGCCCTGGCTTGGAGGCGCGGCGGACGGGCGGCTGAGCCCGAAACCAGCGTCGAACGAGAGTTCTTCGGTCGCATCGTAGCTGCCGGACAGGTTGACGCCGCTGCTGCCGCTGACCGGATTGCTGGCGGTGGCCGGCGTGCGGCTGTGATCCAGCTTGAGGCCGAGCATGTGGGCGTGGCTGGCGGCAGGAACGCTCAGCAGGAGGCAGGTAACGGCTGTGCGGAGCAAACGCATGAGGGAAATCCTGGTTGTGGCAGGCCCGGCTCCGACTACGGCCGAGCTTGTCCAAGCTAACCGATCTACAGCAAAAACACCAACGGAGGGCCGGAGCACGAAACTCCGACCCTCCGTCAGCGCAATCCGGCAGCGCCTGCCCGAAGGCCGCGCCGTGGACGAGAAGCCTTCCCTTGCGGTGAAGACTACTTGTCGGCCTTCTTCTCGGCCTTGTCGGCCTTCTTCTCGGCCTTGTCGGCCTTCTTCTCGGCCTTGTC
>CAYHHL010000104.1:3992-17418 GCA_964356325.1 uncultured Enterobacteriaceae bacterium | reverse complement strand
TCTCGGCCTTGTCGGCCTTCTTCTCGGCCTTGTCGGCCTTCTTCTCGGCCTTGTCAGCCTTCTTCTCGGCCTTGTCGGCCTTCTTCTCGGCCTTGTCGGCCTTCTTCTCGGCCTTGTCGGCCATCTTCTCGGCCTTGTCGGCCTTGTGCTCGGCCTTGTCAGCCTTGTGCTCGGCCTTGTCAGCCTTGTGCTCGGCCTTGTCGGCCTTGTGCTCGGCGGCCTTCTCGACCTTCTCGGCGGCCGGCTTGTCCTGCGCAAAGGCGGGAGCAGCGACAAGACCCATGGCGATGATGGACGAGACGAGGATGTTACGCATCGAAAACTCCTGACCGACGGCGCTGGGCCGTGACGATGGACCGAATGACCCGCTGGATTTGGACGCTCGCCGACGTTGGCGAAAGTTGCGGGACGGACGGGGCCCCGACCAAAGCGGACGGGGAAGTGGGGGATGGCCGTTGCCGACCTTCCGCACGAATAGACACGGGCTGGCGCGAAAAGTGAAAAAATCTGAGTGCTTTTTCTTCGCAATCGCGTTATTTCAAGATGTTGGCAATCGAGACCCCAGTGTCGGGAAGAATCGTTGCCGTGGTGCTACTGGCGTGGCAGGCTCCCGAGGCGGTGCTTGCCCTGTTTCGTGGTCATACACGGCGATCCTGCCAGGGTTCCGGAGGTCAGACATGCGTGGTTCTTCCCACAGCTTCGGTGGCCAACGCGCCATGGGCGTGCTGATCTGGCTGCTCGGCAGCGCCATCGCCCTGCCCGCCTGGGCCGGCTTCTGCACCGGCAAGCAGAACGGCATGTGGTGCGACGGCAGCAACCTGGTGAACTGTCAGGGCGGCAACGTCTCGTCGAGCAAGAACTGCCCGAGCGGCTGCCAGTCCAACCCGCCGGGAGTCGCCGACGTATGCAAGGGCGCTTCCGGCCCCTGTACTGGCAAGCAGAACGGTTTGTGGTGCAACGGCAACGACTTGTTGAACTGCCAGGGCGGCAATGTCGCGTCCAGCCAGGGCTGCAGTTCCGGATGCCAGCAGAATCCGCCCGGCGTGCCCGACCAGTGCAAGGCGGCGAGCGGTCCCTGCAACGGCAAGGCGGACGGCGCGTGGTGCAATGGCAGCGACCTGATGCAGTGCAAGGGCGGCAACGTCGCGTCGAGCCAGAATTGCCCACAAAGCTGCCAGTCCAACCCGGCCGGCGTCGCGGACGTGTGCAAGAGTGCGCAGCCTCAGGGCTTCTGCTCGGGCAAGGGCGATGGCGCCTACTGCGATGGCAACGACTTGAAGCAGTGCAAGGGCGGCAACGTCGCGTCGAGCCAAGGCTGTGCGAACGGCTGCCAGCAGAACAGCGCCGGCAGCGCGGACCAATGCAAAGCCTCTGAACCCACGGGGTTTTGCTCTGGCAAGTCAGACGGCGCGTTTTGCGAGGGCGACAAGTTGACGCAGTGCCAGGGCGGCAAGGTCGCGTCGTCCAGCGCGTGCAAGGCCGGCTGCCAACAGAATCCTGCCGGGATGGCCGACGCCTGCAAGCCCGAAGGCCCGCCGCCCAGCGGCTTCTGCGCGTCCAAGGCCAACGGTCCGTGGTGCAACGGCAATTCCTTGGTGCAATGTTCGGGCGGCAACATCCAGAGCTCCAAGGGCTGCCCGCTCGGCTGCAAGAGCAACCCGGCCGGCGTGCCCGACGCTTGCCAGACCGAGGCGGGCCCCGATCCAGTGGGCGGCATTCCCGCGGGCTTCTGTGGCAGCAAGCAGAACGGCGCGTGGTGCAACGGCAATCAGCTGATCACCTGCAACGGCGGCGGCGTGGTCGCGGCGATGGGCTGCGCGCTCGGTTGCCAGCAGAACCCGCCTGGAACCGCCGATTCCTGCACGAGTCCCGCGGACAGCGGCGGCTGCGGCGCCCAACCCGACGGCCAGTGGTGCCAGGGCGGCGCGTTGGTGAACTGCAAGGCCGGCAAGCAGGTCGCGGCGATGTCGTGCGCGGGCGGCTGCCTGGCGATGGGTGGCAATGGCGCGGCGACTTGCTCGTTGAAGACCAAGGGGTTCTGCGCGGGCAAGACCGACGGCGCGTGGTGCGACGCCGGCCTGTTGAGCACGTGCAAGGGCGGCAAGGTCGCGAGCGCGTTCCCGTGCCCCAAGGGCTGCGAAGTGATGCCCAACGGCGTGCCCGACCAGTGCAAGCCCGACTTGCCCCCAGCCAACAGCGGCGGCGGCGCGCTGAAAGTCTCGGAGAAGAACGGCTGCGCGGTGTTCAGCGGCAACGTCAACCTGTGGGCCGGCAAAGGCTTGAAGGTTTACGACCAGAAGGCGTACGGCGACCAGTTGGGTACCTGCCCCGGCCTGACCATCCACTCCTCGGGCTGCACCATCACTTCGCTGTCGATGCTGCACGAATACCTGGGCTTGAATCGTCAGGTCGACGGCAAGAACGGCAATACCCCGGATCTGGAAAACGCCTGGCGCAAGGCCCACGACGGCTACGGCCACACGAAATACGACGGCAAGGAAGGCGATTGCCTGGTGTATTGGAGCAAGACCGCGGGCGGTCTGGTTCCTGCACCCCACTACAATGATTCGAACAGTTGCCTGTCGGTCTCGGCGGCCCAGGCGATCGCCTCCAGCCTGAACGCCGGCATGCCAGTCGTGGTCAGCGTGCACTGGGCGGGCGGCAATCCGGCTTGGTATGGCGGCAGCGAGAACTGGCATTGGGTCTTGGTGGTGGGCGCCGACGCGCAGGGCCTCATCTTGAACGATCCGTGGGGCGGCAAGCAGGAGATCCGACCTTCGCAAGGTGGATTGGGTAGTTACGTGATCGACACGGTCTACACCTTCTTCTTCGGTCCGGGCGGTCCGAACCTGTCGATCGCGGCGCTGGACGAGACGGGCGAACCGATGGCCGACGAGAAGTTGCCCAACAGTCTGGAGCAGATCCCAGGCGATGGCGTCGATCCGGGCGTCGATGCCGGACCCAACGGCGGCGATGCGGGCGCGACGGACGGGGCTGGCTGGGCAGGCGTGGCTGGCGCTGGGAGTAGTGCAAAGTCATCGGGTTGTGCGAGTGGGCCGACCGGCAGCGCGGCGGCGGTGCTGTTGGCGATGGCGATGCTGGCGGTGGTTTGGGCTAGGCGGCGGCGAACGGCCTAGACCTCACCAAGCCCAGCCGATCGCGAAGTTGCCTAACGGGCGCACGTCACTGGCGTTTTCGACATAGCTGGTGTTGCAGCAATCGATCACCGTGCGCGTCGCCAGCCAGCGCGCGCCGACCTGGGCCTGCACGACCAATCCGGCGCGAAACGACCAGCGGACCCCAGTGAGCAAGCCTAGTTGCAAGCCATTGCTGGTGGAGAACAGGTTGGGCGAACCGGTGGGCGTGCCGAACACCGACGGCGTGACTTCGAGATCGCGCTTCTCGTAGCGGGCTTCGACGCCGACGTGCAGGCCGCGGACCATGGTGCCCAAGACGTGCCACGCGCCTTGCAAGCCCGCGCCCCACGAATGGAATACGTTGCCCGCGCCATCGTCGTCGGCGCCGGCGTTGACCAGGCCGAGCGCGGAGAAACGCTCGCCGAGCGCGCGGCCGTAGCCGAGCTCGAGCACGTTGGCGTTGACGCGGCTGGCGGTGAACAGGACCAGGTTCGGGCGTGGGTCGCGCATAGCGGCGGTGCTTTCCGGCGAGGCGGCGCACGGACTGGCGGCGAAGCATCCGAGGCAGGCGAGAATCGTCAGGAGGCATCTGCGCATGGCCGGACATCCTGGCAGAACGGCGCGGCGACGCCAAGCCTGGGCCGTGGCTCGTTCAGTCGCGCGGACTCCTCGCGCTCAGCGCGATCCGCTTGCGGCGCAGATCCACTTCCAGAACGCGCACCTGCAACCGCTGGCCGACGTGCACCACTTCGCGAGGATCCTTCACGAACCGATCCGCCAGTTCCGAGACGTGCACCAGACCATCCTGATGGACCCCCAGATCGACGAACGCGCCGAAAGCCGTGACGTTGGTCACCACGCCGTCGAGCTGCATGCCCGGCAGCAGATCTTCCGGTTTGCGGATATCGTCGCGAAACTGCGGAGGTTCGAACGTCGCGCGCGGATCCCGCCCCGGCCGCGCCAGTTCCGCCACGATGTCGCGCAAAGTCGGTTCACCCACGGTGGGGTCGACATAGCGATCGATGCGGATCTCGGCCGCCAGTTCGGCGTTGCCCACCAGCTTTTGCACTGGCACACCCAGATCCTTGGCGATGCGCTGCACCAGACCGTAACGCTCCGGATGTACAGCGGAAGCGTCCAGCGGTTGCTCGCCCGCCCGGATGCGCAAGAAGCCCGCCGCCAGTTCGAAAGCGCGCGGTCCCAGCCCCGCCACGTCCAGCAACTGCTTGCGGTGGCGATAGGATCCGCGCTCGGTCCGGTGCTGCACGATCGCCTTGGCCACCGCCGGACCGATGCCCGAGACGTGCCGAAGCAGCGCGGCGCTCGCAGTGTTCAGCTCGACCCCGACGGCGTGGACGCAATCCTCCACGACTTCATCGAGTTTCTTGTGCAACTGGCCCTGATCGACGTCGTGCTGGTACTGGCCGACGCCGATCGCCTTGGGGTCGACGCGCACCAGATCCGCCAGTGGATCCTGCAACCTGCGGGCGATCGACACGGCGCCACGCACGCTGACGTCCAAATCGGCAAACTCGGCGCGGGCATCGTCCGAGGCGCTCCACACGCTCGCCCCCGCCTCGCTGACCGGCACTACGAAGGGCTGATTTCCACCTTGGTTTCGCAAGGTCTCGCGCACGAACGCTTCGGCCTCGCGCCCACCGGTGCCATTGCCCACCGCGATCGCGTCGGGCCGATGCTGCTGCACGAACGCCGCCAACAGCCGCGCCGCCTCCGCCACGCCCGCATCGCCGCGGTTCAAGTAGATCGTCACGTGGCCCAGCAGCCGGCCGGTCGCATCGAGTGCCACGCATTTACAGCCGGTTCGCAGCCCCGGATCGATGCCCACGACCGGCCGCGCCCCCAGCGGCGGTGCCAACAACAGGTGCTTCAAGTTGCTCGCGAACACGTCGATCGCCGTCTGATCCGCGTGCTCCTTCAGCTGCTTGCGCACCGCCGTGGTCGTCGCCGGTAGCAGAAGTCGCTCGATGCCATCCGCCACCGCTTGCACCAGTTGCTCGCCGTACGCTGAACCAGGCTTGTGACCGACCACGCGCAAGGTCTCGATCTGCAAGCGCGCCACGTCCAGATCCAGACCCACCTGCAGGATCGCCTCGTCCTCGCCGCGACACACCGCCAGGTAGCGATGCGAGGGCACTGTCGCCACCCGCTCACGGAAATCACCGTATTCCTCGAACCTTGCGTCGGGTTTCTGGTCCTTCTTCTTGCCCGTCGCCGGTTTGGCCGTCACCAGGCCAGTGCGCCACGCCACCTCACGCGCCAGGGAGCGCACGTCGGCGCGATCCGTCACGATTTCGGCGGCGATGTCCCGCGCCCCCGCCAGAGCGGCGTCGACGTCCGGCACTTCGCCGCCCACGTGCAAGGTCGCTTCCTGCCTCGGGTTGCCGTGCTGCGGCTGGGCCAGCATGCGCAACGCCAGCGGCTCCAAGCCCCGTTCGCGCGCCACCGTCGCGCGCGTGCGCCGCTTGGGCTTGAACGGCAGGTACAGGTCCTCCAACTCGGCCTTCTGCATCGTGGCTTCGAGGCGCGCCCGCAGTTCCGCGGTCAGCTTGCCCTGCCCGGCGATGGCGTCCAGCACCACCTGGCGGCGCGCTTCCAGCTCGGTCAGGTAGTCGTGGCGCTCTTGAACCGCGCGGATCTGCACCTCATCCAGGCCCCCGGTCACTTCCTTGCGATAGCGGGCGATGAACGGAACCGTCGCGCCGCCGGCCAGCAGATCCACCGTCGCTTGCACGCCGCGCTGGGGCAGTTGCAGGTCGCGGGCGGTCAGGTCGATGGCGTTCGCGGGCATGAATCTCTCCTTCTGGCCGTGCTGACCGGGCCGGACTTGTGCAGGTCTGTGCGGGCGCTTGTACCAGGGCAGCACGGAATGCGTCACCAGCGCGTTTAGCTTCGTGAACGGCCCTATCCAAGCGTTGGCGAATTTCGTCTAGTCCGGATGCAACGTCAGCTCAGGAGCCTTGTGCAGCGTCCCGATTCTCCCACTGTAGCTTCCACCGCGGTCCGGCCGACGCCGTGGCTGCTGCTCGGCCTGGCGCTGGTGCTGGCGATGCGCGCGCTGGCGTGGACGCTGTGCCGGCTGTGGGAACCGCCCGCGGCGCCGTGGCGTGAATGGGCCAAAGGGGTGGCGTGGGACGTCGCGTTGGTGCTGGCCTTGTTCGCGCTGGGCCGGGCGCTGGGCGCGAGTCGCTGGCCGCGGCTGGCCTGGCTGGCGGGTCTGACCGGTGCGCTGGCGATGGTGCTGCGCTGGCTCGACGCCGGCCACTGCTTCATGGTGCGCGCGCATTGGACTGCCAATGCTTTCGAGTACCTGGACGAGGGATTCGCAGGCAGCCTGGCCGATCCGCGCCTGATCGCGACCCTGGCTGCGGCGGCGGCGACGGCGGCCCTGCTGGCAGTCGGTGTGGTGCGCGACGCGCGGCGCCAGCGTGAAGCGGGGCTGGACTGGCGCATCGCGCTGGCGGTCCTGGGCATTGCCCTGCTGCCAGCGGGTTGGGCGATCCGCGACGGCGTGACCTTTCCAGCCGAGGTGACGGACGCCCGCCTGGTGCCCGAAGTCAACTTCGCGCTGAAGTGGCAGCAGGCCCAGCGCCGGCCGCAACTAGGTGCGACGCCACGGGTTTCGCAGCAGACCTGGCAGACCTTCGCCGGCTTGGGGCTGGTGCGCAGCAATACCCCGGCGGACTCGCCGTGGCCCCTGTGGCTCGACCATCTCGACCGCCGGCCTTTTCCATATGCCAAGCGCGAGGTTGTGCGCCACGACGGCACTGTGGTGCCGGCGGATCCGAACCTCGTGGTCACGTTCATGGAATCAACCAATGCGCTGTTCATCGACTCGCTGTCGGGTCGCTACCAGGGCCTGATGCCGGAAACGAGCGCACTTTCGCGGCGTATGACCTCGGTCGAGGGCTTCCACAACACCAGCGCGCCGACGATTGCCGCCCTGGTCACGGCGCTGTGCTCGATCCATCCCTCGGCGCACCCGCTGGATCTGACGCCAGGGCAAACCGTCGACGGCAACGCGGCCTACACCTGCCTGGCCGACGTGCTGCGGGCGCGCGGCTATCGCACCGTGTTCGTGCAGGCGGCGGGCAAGACCGTGACCAGCAAGGAGTTCTTCTTGCGCACCCATGGCTTCGACGAGGTCTACGGGCGCGAGGAACTGGGCCCGCGCTTTGCCGATCGCGGCACCGGTCCGTGGGGTCCGCACGACGCTGAACTGGTGACGTTTACTCAGGAACGCATCGTAGAACTGGAGGCCAAGCGCAAGCAGGACGGTCGGCCGTTCCTGCTGGTGATGCTGACCCTGGACACCCACGAGCCGGGTATGGCCGGGCCGGATTGCCAACTGCCACCAGGAGTTAGCGATGTGCCCGAGGATGCCGCGGCCAGGCGTCTGCTGGCCTCCTTGCACTGTAGCGACAAGGCGGTGGGGCGGCTGGGGCGCTTCCTGCTCGACGACCAAAGGCGCAACCAGACCGTATGGTTGCTGACCGCGGACCACGCGATGTTCCCCGACCTGGCGCCCGCCTCGGTGTACCCGACCCTGGCAGATCGCAAGCAATTCACCCGGGTTCCGTTCCTGCTGCACGATCCCCTGCACTTGCTGCCGGCGCGGATCGAAACATTGTCCGACACGCGCGATATTGCGCCGACGCTGCTGCACCTGCTGGGCATCGTCGAGGTCGACAACTCCATGACAGGTCAGTCGGTTTTTGGCGGAAGGCGCGAGCATCCGTTCCTGATCGGCCGGGTCGGCGAACGGCTGGCCTTTGCCCGCACGCCCGAAGCGTCGATCGAGCTGCCGGTTGGCGAAGTACGCCGAGGCTGTCGGGAAGGTCGCGTACTGCTTCAGGCTTCGAGCGGACCGTTCACGGCGTGCGATCTGGCCGCTTGGCTCGACTGGCAAGACGGCCTGTGGAATGCCGCGCGATTGTTCCCGCCCCACCTGTACCACGGCGCGGACGGCGTGCTCGATCCGGACGGCATGGCGGCGCGCCAGGAGCCCAACGTGGCGGAACGACAGCTGCTGCAGGCTGGGCCGCACCAGCACTGACACCCGAACAAACGCGCAAAATTCCCAGCCATGCATTATCTTGCCGACCGGGCCCGACTGGCCCCGGACGTGACGGAGGTAGTGAATGCTGCGACTGGTTTGCCTGCTCCTCGGTCTGACGCTCGCCGTCCCCGCGCTCGCCGTGCCCAACGAGACCGAGCTGTTGCATGAGTGGAACGCCCTGCGCGCCGATCCACCCGGCTACGCGCGCCATCTGGAGGCGTGGCTGCCGCGATTTCAAGGGTTGGAACTCGACCTGCCGTCGGGGCGCCTCCTGACGCGCGAAGGGCCGGCGGCGGTGCGCGAGGCGATTGCAGTCCTGAAGGCGAACAAATCCCTGCCCTTGGTGCAGAATTCGGCCGGCATGAGCCTGGCGGCGCGCGACCATGCGCGTGACCTGGGGCCAAGGGGCGGACGGGGTCACGTCGGCGCGGACGGCAGCACGCTCGGCGCTCGGCTCGATCGGCACGGCCGGTGGCAAGGCACCGCCCAAGAAGCCATCAGTTACGGCATGAGCACGGCACAGGCGACGATTCTCCAGCTGCTGGTCGACGACGGCACGCCCTCGCGCGGCCACCGGACCACGCTCTTGTTTGCGCAGGCGGCCCAGGTCGGCCTGGCCTGTGGTGAGCATCGGGAGTACCAAACCATGTGTGTACTGGACCTTGCCAGCCAGTTCATCGAGGCGGGCCAGCTCAAGCCAGTCGGGCCGGCGCGACCGGAACCGACGCCACTGGACGACTCCAAGCCGTTTGCGACGCCGGTTGCGCGCATGCCAGCGGGCACGCCCACGCCGCAGGATCTGGCCGTGGTCGCCGAGGTGAACGCGCTGCGCACCGATCCGCAAGCCTGGGCGGCCAAACTGGAAGCGCTGCTGCCTCTGTTCAACGGCGCCAAGCTCGAGCGGCCGGGGCGCACCACCATGGAGTGGTCGGGCGCGCCGGAATCGGTGACCCAGGCCATCGCGATGCTCAAGGCTACGGCACCGTTGCCGCCCGCGCGGCTCCTGCCGGGACTCGCGGCCGGCGCGCGGGACTATGTGCGGGTGCGGGCAGCGCATCCGGCAGTCGTCGACCGCTACTACACGGCGATGGCGGCGGCGCGGCGTTACGGGGCTGGACCACTCGGCGGCTCGATGGTCATGGAGGGCGAAGGCGAAGCGTTCGACATCGTGGCCGGTTGGGTGGTGCAAAGCCGGGGTCCTAACCGGACGCTGCTGGCGGCGGACGTCAGCCAGTTGGGCGTGGCCTGTGGGCCGGCAGCCACTCGACCGCTGCTGTGTGCGTTGATCTACGGCAGTCAATTCCAGGACTACGACGCGGCAGACCTGGACCTGACGCGGGCGGCCCTGCAACGTCTGGATGCGGCGCGCACCGATCCACGGGGCGAGGCCCGGCACTGGCGCAAGCTCTTGCCTCTGGTCATGGGCGAGACCTTGCGCCTGCCCAAGGGCGTGACGGCGTTGCCGGGCGGGCGCGAGGCGCTGGAAAAGCTGATCGCGCGGCTGGAGAAGGCCAATGTTTTACCGATGTTGAAGCCATCGGCAGACCTGCAGGCGCGGGCCCGCGATCTGGCGCAGGAATTGGCCCCGGGGCGCATGCCGCGGGACTCGGGCAGTTGGTCGCTGCGGAATGCCGCGCGCTACGGCCAGACATACGAGACGCACGACCCCGACGAAGTGACGATTTTCGCGCCGGGCGAGGGCGAGTCACTGGCCTTGCGCGTGCTGCTGGAGCAACCGGAGTGGATCCTCGCGAGGGAGGAGATCAGCGTCGGGCTCTGGTGCGGCAGTCACGCCAAGAAGGGGCAAGTTTGCGTGGTCGACGTGGCGGTGGACTGGGTGGCGGTGGGTGCCGGCCTGCCGTGACCGCGTGCCTTCAACCGGGAGAAGTCGATGCGTCTTGACACGTTCCGTTCCGGAGTCGCGCTGATCCTGGCCTTGCTGATGGCGACGTGCGGGGACAAGGCATCGTCACCCCAGGCTGCCGATGCCAAGGCCGATGCCGATGCCGATGCCGATGCCGGCGATTCCACAACTGCAGCGCTGGACGCGAGCGAGGCCGACGCGCTGGATGGCTTTGACGCAGCGAGCAACCCGGCCGACGAGTGCGACCCCTTGATGCCGGCGAGTTGCGCGCTGCCCTGGCCGTCCAACCTGTACCTGAAGGCCGATGCGAGCCGCAAGACCGGCTACACGCTGCAGTTCGGCGAGAAATCCTTGCCGCTGAACACCGACGGCGAGCCCATCGATCCAATGCCTTACACACGCCTGGACGGCTACAGCGTGGGCTCGGCGCTGCTCGTGCAGTTTCCCCGGGTCGACATCAGTGGCCTGGCGCACCAGTCGAGCATCGGTTTGTCGGTCGAAGCGACCGCGAACGTGCTCTGGCTGGAGGTCGACGCGGCGGGCAAGCTCTTGCGGCGCATCCCGTATTTCGTCGAGTTGGACCAGCGTCCGAACGGTCCGAGCGGCGCGATCGACCCGGTGTTGCAGGTGCTCATGGTCCGGCCGGGCGTGGTACTGGACTACGGCCGCCGCTACGTCGTGGCGTTTCGCAACCTCAAGGATACGCTGGGCAAGCCGATGCCCCGCAGCCCGGCGTTCCAGGCGCTGCTCGACGGCAAGGCCACCGGCAAGCTGGCCGAGCGCCAGGCGCGCTTCCAGGAGATCTTCAAGATCCTCGCGGACAACGGCGTGAAGCCAGACGAATTGACCCTGGCCTGGGACTTCGTGACCGAGTCGAGCGAGGCGCTGCACGAACCGATCCTCGAGATGCGCGACAAGTCCCTGGCAGTGGTGGGCGCGCTGGGCCCGGACATCACGGTCACCGGGATCAAGGAGTATGCGCTGACCGAAAAGGATGGTGCCGACATGGCTTTTGACGTCACCGGGACGTTTCGCGCGCCCTCGTTCGTCACCCCGCACGCGCTCGGCGGCGATGGCGCGCAGGCATGGCGGTTCAACCTGGACGCGCAGGGCAAGCTGGCCCAGAACGGCTGGCGGGACAGCAAGTTCTGGATTCGGGTGCCGCGCAGCTGTCTGGAGGGCAAGAACCAGTGCGATCTCGTGCAGTACGGCCACGGCTTGAACGGCAGCGGCCACGAGATCTTCCAGTCGTGGGTAGCGCCACACGCCAACGCGCGCCACCTCGTGTACTTCTCGAGCAACATGATTGGCATGTCCGAGGAAGACTCGACCACGATCATCGCGCTGTTCTTCCACCTCACGGAATTCGCTGCCCTTCCCGAGCGGGTCACCCAGGGCCTGATCGAGCACTTGCTGCTGGCTCGGACGATGCAGGCGCGGGGTGACGAACTCGAGCCCTTGGCCAAGCGCGGCGTGCAACTCAGTGGGAACATGTACTACTCGGGCAATTCCCAGGGCGGCATTTACGGCCAGACGCTGCTCGCCATCCACACCCAGATTACTCGCGGACACTTCGGCCAACCGGGCGTCAACTACTCGATGCTCATGGAAAGGTCGGCGGATTTCGAGGACTACCTGCCGTTGTTCCTGAACGGCTATCCGGATCGGCGCGATCAGGTGGTCATCCTCGCGACCATCCAACTGTTGTGGGATCTGGTCGACCCGGTGGCGTACGTGCGCCACATCGAACAGGATCCGCTGCCCGGCACGCCCAAGCACACGGCGCTGGCGGTGGTGCATCCCGGCGACTTCCAGGTCGACCCGGTGACCGATGAAATCAGCGTACGTTCAGGGTACTACAAGCTGATGGCACACTACGGTCGACCGGTGTACGGCGTGACCGAAGTGGCGTATCCGCAGACGACCTCGGCGCTGGTGGCGGTGGATTTCGGCAACACTTGGGGCGACACGGGCAATCTGCCGACGGGCGCGGAGCCTGGTCTGCAGTGCGGGGCGGACAACGTGCCGGGTGGCAAGTGTCGAGGTAAAAGCCTGTGCGATCCAAAGGGTACGTTCGAGCCGTGCACGCTCGAGGATCCGCACGACCGGGCGCACGGGCTGGACGCGCACAACGACCAGATGGTGCATTTCTTCCACACTGGTGAGATCGCGGACTTTTGTGGTGGCGATGGCTGTGCGCCGGAGTGACTCGCGCGAGTTGCCGCCGCCGCACCCGGAGACCACCGTCGCGTGTCGCACCTGCCCGCATTACGGAAGACATGCCCCGCCATCCTGTGGCCTTTGGCTCGCTCGGTGCACCTCGGCCGCACGACGGACCCTAAGCTCATGCCATCGCGCCGTGCCGCCGGTTGCGCCACTGCCCCAGACGGCGCGGTGGCACCTCGGGCCCGCGCGCGCCAAGGGGAGCACACACATGAACCACACTACTGTATGCCGAGTCTGGTGCCTGACTCTCGCCGCCGCCCTGCAGGTCGGCTGCGCCGATACGCAGGACGATGGCAACGGCGTGCGCGTTGGCGCCCTGCATTCATGGGGCAATTACCACTGGGGGCGCACCGAAAACCCGTTCACGCTGCAACTGGTCGACAATCTGGACTACTCGGCCAAGTTCGTCGAAGGCGGCGTCACGCGAACCTGGCGAGACGTGTTGAACACCACATCGAGTGACTGGTCGACCTCCACTGTGCTCGACACGACCGTCAGCGGTTGCGGCAGCAGTTGCGGCAACACCGACAAGAAATGCTCACCCAAGTCCGGCAAGGTCGTGGTGTGCAACCGCAAGTACGGCTACGTCGGCTGGTTGGGCATGGCGCAGATCTGGTTGTCCAACGGACACATCACGCAGGGCACAACCAAGCTCAATGACAGCTACTTCGGCGGCGGCTACAACAGCATCGCGTGGCGCAACCTCGTGATGTGCCAGGAGGTCGGCCACACGTTCGGACTCGGGCACAACGACGAGGATTTCAGCACGACCAAAGGCACCTGCATGGACTACAGCAACGACCCTGCCCCGAACCAACACCCGGACGCGCATGACTACGAACAGCTCGTCACCATCTACGGCCACCTCGACAGCGTGTCCACGCTCGCTCCCGCCATCGTCCAAGCGAGCACGGACCACGGCGAAGGCCCTGATTTCGGCAAGCTGGTGGCGTCCAGCGCCACGAAGTCCACGTACGTCAAGGATCTGGGCGGCGGAGCGGAATTGGTGACCGTCATCACCTGGGCGGCCAACGGCAAGTAGTCGGCCAGCGCGGAATTCCCCCCGCCCCGGTCCGACACGCTCCTAGACGAGCGGTTCGGCCTCGTGACGGACTGACCTAA
>CAYHHL010000104.1:0-3892 GCA_964356325.1 uncultured Enterobacteriaceae bacterium | reverse complement strand
GACTGACCTAACGCCGCCACAGCCTCACATTGCTCCCGTCCGCCGCCAGCACCACGCGACCGTCCGGCGTCACGGTCACCGGTGCGTGCGCCGCCACTTCCCCCAGCGCGCCGCCCGCTCCCGCGAGAGTCACCGCCGTCAACAGCCCGTCAGGTCCGCGCCCGAGCACGCCTTCCGCCTCGGCAAGGCCCCACACCGCGTCGATGCGTCGCCACTGCGGCAGGCCGGTCAGCGACTGGACCTCCCCCGAAGGCAAGACGATCCGCTTCAGGCTGCCGTCCGGACCGGGAGCCAGAACGTGCCGGCCGTCCGGTGTCGCCACGCCCATGCCGAACCCCGCGAAAGAACGCACGACCTTGCGATCGGCCAGCGTCACGAGCGACAGGCCTCCGTCGGCATCGGGCCGCACGAAGCAATCGCCCGCCGCGCCGAAAGCCCAGTGTCTCGGGCTGACGACGTAACGCCCCGGAATGCCGAGGTCTCCACCCGCCTCCAAGTCCCACAGGCGCAAGTACGCGCCGCCGCCGCCGTCCGTCAGCGCGAACCGGGCGCCGGGCGCGACGGCGAGCGCATGGATTTCGTTCACCCAGTCGGTGGCGGAATCCGGGTTCAAGACTTCGCCGAGGATGCGCACGCACGCGCCGTCCCGCAGCCGCCAGCGCCGCAACGTGCCATCCGCGCTGGCTGAAACGATCTCGCCAGTTGCGCCGAGGCCGAGGCCGGTGACCGTTTGCTGATGGCCGTCCAACACGCGCGCTTGGCCGTCGGTCCACAGACGCACGCTGCCGTCGTCGCTGCCACTCGCGACCGTATGGACGTCGATCCACAGGCATGCACGGACGCTGCGAGAGTGACCGGTCAACACGCGCACGCAGGCGCCGGTCGCGAGATCCCACACGCGCAAGGTGGCATCCCGGCTGCCACTGGCGGCGAGACTTCCGTCGGGCGAGACGGCGAGGCAAGTGACGTCGCCTTCGTGACCGCGCAAAAAGCTCATGTCAAGCCGGGACCTTCGCAGGCTTTGCTTCGGCTACCTGGGCCTGCTTGGGCGTCACGCCTCCCGCTGGAGCGCCGATTCCCGGCACGTCCTTGTACTTCGAGTCGCCGAACAGCGCCTGGACCTCGCCCTGGCCGAGCACGCTCTTGGGCAGGAACGAGCGGTAGTCGCCCGGGCGGTACGCGATGCCCGCGGTCTTCGCCGCCGTGGCGATCTCGTGGAAGCTGTGGCCGCCCGCGCCTTCCAGATGGCCGAGCACCGCGACCGCGTACAGCCACGTCTGGTCTGGCGCCAACCCGAAGATCTTTGCGCATTCCATGAGATCCGTGGTCGTACCGGATACTCCGCCCGCCAACGGCATGTCGAGCACAACGCGTGCCTGCTGGATGAACAGGCCCTCCTCGTCCATCGTCAGGCGGTCCACGCCACGGCTGTGCGCCTCGTTCTCGCCGGCCCCGTTCTGCTTGGTGTTCACGCCCAGCGTCTGGTTGACCTCGCCGCCCTCGTTGTTGCGCGCGTAGATGCCCGACGCCGCCCCGGTCGTGGTCCCGTGCGGATTGCCGAACACTTCCTTGGCCCGGCTGCGATCCGGATCGGACTTGGCGTCGAAGCGCTCGCGACCATTGCGACCGCTGTGCGCCTCGGTCGTGCCCGCCATGCCCGCCTTCTTGCGGTAGTCCTCCGGGCTCGCGAAGTCCTTCATTCCCGCTGACTCCGCTTCCGGAACGAAACGCTCGCCGAACACGTCCTTGGCCACCGAGGTCTTGCCGGTCGCCGCATCCGTCACGCTCGAAGCCGCTCCACGGCGCAGTTGCTTGGGCGCCACGCGTTCGGCGATTCCCAGGAGCTCTGCCTTGCGCTCCTGCCAATAGTCGCCTTTGCCGTCGGCGTGCCAGACGTTGTCCATGAACTGGTGCTGGGCGAACAACTGTTGAGGCAGGCTGCCTTCCCCGTGCAGCAGGCGCTCGATGCTGCCGTCCGCGACCAACTTCTCGGGAGGCACGCGGTCCGCCAGCCGACCGAAGAACACCTGGTTGGGCTTGTCCTCGGTCCCGCCCAGGTTCTTGGCGATCTTGAGCAGGTCCGCGTTCAGGTCGCTCTTGTTCGCGGTGGCCTTGTTCTTCAAGTACGCCAGGATCTTCTGCGACACCGCCTTCACCGGCCCGTCGACCCACTGCGCGTTGCCGAGGATGAGCGCCGCCAAGCGCGACTCGAAGTCGACCTTGAGCTTGTTGTTGAAGTTCTCATCGCGCGCCGCCCCGCCGAACTTCTGGTCCACCGCCTCTCGCACCGTCTTGGCACCGCCCGCCGACGCGACGAGTTCCGGATGGATCTTGGCATGATCGACGTCGCCGTGCAGGAACTGGACGCCACCGCCCTTGCCACCACCCGCGCCCGGAGCCCGGTCGAGCAACGCTTCGGCCGACTCGCCCTTGACCACCAGATCCGCCACCTTGTCGGCGTGCTGCTCGTACGTGTCGCCCGCTTTGCCCATGCCGCCCGCAGGCTTGCCGCCCTGGCGCTGCTGAACGACGTGGGCCGCCTCGTGCGCCGCGGTGTGCAGGTCGGGCGCGGTCTTGAACGCGATCTGGTTGCCCGTGGCGAAGGCGTGCGCCCCCATCGCCTCGTTGCCTTTCGCCGCATCTCCGCCGATATAGGCTTGGACGTCGCCGATATCGTGCTTGCCGAAGCTCTTCTGGATGCGGTCGGCGTGCGGGAGTCGAACTGCCGGGCCTTGCGTCGCCTGTTCCACGGGGCCGTGCTTCTTGCCGGGCGATCCAGCGCCGCCATCCGGAGACACCATCGCCGCTTGCGTGGCGTACGGCTTGCCCTTGAGGCTTTCCTTCAAGCCGCCGGCACTGGCGGGAACGGCGGCGGGTGCATGCCCTGGTGCCGGTGCTGCTGCGGGGCGGACATCATGAGACTGGGCCATGGTTGCACCTGACGCAGCGGAGGGCGTGCGCGCGCCGATGGTACCGGATCGAACGGCGCGAACTCAAGACCCGGCGCGACTGGCCGGGGCATTGCAACCCCTTGGGGCCGTTCGAGAACGTTCGGGAACGAGCTTGGCCTGCAGAAGACGTCGTGCGCGCCACCATCAGCGCGGAGTCGTTGGGGTCAGTCCGGCGGCAAGGGCGCGCGCTTCCCAGGCCAGCGCGACTGCCTCGCCGTCGCTGGCACCCACCTGCAGACCGATGCCAAGGGCCAAGTCGATCGCCGCCACGGTCAGGAAGAGGATCGGTACGGCGCTGAGGCTATTGCTTCCTTCCGCTTCGACCCTTGCGCCGACGGCAAACGCCATCGCCGAGCCGAAAAGCGCCGTGCTCACTGAGCTGGCGAGGCTGGCCGTGTTGCGCGCTGCCCAGGCGTAGTGGCGGGCTTGCAGGGCGGCGACGGGCTGGCCGCGCAGCACGTCGGGCGTCGGCCGAAAGTAGCTGACGCAGCCGCTGGCGAGCAGGGCCGCGGCAGCAAGTGCGGCGCCGCGCCAGAGTGGGGCTCTAGCAGCAGCAGCGCGGAGTGAAGGTCCTGCCATTTCGCACCTCGGCAGAGCCACGGCACCGCCACCATTCAGCCTGACACCCAATGCCCATCGAGGCAATCCGCTTGCGCGTCAGAACTGCAATGGCCCATGGTCGATCATGCGCTCCCGCCGCTGGCGCCCGCCACCCGCCACCAGACCGTCCGGCGGCTGCGCAAAGCGCTGATCGAGTTGGCCGATCAGTTCGCTGACCGGCAATGCTACGCCACCCAGTCCAGCGGCGGCGGAGCATCGATCTCGTCCCAAGGATCAAGAGATTCGACCTCCAGCGCCGCGAACACCTCCGGCGGCCCCCACTCCACTCCCCTACTGCGCCCAGTTCGTATACAGCCAATAAGGCCAAGGCCCGAAGTCCT
>CAYHHL010000103.1:0-19441 GCA_964356325.1 uncultured Enterobacteriaceae bacterium | reverse complement strand
TGCCCCAGCACCACCCGCTGGGCCTTGCCCGGCCTGGCCATCGCCTGGGTCCCTCACCGCCCGCCCGCCCACCGCGACCCGGCGCCCCCGCCGGCCCCGGCCCCGGCCCCGGCCCCGGCCCCGGTCCCGGCTCCGGCTCCGGTCCCGGCTCCGGCTCCGGTTCCGGTTCCGGCGATTCCACCCGCGCCACCGATTCCGCCCGTGCCTCCGGTGCCGCCCGTGCCAGCGACCGTCCCTGCCCCGCTCGCCGTGCCCGCGCAAGCACCGTTTGCCACGCCGGTTGCGCGCACTACGGCCCCCAAGGTCAAGGTGGCCGACCGCCACTCGGAATTGCCCGACGCGGCGATAGAGGAACTGCGGCGCGCCGACCTGATGCTCGATTCGTCGCCGGCCGAAGCCATCCGTCTTGCCCGCCACGCACTGCTCTCGGGTCGTTCGCCCCGTGCATTCGCGATCTTGACGCGGGCGCACTGCAAACTCGGCGATCTCGGCGCGGCGCAGGCGATGTTCCGCTCGGTCACCGGTCCCGAACGCGGTCGGACCGCCCAGTTCTGCAAGGGCGCAGGCATGGTCCTGTAATCCTAACTATTTCTTCTCACTGTTTCTGGAGTTGCCGATGTATCGCCACGCCTGGCTCGTCCTGTTCGCGCTCGCTGGCTGTGCGGCGCCGCTGACCCACGGCCAACCGGTCGAGATCGTGGCCCGCGGCAAGTGGCAGGTCGGCACGGCGCTTGGCGTTTCGGCTTCGACCGGCTTGCTCGACGTGGCCGACGCGGCTCAGAACCAGGCGCGTTCACTGGCGAATCAACAGCTGGACTGCACCAGGCCGGACCGCACGGATTGCGCCCGGGTCAGTCAGGTGCGCGACTTGACCAAGGCCGTCTACACCGCGGGGCTGGCCGGCCTCGTCGATCCGTTCGCGGAACTGTCCGTGCACTATGGTCTTCTCGATCGCATGGCGGTCGGCGGCCGCATCGCGTCTGGCTCGCAACGCCTTGATATTGATTGGCAATTGGCCGACGGCGGCCCGAATCGCAGCGACTGGATGGCCCTGGCCTCGCTCAGCTACAGCCACCAGAGCGCGACCGTGGCGATTCCGTACGTGCAAACCGTGCTGGAGAAGCTGGGCCTGGACGAAACCAGCAGGCACAATCTCGACTTCGCGCTGGCCGGCGGTCACCGCATCAGCGACTACGGCTGGTTCACGTTCGGCGCTCGCTATTTGGTCGGGCGCTACCGGATCGACTTGCGGCCCCAGGTGCCCTTGTTCGACGACCAGTTCGACAACGTCCTGGTCCATGCCTTGCCTCAAACGGACGAGACTGGTTTCTCGCATCATGTCGGAGGGTTCGTGCACGCGCTGCTCGGCTACAAGCATGCCTACGCCGGTCTGGAACTGAGCGCGACGTACTTCTTCGCCAAGGCGACATTGCTCGGCAAAGAGGAACGCTTCAGCGGGGTTGCCATTCAACCGTCGTTCATCCTGCTCAGCCGGTTCTGACGACCAGCTGGTTCTGACGCTCAGGCACTCGCCGCAAGCGTCACCGCCACGGCCTTCGAAGCGGGCGTACGGCTGCGATCTGCGCGATGGCCCAACGGAACCAATGGATTAGCTTCCGGAAAGTACGTCACCACGCAACCGCGCGGCACGTCGTACGCCACGGTCAGGAAGCCGCGCACGGTCCGCAGCTCCCCTTCAAAATGACTCGTGATGTCGACACGCTGCCCCACCGCCAGGCCGCGTTCCGCCAGATCGTCCGCGTGGGCCAGGATGACCCGCCGTTCGCCGACGATGCCCCGGTAGCGATCGTCGAGCCCGTAAATGGTGGTATTGTACTGATCGTGACTTCGCACAGTCATCATCCGCAGTTGGCCCGGCTCCAGGTCCCACTGCGGCGTCGCGTGCACGGTGAAGCGCGCTCGGCCGGTCGCGGTACGAAACTCCCGATTGCGCGCCGCGTTGGGCAAATCGATGCCGTCTGGTTCGCGCACCCGCCGATTGAAGTCGGCAAAGCCGGGCACCACCTCGGCAATCAGGTCGCGGATGCCATCGTAGTCGTCGATCAGATCGAGCCACGGCACCCGCGTCCGATCGCCCAGGACGGCATGGGCCAGGCGCGCGACGATCGCCGGTTCGGACAGCAGTTCCTTTGACGCGGGGGGCAGTTGGCCCTCGGAGCGCTGGACCACGCCCATCGAGTTCTCGCAGGTGACGAACTGGCGCTTGCCCTGCTGGAGATCGACCTCGGTCCGCCCCAGACAAGGCAGCAGGAACGCGAGCTTGCCGTGCACCAGATGGCCGCGGTTCAGCTTTGTCGCCACGTGCGCGGTCAGCTGGCACCGACGCAGGGCCGCCGCCGTCGCTTCGGTATCCGGCGCCGCCGACAAGAAGTTGCCGCCCATGCCGAAAAAGGCCTGCACCTGGCCGTCCCGCATCGCCTCGATCGCGCCGACGGTGTCCAGGCCGTGACCCCGCGGCGCCTGGAACTGTAGGACTTCCCCCAGCTTGTCGAGCCAGGCGTCCGGCATCCGCTCCCAGATGCCCATCGTGCGATCGCCTTGCACGTTCGAATGGCCGCGCACCGGACAAGCCCCCGCGCCAGGCCTGCCCATGTGCCCGCCCAGCAGCAGAAGGTTCACGACTTCCTGGATGTTGGCCACCGCGTGCTTGTGCTGGGTCAGGCCCATCGCCCAACAGCAGATGAGCCGCTTGCTCGACCGCCACAAGTCCGCGAGCCGCTCGACGGTCAGGCGATCGACGCCCGATTCCCGCAAGAGATCGCCCCAGCAAAGCGCTTGCAGATGGCTGGCATAGGCCACGAAGCCGTCGGTTGACTCGGCGATGAACGCCTGATCCAGCACGGTCGCCGCGTTCTCGAGCAGCGCCTTGCCCACCGCCTGCAACAACGCCACGTCGCCGCCGACGCGCACCTGCACGAACAGTTCGGCCAGCCGCGTGCCCTTGGACGCCATCGCCCAGGGTTCCTGCGGATGCACGAAGTGACCCAAGCCAGCCTCGCGCAAAGGATTGATGCTGACGATCCGACAGCCCCGCCGCGCCGCCGCCTGCAAGGTCGTGAGCATGCGCGGGTGGTTGGTGCCCGGATTCTGGCCGATGATCCAGATCGCGTCGGCCTGATCGAAATCCTCCAGCGTGACAGTACCTTTGCCGACGCCCAGCACTTCGGTCAGCGCCGTGCCGCTCGATTCGTGGCACATGTTCGAGCAGTCGGGCAGGTTGTTGGTGCCGAACTGGCGCACGAAGGCCTGGTACAGGAACGCCGCCTCGTTACTGGTCCGCCCGGACGTGTAGAAAGCGGCGGCGTCGGGACTGGGCAGCGCACGCAACACTTCGGCAATCATGGCGAAAGCGTCGTCCCAGGCGATCGGTTCGTAATGCGTCGCCCCCGGTTTCAAGACCATGGGGTGGGTCAGCCGGCCCTGCTTGCCGAGCCATAGGTCGGACTGTTCGGCGAGCTCGGCGATCGACCATTTCGCGAAGAACTCGGGCGTGACACGCGCCGTGGTTGCTTCCTCGGCGACGGCCTTGGCGCCGTTTTCGCAAAACTCGAAGGAGCTCCGGTGCTTGGGATCGGGCCACGCGCAACCGGGGCAGTCAAAACCATGCCGTTGGTTGACGCGGTACAGCGCACGCACGGAGCGAACCGCGCCCATCTCGGCCCAGGAGTAGCGCATGGTGGAGGTGAGCGCCCCCCAGCCGCCCGCTTTCTTCGGAAGGCGACCGGACCCGGATCCGGATCCGGGGCCGGAGCCGGTGCCGGAGCCCGAACCCGAACCCGAACCCGTTCCCGATCCCGAACCCGAACCCGTTCCCGCCCCTTCGCTCATCACAAGCCCACCAGCCGCGCTTCCCCGGCGTACACGTTGTAGCGATTGTCGCGCAGGAATCCCACCAGCGTCAGCCCGAATTCCCGAGCCGTCTGCACCGCCAAGCTCGAAGGCGCCCCGACCGCGGCCACCAGCGGCAGTCCCGCGATCACGGCTTTCTGCAGGATCTCGAAGCTGGCCCGGCCGCTGAGCAGAAGGCCATGATCCGAAAGCGGCAGCGCGCCCGCCATCAGCTGCGCGCCGACCAATTTGTCCACCGCGTTGTGCCGACCGACGTCCTCGCGCACGTCGACCAGGGTGCCGTCCGGTCGGAACAGCGCCGCAGCGTGCAGGCCGCCCGTGCGTTCGAACACCGCCTGGGCTTGCCGCATCAGCCCCGGCAGTGCGTGCAAACCCTTGGCATCGAAGCGCACTTCCGAACTCACTCGCTCGCAGCCGGCCACGTCCAGCGCCTCCAGCGAGGACTTGCCGCACACGCCACAGCTCGAGGTCGTATAGAAATTGCGTTGCAGCTTGGTGATGTCCAGCTCGATGCCGGCGGCGAGTACGACCTTGACGACGTTGCCGAGCGCCGGCCCCTGACCGCAGTGCTGCATTCGCACGAGGTCGGCCGCGCGCCGGACGATGCCTTCGGACAGCAAGAAGCCCGCCGCGAGTTCGAAATCGTGCCCCGGCGTGCGCATCGTCACGGACAGGCTTTGCTGCCGACGCGCGCCCAGGTGCGCGAAGTCTAGCCTGATTTCAAGCGGTTCCTCGACGGCCAGCAGATCGTAGTCGCCCCGCCGCGCCTCGCCCTGCACGCGTTCGATCGGCAAGCGGGAACTGGGCTCGGCTTTGTGTTCGAGGGACGACCGCATACCTTGCACGGTCGGTCCGAATACGGGCTGGCGTCAAGAGCGACCGTACGCGAGAAGATAGACGGGCAGCCGCGACGCCACCATCTTGGCGGGTCAGCGCCGGTGATGCTATCCTCGCTTCCGTGCGCCCTTGCCCGTCAAGGCGCCGCCCGATCCGTTGCAGGAAGTCCGAGGAACCCCGCCATGCCGACGAGCCGCCTCCACCGCATCCTAGCACCGCTCGTCGCCACGTCGATGCTCGCGGGATGCAACGACTATCCGGTACACAGCCTGCTCGACAGCTTCGAGGCGCGCGTCACCAGCCGGCTCGCGCACGACAAGCCGATCAAGCTCGACTTCCTCTGGGTCATCGACCACTCGGCCTCGATGTGCAGCCACCAGGTCGACCTGGCCCGCGGCTTCAAGGACTTCGTCGGCCAGTTGCAGTCGGCCGGTCAGATCGATGCGCAGATGGCGGTGGTTTCGGTGCAGCAGGTCCCGGACAAGCCGACCGACACCAGCGGATACATCCAGAAGGTCGGGCAGTTCCTGCACCGGGCCGAGACCAAGTTCCCGCCCAACTGCATCGAAAAGTTCAAGATGCCGTGCACGAGCGACGGCCAGTGCGCCAGCAAGACGTCTTTCACGTTCAAGCCGGACAAGATCTGCTCGCAGTCGACCTTGTGCACGAACTGGAGCGGCACGGAAGAACAGGGGCTGACGCAGACCTTCAAGAACACGCTGCCCGCCGCGACCTCGAATTGCCCTCCCGAGGACCCGAGTTGCAACTGGCGCTGCCGGGTTTCCGGCGCTGCTTCGGCCCTGATCAACGACAACTGCTCGATCAACTCGAACTGCTGGCGCCACTGCACCACGGCCAAGGAGTGCCACGACACGTTCGAGCCAAACAACCCGAATCCGCGGATGATTTGCTACCATCCCGGCGGCTCGCCGTCGAAGGACTCCGGCTGCCAGTACCCGCCACCGACGGAAGACTGCCCGGCAGCCAAGGACATCCCGCCCGTGCTCGGGACCAAGAAGCGCGTCATCGCTGGCAAGGAATGGAACGAACTCGACCTGTTCCACTGCAGCGCGACGGTCGGAGCGGCCCAGACGCAGGAGTCCAAGTTCGAAGGTGGCCTGCGTTCGGCCTGGATGGCCCTGGATCCCAACGGTCCGAACTGCCCGAAGGACGCGAACGGCGTGCGCACGGCGGCCTGCCAGAACAAGCAGTTGCTGCGCGATGACGCCTACCTGGTCATCGTGGTGGTCAGCGACGACGACGACTGTTCGGTCAACCTGCAGATTCCGCTCGAAAACGCGACCGCGGCGCAGAAGGCCGCACTCGACGCGATCCTGACCCTGGAAGTCCGCGAGCGCTGCCAGGAATATGGCGACTCGGTGGGCGGCAACCAATGGCTGAACGAGGGCAACTGCGAGTACCTGAAGGGCTTATCCGGTCAGACCATCACTTTTTGCCCATGCGATTGCCGGGCGATGGCCAAGGGCTCGCCGGAGCGCGCTAAATGCGAGAACACCGTGGCCAACGACCGCGCCAAGTTTGCCAAGGTCGATTTCCGTTTTGCCAGCGTCAATGAATTCGTGAACAAGTTCAGATCACTGAAGAGCGACCCGGCCAAGGTGATCTTCGCCGCGGTGACTGGTTTTTCGCTCGCCAAGGACGCCGACAAGAGCTACTCCGACGGGGTCGCCTTCTACAAGTCACAGTTGAAGAACATCGCCCCGGGCAGCACGCCTTACGTGTGCGCGGGCGCCAAGGGCGATGCCGGCTTCGGCACCCGTTACGTGCAGACCGCCAATGCTTTCAAGGACAACGGCGTCGTGTTGAACATCTGCGAGGGCGACAACTTCGGCGCGCAGTTGTCCAAGATCGCCAACAAGATCCTGTTGCGCGTGGTGAAGCAGTGCCTGCCCGCGCCACCCGACACGGACAAGGACGGCAAGCCGATCATGCAGGTGCTGCTCAAGCGCCCGGACGCCACCGGCAAGGTCAAGTCGATCCCCCTGCACTACGTCGAGGACTGCAGCAAGGGCAAGGACTTGGACTACTGCGTACAGGAGACTACGGGCTGCAGCCAGACCGCCGGCACCGCAAGCGGCCAGGACAAGTGCAATGGCGCGAGCGATTGCAGCGGCGGTTTGCAGTGCATCGAAGGCCTGTGCCGCGTCTACAGCCGGGCCATCTTCTTCCCGTGGGTGCTGCAACCCAAGGATGAGGTCGAGGTCAACTACGGCGCGGACCTCGGCATCTTGTAAAGCGAATTCGCGCGATCACGGGCGCTCACACTTCTGCACATCTGCAGCGTGGGCCCAACAGCGCACTTCCCCTTGAATACCCATGCATTGCAGACGGCTCAAGCCGGGCCTGTCCTTTGGGCCCCGACTCGGTGTCGAACGGCATGGCGCATGGTGGCGCGCGGGGTGGCGCTTCTGTTAGCCTCGCCGCAGCGCGACTCAACGCCTGGACCTTCCATCCGGACGCCTACATCCGCCGCGCTGCCGAGACGCCCATGACGCAGCGCACCGTTCGCAGTGAAGGCCCGAGTCCGATTCTCCCTGCCGCAAGCCGACTTGCGCGCTGGCTGGTGCTTCCAGGGCTCGCCTTGGCGCTGGTCCACTGTACCGGCCCCGATCAGCCCGTCACGAAATATACCAATCCTTACGCCGATGTGAAGACCAGCGACGCCACACTCGGCGACATCTCCGCCATCGATGCGGTCGTCGACGTCGGACCTGGTCCAGCCACCGCCTGCAAGGTCACCGGCGACTGTCCGCAGGGCCAGGCCTGCGACGCCAAGATCCAGTTCTGCTACCCGCAACCGTGCAAAGCCGGCGAGAAACTGTGCCTGGGCGGCTACTTGGCGACGTGCGGACCGGACGGCCAAAGCCTCGTCGACACACAGCTTTGCGGCCAGGGCACGACCTGCCAGGCCGGCCAGTGCGTCAAGACCGGCTGCGGCGACGGCACTTGCGACAAGGCCCTGGGCGAGACCTGCCTGGCGTGCCCGAGCGATTGCGGCAAGTGCCCGGTCGTGTGCGGCGACAACTTCTGTGACGCCGCGGAGTCCTGCAAGGACTGTGCGGCGGACTGCGGCAAGTGTGCGGATCAAGGTGGTTGCACCGCCTCGGACGTGCCCGGCTGCGGCGGTTGCGCCTGCGAAAGTTGCGTGACCAACATCGACCCGAGTTGCGCGAGCAATGCCTGGGACTCCGGCTGCGTCAGCCTGTGCCAGAAGTGCGGCACCCAGTGCGGCGGCAGTTGCGGCGACGGCGTGTGCGCAAAGAACGCTGGCGAGTCGTGCACCTCGTGCGCAGGTGACTGTGGCAAGTGCCCGGTTTCTTGCGGCGACGGCGTGTGCGATCTCGGCGCGGGCGAGACCTGCGGGGCGTGCGCGTTGGACTGCGGACCGTGCTCGTTCTGCGGCGAGGGCGTGTGCTCGACCAACCTGGGCGAAGATTGCGCTTCCTGCAGCCTGGATTGCGGCGCGTGCAAAGGCTGCGGCGACGGCGTGTGCGACGTGGTCGGCGGCGAGAATTGCAAGGGTTGCCCGAGCGACTGCGGGTCGTGCAGTGCCCAGTGCGGCGATGGCCTGTGCGAACCCGGCAAGGGCGAGGCGTGCAGCAATTGTGAGAAGGACTGCGGGTTTTGCGCATCCAAGTGCGGCGACCTGGTCTGCGATCCCAAGGCCGGCGAGACCTGCGCCAGCTGCGCCCAGGACTGCGGCACGTGCGCCAGTTGCGGCGACGGCAAGTGCAGCCCGGAACTGAGTGAAGCGTGCGACAGTTGCGCCAAGGACTGCGGCGACTGCAAGGCCCAGTGCGGCGACAAGAAATGCGACAGCGCGCTGGGCGAGAGCTGCACTTCCTGCCCCAACGATTGCGGTGTGTGTCCAGCCAGTTGCGGCGACAACAAGTGCGACGCGAGCGAGACCTGCAGCAACTGCGCCAAGGACTGCGGCCTGTGCCCGCCCACGTGCGGCGACGGTGCCTGCAATGGCACCGAGGTCTGCGGAACTTGCCCCAGTGATTGCGGAAGTTGCCCAGCGGTGTGCGGCGACCTGAAGTGCCAGTCGCCCATCGAGACCTGCACGAACTGCGCGAGCGACTGCGGCAAGTGCCCGGCCACGTGCGGCGACAAGCAGTGCCAGCCCGGCGAAAGTTGCCAGACCTGCCCGGGCGATTGCGGCAAGTGCCCGGCGGTGTGCGGCGACAACGTGTGCGATTCCGCGAGCGGCGAGAGTTGCAGCCAGTGCGCCAAGGACTGCGGCGTGTGCCCGCCCAAGTGCGGCGACGGCCAGTGCCAGGCCAACGAGGGCTGCGCGGCCTGCCCGAGCGATTGCGGCCCGTGCAAGCCCAGTTGCGGCGACGGCAAGTGCGATCTGATTTCTGGGGAGAGCTGCAACAGCTGCGCGCCCGACTGCGGCCCTTGCAAGCCCGGCTGCGGCGACGGCAAATGCGACGCGGCGTTCGGCGAGAGTTGCACCACCTGCGCGCTGGATTGCGGCCCGTGCCAGCCCGGTTGCGGTGACGGCGTCTGCGACAAGAACGGCGGCGAGACGTGCAGCGGTTGCCCGAACGACTGCGGCCAGTGCGCCGGGTCGTGCAAAGGCATGTGCGGCAGCAACGCGGGCAATTGCTGGTGCGACAACGTCTGCAAGAGCGCGGGCGATTGCTGTGCGGACTTCGACGTGTACTGCCCGTCCATGGGTGGTTGCGGCGACGGCAAATGCGACGCCCAGAACGAGAGTTGCAACAGTTGCCCGAATGACTGCGGCCCCTGCCCCATCCAGTGCGGCGACGGCGTGTGCGCGCCGGGTGAATCGTGCGCGAGTTGCAGCCAGGACTGCGGACCCTGCCAGCCCACCTGCGGCGACGGCGTGTGCGCTCCCAGTGGCGGCGAATCGTGCAGCACGTGCGCCATCGACTGCGGCCAATGCGGGCCGGTGTGCGGCAATGGCAACTGCGAGGCGGGCGAGACGTGCACCACCTGCGCCGGCGACTGCAAGGCTTGCCCCGCGGTGTGCGGCAACGGCAAGTGCGAGTACACGATTGGCGAAGACTGCGTGAATTGCCTCAAGGATTGCCAGAGCATGGGCCAGCCGTTCTGCCCGGCCACGTGCGGTGACGGCAAGTGCAACGGCACCGAGTACTGCAAGACCTGTACGACCGATTGCGGCGCCTGCGAGCCGACTTGCGGTGACGGCGTGTGCACGGCCGGCGTCGAGTCGTGCAACACCTGCGCCAAGGACTGCGGCGCCTGTGCCGAGGATCCGTGCGTCGGTAAGCAAACGCCCGGCTGCAAAGGCTGCGCCTGCGAGGCGTGCGTATGCCAGAAGGATCCGTTCTGCTGTCAGACCGCGTGGGACGGCGCGTGCGTCAGCGAGTGCGCCAACGACTGCGGCAGCCCGGTCAAGTGCCCGGCGCAGTGCGGCAACGGCCAGTGCGAACCCGGCGAAAATCCAGGCAACTGCATGCAGGACTGCCAGCCGCCCCAAGCTTGCGGCGACGGCGTGTGCCAGCCCCCATCACCGTTCGGTCCCGGCGAGGACTGCAACATCTGCCCGTTGGATTGCGGCCCGTGCCAGCCCAAGTGCGGCGATTTCGTGTGCACGCCGGGCAGCGAGACGTGCAGCAGTTGCCCCAACGACTGCGGCCCGTGCGGCGCCAAGTGTGGCAACAACAACTGTGAGGCCGGCGAGGACTGCAAGGCCTGCCCGCAGGACTGCGGCAAGTGCGTGGTTTGCGGCGACAAGCAGTGCGACATCGTCGGCGGTGAAAGCTGCACGAGTTGCGCGGCCGACTGCGGCAAGTGCCCGGCCAAGTGTGGCGACAAGATCTGTGACCCGGCGGGCGGCGAGGGCTGCAAGAACTGCGCGGCGGATTGCGGGTCGTGCTTCCCGGTGTGCGGCGACACCCAGTGCGAGGCGGCCAAGGGCGAGACGTGCAACAACTGCGCGAAAGATTGCGGTGTTTGCCCGGTCAACGACGGCTGCACGCCCACGCCCGGCATCCCCGGCTGCAACGGTTGCGGCTGCGAGCAGTGCGTGTGCGACCAGGATCCGTTCTGCTGCGCCACGGCGTGGGACGTCAGTTGCGTGAACAAGTGCCAGGCAGCTTCGTGCGGCGGCTGTGGCGGCAGTTGCGTGCCCAAGTGCACCGACGCTAGCGGAAAGGCCAAGCAGTGCGGCGACAACGGCTGCGGCGGCAACTGCGGCGTGTGCAAGAGCGGCGAGGCCTGCGACGCGACCGGCTTCTGCAAGCTGGTGCCGCCTTCGTGCGGCGACGGCAAGTGCCTCGCTGGCGAGAATTGCAGCCTGTGCCCGCAGGATTGCGGCGTGTGCCCGGGCGTGTGCGGCAATGCCAAGTGCGAGACTTCGGAATCGTGCTCGGGCTGCCCGACCGACTGCGGCGTGTGCCCGATCCAGTGCGGCAACCTGACCTGCGACCAGGGCGAAACTTGCCAGAACTGCAGCAAGGACTGCTGCCCGACGCCGAGTTGCGGCAACCTGAACTGCGACCCGCAAAACCTAGAGACGTGCACCAACTGCCCGCAAGACTGCGGCTTGTGCCCTTGCACCCCTTCGTGCGTCAACAGCGATGGCAGCAAGAAGGTGTGCGGCAACAACGGCTGCGGGGGATCGTGCGGCGGTTGCGGCCCCACACAGTATTGCTCCGCGCAAGGAACCTGTGAGTGCGCGCCTAGTTGCAAGGGCAAGCAGTGCGGTTCGGACGGCTGCGGCGGCCAGTGCGGCGTTTGCGTGGGCGGCACCCATTGCGAAGTGGATTTTGGCTTGTGCGTGAAGGATTGCTCGCCCGTTTGCGGCAACAACAAGTGCGGCCCCGACTTGTGCGGCGGCCAGTGCGGCGCGTGCGGAACCGGAACGATTTGCGTGGGCGGCCAGTGCGTCGACCCGAAGAAGTGTTTCGCCGATGGGGATTGCAACGACAACGACAAGTGCACTGTCGACTACTGCGTGACCGGCGTGTGCGGCCACGAGCCTTCCAAGTCCCCGGAATGCTGCCCGGATCAAGACGGCGATGCGATCTGCGACAAGACGGACAACTGCGTGACGGCGGGCAACCCGGGCCAGCTCGACACGGACAAGGACGGCAAGGGCGACGCGTGCGATGACGACCTCGACGGCGACAGCGTGCCGAACAAGACCGACAACTGCTTGATCATCAGTAACCTGGACCAGAAGGACGGCGACAAGGACGGCAAGGGCGACGCTTGCGACGCGGACGATGACGGCGACGGCATCCTGGACCCGGACGACAACTGCCCGGCCTTGAAGAACAGCGACCAGGCCGATCAGGACAAGGACAAGGTCGGCGACGCCTGCGACAACTGCGTAGCGGCTCCCAACGATCAGGCGGACAGCGACAAGGACGGCAAGGGCGACGCGTGCGACAACTGCCCGGTATTGCAGAACGTCGACCAGAAGGACCTGGACGCGGACGGCAAGGGCGACCTGTGCGACGCCGACATCGACGGTGACGGCTACCTGAATGCGAACGATTGCGCGCCCTACGATGCGGACGCGCCGCAAGTCATCGACATCCCGTGCAGCAAGAAGGACGAGAACTGCAACGCGGTGACCGACGAGGGCGCTGTGGTCCTGTTCACCTGGGACGACAACACCGCGCAAGGCTGGACGTTCGACCCGCTGGACAAGGGCGTGGGTTGGCAGCGCTGGGCCGGCGGCGAGTCCAAGTCCAAGCCGGGCGCGCTGTACTACGGCAACGTCAACACCGGAAACTACGACAACGGCGGCGTGGTCAAGGGCATTGCGACCTCCACGGCGGTGACCCTGCCCAAGGCCGTGAACGTGACTCTGAGCTACTGGTATTTGTTCGCTATCGAGGGCGGCACGACCTATGACCGCGTCGACCTGCAGATCGCGACCGAAGGCGGGCTGTATGCCAATTGGGTGACGATCCAGGCCAAGGGCGCGAACACGGCTGTCAGCAAGTGGGCGAATCAACTGGTGGATCTGAGCCCGTACGGCGGCCAGAAGGTGCGCTTCCGGTTCTCGTTCGACAGCGTCGACAGCCAGGTGAACCAGACGGCGGGCGTGTACCTCGACCAGTTCGCGATTGGCGCCGGGCAGTTGGCCAGCATCGACGGCGACGGCAACGGCACGCCGGACACCTGCCAGGCGGACGCGGACGGCGACGGTTCGGCCAACAGCAGCGACAACTGCTGGCAGGTGAAATCCAACGACCAGACCGATACCGACGGCGACGGCCTGGGCAATCCGTGCGATCCCGATGACGACGGCGACGCGGTGCCCGATGGCAAGGACAACTGCCCGCTGGTGGTCAACCCGAACCAGGCGGACAGCGACGGCAATGGCAAGGGCGACGTGTGCGACGTGCCGGGCAGCCAGTTGCCTTGGACCGAGACGTTCGACAAGTACGCGTCGCTGTTGAGCGAAGGCGGCTGGACCGTGCAGCAGCAGGCGGGCTTCGGACCGGCGACCTGGAAGCTGGGCGCGAGCGCGAACGGCGGCAAGTCCGCGCAGGTGCAAGCGCAGGGCAACTTCCCCAATTTCGTGACCGTGGGCACGCTGCTGGTGTCGCCGACTATCGGCGTGGGCAACGCGGCGGGCGGTACCCTGGAGTTCACGCTGACGTTCGGCTCGAAGGGCGGTCCGGGACCAGGCCTGCCGAGCAACTCGACCGTATCGGTGCGGATCTCAACGGACAAGGGCCTGAACTGGACGGAAGTGCAACTGATCAACGTTCAGGTGGGCTCCAACAAGTTTGCCCTTCCGGTCAAGTTCGTGCCGGGTGGCCAGGTCAACCTGGGCTTCTTGCTGAGCTCGACGGCGGTGGTTGCCAACGCGACGTGGCAGGTCGACGACGTGAGCGTGCATCAGTAGTCGTTTTTCAGCAGATCGCTCGGCGATAGTTTGTATTTCGACCCGGATCGACAAGTCCGCCGCCTGCCGTTACCCTGCCCCGCCCATGCGTTTCGCCTTCTTCGCCAGCCTTGCCGTCTTCGCGCTGTGTGCCGCCTGTGCGCGCAGACCGCAGATTCTTCGCTGGGAACAGGACTTCTACTACAACGAGAAGCTCTACGTGGACGGGCAGTTCCAGCTCGCCGCCGCGCGTTTTGCCAAGCTGCGCGAGCAAGCGTCCGACCCGCGCGATGCCGATGAAGCGGGCGCGGAGCAGTGCGAGGCGACGGCGCGCGCGAAAGAATACCTCGACGCGATGAGCTGTTACGACGCGCTGGCCATCTCGGCCTTCGAACGTCCGGTGCGGATGCGGGCGCTGCTGTATTCGGGCGAGCTGCGCTACGACAAGCTGGGCAAGCGCGCCGATGGCCTGCGCATCTTCACGGCCCTGGTAGAGAAGGCGCCGGATACCTCGGCCGGCTTGCGCGCGGTAGACTTCCTGACGCTGTACGGGCAGTTGGGACCTAACCAGCGCGATGAAATGCTGCGGCTATTCGACCGGCTGGAGACGGCGCAACCGGATTCGGAGCTGGCGGACAATCTTCTGTTCCGGGGCGCGGTTCTGCTCGAGGCGCAGCACACGGTCGCGGCGGACGAGGCCGCGGTGCGGTTGCTGGAGCGCAACGAGGCCCGCCACGCCGAAGCTTCGACCATCATGGACTCCCGGGATCTGCACGTGAAATTGTTGCGCCGGCTGGGCAGGTTGAAGGAAGAGGCCGTGGTGCTGCAGACGATCGTGGAGACCTACGAAACGAGCTACGTGTTCGCGAGTTACGCGGGGCAGACGCACAAGGACGCCTCGGCCCGGTTGGTGGAGTTGTACCGCGGCCCGCTGAAGAACCTGGAACGCGCCGAGAACTACGCGCGCCACCTGCCGACGATGCTGCACCACCCACTGGAACTGCCGAAATACATGATGACTCTCGCGGAGATCCAAGAGGAGCGCGGCAACCTGCGCGCGGCCATCGCGACGTGCAAGGAGCTGCTGGCGACGATGGGCAAACGCCAGGAGGTCATGCGGGCCAACGACCGGCGGATTTGCACCGAGTCCGGCAGTCGCGACGAGCAGCAGCAGTGCCTGGCGGAAATCGCCAAGTTCGAACCGATCCTCAGTCGCGATGAAAAACGGGCCTTGGAGACGATCGCGCGGTTGAACACGAGGGCGCCATGACGCCGACGAGTACAGAGGAACGCCGGGTCGTGCTGGACGTCCGCGGCCTGTCGAAGTGGTTCGGCGCTGCCTGCGTGCTCGACCGGATCGACTTCACGATGCACGCAGGCGAGATCGTCGGCGTCATCGGGCCGGGCGGCGTGGGCAAGTCCGCGTTCGTCAAGCTGTGTTGCGGGCTGATGGAACCGGACGCAGGCACCATCGAAGTCCTGGGCCAGGATCTCGCGTCCAGCCCGCCCAAGGCACGGCAAGCGTTGCGGGAACGGGTCGGGCTGGTGTTCCAGAACTACGCGCTGTTCGACTTCATGACCGTGGGCCAGAACGTGGCGTTTCCGATGAAGCAACGCGGCGGGTTCTCGGACGAGGAGATCGCCGCCAAAGTCCACGAGCGCCTGAGCGAAGTCGATCTACCCAAAGTGCAACACCTCATGCCAAATGAGCTTTCCGGCGGCATGAAGAAGCGCGTCGGCCTGGCGCGGGCCAACATCAACGATCCGGAGCTGATCTTCTTCGACGACCCCACCGCGGGCCTGGATCCTGTCACTTCCTCGAAGATCTTCAACCTCATCCGCCGCACGCAGGCCCACCGCAACTCGACCTGCCTCGTCATCAGCCACGACATCGACCGGATGCGGCCGGCTTGCGATCGCTACGTGCTGCTGTACCAATGCCGCGTACATTTCGAAGGCACCGAAGCCCAGGCGATGGCCTCGCGCGACCCGATAGTCCAGGAATTCTTTCGCAAAGAAGAGGGCATCGTCAAGTGAACCCGCTCGCCGCCATCGGATCCACGTTCCTGAGTACGTCCGAGACGTTGGGCGGCATCGTTCTCGTGCTGCTGCGCATCCTGCGGGCGATGCTGCCGCCGCGCTTCGATCGCGATGAAACCTGGCTGAATCTTTATAAAGTTGGGGTCAAGAGCTATCCGATCGTGATCATGACGGCGCTGTTCACCGGCGCGATCATGGTCATCCAGTCCGGGCAGTACGTGAAGCAGACCGGCGCGACGGGCCTGCTGGGCTGGGGCGCGGGCTATGCGGTGCTGGCGGAGATCGGCCCGGTGCTGATCGGCCTCATGTTCTCGGGGCGGGTCGGCGCGAACAACACGGCGGAACTCGGGACGATGAAGGTGACCGAGCAGATCGACGCGCTGCGGGCGCTGGCCATCGATCCGGTCCACCACCTGGTCGTGCCCCGCTTCCTGGCGATGATGACGATGCTGCTGCTGCTGACGGCGCTGGGCGACCTGTTCGCGTTGGTGGGCGGGGCGTTGACGAGCGAGTTGATTCTGGACGTGGACTACCGCGTGTTCTTCCAAGGCGTTATCGACGGTCACCTGCTGGACGAGTACATCACCGGCTTGATCAAGGCGCTCTGTTTCGGCGGCTCGATCAGCGTAGTTTCCTGCCATTACGGCTTGAATGTGCAGGGCGGCGCGACCGGCGTGGGCCGGGCGGTCAACGGCTGCGTGGTCACGAGCGCGATCGGCATCTTCGTGTTCGACTACCTGGTGACATTCATCGCCAACTCCCGGTAAAGCTTACGGCAGCGAAGTCGCGGCGGGCACGCGCGGGGGCCCGGACACTCCGTCCGGACGGGTGGTCTCCACTTCCGTATCGAGATCCATACGATAGCGTTGGCGATGCAAGTCCCACCAGCGCGCCCAGGACCGGTGCAGCAAGGATGTGGTCGGAACGCGTTCGACCGGGCCCTCGACCAGCAGGCGCTGCAACCACGCTTCGGCATTGGCAGCTGCAGCCTGGTCCTTGCCGTTCAACAGCGCGATGAGACGCGGCGCGAGCACCTCGGGCGGCGCCTGCACCGGCAGTCCCCTGGCGGAAAACCCCGCGATCATCCAGCGCAATCGCCCGTGCTCACCCGACTGGGCGTACCAGTGCAGGGCCGCGTCCTCGTCGCGCAACGGCCGGTTGGCCAAGAACTCGAGGCTGCGCAACGCACTGCGACGCGTCGTCACCTCAGCGGCGTCCAGCATGCCCAGCAGGGGCAGCGCGCTCGCCTCCAGCAGCCACGGCCGCACGACTTGCGCCACCGCCGAGCGAAGTCGGGACCGCGCCTCGGGATCCAGTCGCTCGCCGAGGTCGCCGCAATCCGGCGCGAGCCAGGCCAGCAGCTCGGGCGCCGCTTCCACGGTCGCCAGGCTCAAGGCCGCGTGCAGCAAGGGTTCCACCGCCTGCGGATGCGCCACGTCGCGCGCCGCTTGCACCAGGCCCTCGAATGCCGCCGGTTCGCCTGCCCGCAGCAGGGACTGCAACGCAAGCGCGCGGACTTCGGCGACATCGTGCACCGCCGCCCATACCAGCGCTTCGGTCGCGCGGCTGTCAGCATGCTGCAACCAGGTCAGCGCGCGCACCGCCTTGGCTCGACGATCCACCGCAAGTTCACCCAGTTCGGCAAGGTGGGTGTCGACCTGGCGGCGCACCTCGTGATCGAACCCTTGCACCCACGGCCAGCGCGGACCGTCATCGCTGCAGCCGGCCAGCCGATCGTCGCGACTGCAGTACAGCCGCAAGTGCATGTGATCATCGTGCCTTCCCGCATGGGCCGGTTCACTGACCACCAACCGCGCGCGCTGCACCAGCCATTCCGGCGCACCGGCCGTGCGCGCATGGGCCAACAGCAGGCGACGCAACGGTTCGGCGAGGTAGAGGTGCTGGACCTGCACGTGGCCGTCCTGCAGCAGCGCCGCTACGGCGTTCCACATGCGCGCGGCATCGAAGCGGATCTTCTGTTCACGGCGACCTTTGCCCATCCGCCCGCGGCCTTGCGCATCGAGCTTGACGAACGCGTCGGGGGCGAGCGGCTGACCGTCCGCCTCGTCGACCACGTACAGCATGAGGTCGGCGTCGCGGCCTGAACGGTGCGAGTGGCTCCAACGCATCTGGCCGCCGCGCTTGAGCGACAGGTTACCGACCCGCAGCGGCAGATTGGCGTGATCCGGAAGGGTTTGCAGGACGTGGGCCGCCCGCACCAGCATGTCGACCAGCGCGCGCGTGCCCCAGCCGGAATCTCGCCCGGCCACCAGCGACAGCCGCAGGAGACCGGGCGCTCGCCGCGGCAGTTCGGCCGCCCCGATCAATTCGCCGCGCACGCTGTCGCCCAGGGACAGGGACGGAGCGTCCGCGGAGGCGTCCGGCACGTTTGCGCTGGCCGATGCGTCGGCGCTGAGGGCCACGGCAGGCGGTTCGGCGCCAACGCTGCGCGCGAGCAGCGCCCCCGCGATCAAGCATCCTCGCGCCAAGCCAACCCGCAAACCGACCACGCGCAGGCCTCCTGTCCGTTGCCCCTGCGCCAAGATGCGCTGGAACCGGGCGCTGCGCAAGTTCACGAGAGCCAGGGCAAGCGTTTGTCCCCTTGGAACAATTCGTCGCCGAGTGCTGTTCAGTCTCGTGCCCTGCCACAGGTCGGCGCGGGACAAGCAGGCAGCGCCGGACAAGGTTGTACTTGCACTGGACCGTCGCTGTGTGCATAGGGTGTAAGGGCCCGGTCGTGTTCACGGACCGGGGAATGAGGGCGGGATGCGGCGGCTGCTGCACATGACCAGGCATCCGGTGACAGGTTGGCTGCTGGCCGTCGGGCTGGTGGCTGGCTGTGCGGTCTGGCTGTCCGGGGGCAATCCGCCGCCCGCCCAAGCGGTGACGCGCGCGGTCGGACCGACCGTCGAAGTGCCGATGCGTCCTGGGACTCGCGCGGCGCCCGATGATGCCCGGCGAATCGCGGTGACGGTGCGCTGGGGCCATCCGGCCGGTCGCGTCGCGGCTGCCGAGCCGATGCAGTGGGACGGCTATCTGTCTCTGGACTGCGGCGATATCGAACGCGTGGAACCCCTGAATGTCGAACCAGACAAAGCCGGCGATCACGTGGGCCCGGTGGTGCGCGGCGAGGCGGGCGATCAGCGCGTGTACTGGCGGTCGCGAACCCTGGACGACTGGGACGGCCTGAAAGTCCTGTTGGTGACGTGCCGCGCGCCAGGTCAGGAAACCGGCAAGGAAAGCACGTTGCGCATCGTGACCCCGCAGAAGACCTATGCCGCTCGCTTGGACTGGAGCGTCGACGATTTCGTGTCGATGAAAGTGGCCAACGACGGCAGTACCCTGGACGTGCACATTTCAGCGCTGCGGGATGCCCGGGCGGTGCGTGGTGCGCGGATTACTGGCGTGGCGCCGATGGCGAACGCGCCGGTGGCTGAGGTGCCGGTCGAGGGTGAGGTCGTGCCGGTGCAGTAGCGGACCGTTGGCCTGACCATGAAGATTCGCTTTAGACCATGCACACAACATGTAGGGGCGGGCTTCCAGCCCGCCCTCCCACGCGCCAGCGTCAATCCCAGTCCGGGAAGGAGGGCGGGCTGGAAGCCCACCCCTACGTTCGCCAGAAGCACCGTCACCGACCCCGAATCCAGAACCGCACCCGCCCAGGCACCCACCGCGGCCTCTGCACCGGCCTGACCGCCAAAGAGAAACGGCCACCAGGTCACCCCGGCAGCCGTTCCCAAAGCCCGTTCACTCAGAGTCTTGCTCAGTACACCGCTTTGATCTTCGGCTGACCCAGCCCATACGCGTGCACCGCCTCCCGCAGGAAGAACG
>CAYHHL010000102.1:12687-19653 GCA_964356325.1 uncultured Enterobacteriaceae bacterium | reverse complement strand
ACGCGACGACGCCTGCAGCGGCGCTGACAGCGGATCTGGCGGACGGTCAGGCGAGCTTCGACGGCGTGAAGTTCCCGTGTGACATCCATGTGCTGGGCACCGATCACGCGCCGATTTCGGTCCTGCGCTTCGATCCCGGCCAGGCCGTGGCCGACCTTTTGCTGCCGGCGCCGCTCTACCACAACGCCGACCTGGAGTTCGACCTCGACGGCAAGCTCGTGGCGGACAAGAGCAAGCTCGACGGCGGCGACCTGGTGACCGGCAAGGTCGACTACCAGGGCCAGGGCGAGGCTGGCTTGGGCGTGACGTCGCTGGCGTTCGGCCCGGGCCTGTTGAACTTCCAGGTCGATTCGATCCTCGGTCCGCGCGTGAAGCGTCCGTTCGACAAGGAGGCTCCAGGCATCGTCAATCCAGAGCCGGGCAAGGCGCAGGACATTCCGGGCGGAGTGACGTTCCTGCTCGGCAAGCCCGTGGTCACCCGCTACGTCCTGGCTGGAACTCCAGGCAAGCACACGCTTTGGACGCTGGCAGGGCGAGTGGCGCTGAGCGACATCCTGCCGGCCATCAGCGACATCGTCGGCAACATCACCGGCGGCATCGACATCGGCAAGATCGTCGGCAGCCTGTTGCCCTACCTCGGTACCTTCCAGTCGCAGGTCGTGTTCGACGTCGCGTTCGGCCAGAAGTTGACGCAGCCGCTGCAACAGTTGGACTTGAAGCCGACTTTCCCGCTCGGCCACCACATCGACATCACGATGCCACCGCTGCCCGAACTGACCAAGACGAGTTGGGCCGACGTCGCGTTCGTCATCGGTGGCGCGCTGATGCCGGCTGGCGAGATCATTCCGCTGGGTCTGACCGCGGGCGCGGATCGCTCTGGCGAAAACGACAAGATCGCCGATGGCAAGGTCGATGGCGATCCGACGGCATCGGGCGTGCAGCCCCTCGGTCTCAACGTGGCGCCCTTGCACAGCGGAACGCGCGTCGGTGTGGCCAACCACGTGCTGGTCGCCGCGGCGGTGGTGATTGCCGACAAGGGCCAGAACAAGAAGGAAGGCGGGTCGATCCAGATCTCGGAGCCCGGCGTGGTGCCGAGCCAGTTCACACCCGAGCCGTTCCTGCCCTTCCCGATCGGCTCGACCTACGACGTCAAGGCTGCGGCGCTGACAGTGAAGGCCATCGACGGGGCGCACTTCTACCGCGCGACGGTGTCCGGTTCGGACAATCGCCAGTGGCTGATCGTGCTGCCGGCGACGCTCGCGGGCAAGGCGCTGACGCTGCCGGACCTGACGACCTACGGCGCGACCCTGAACCTGGCAGCGGCACCGAAGCGCGTGTTCGTGGCGGCGTTCGAATTGCGCAAGGCGATGACTTTCGTGGAGTTGCTGACCACCGGCGCGCTGAACGACCTGGTGCGCAAGGTGAAGCGGACGGCCTTCTACGATGCGATGCCGTAGTTCGAGCCAGGACCGGACGAATTACCCCGCCCGATACGTGAACCTGCCTTCGCTCAGCACGAAGCGATGCAGGCGCGCCGCGATGCCGTGCTCCTGCCGCCAGGTCTCGCCATCCGGATGCAGCGGATCGTCGGGTAGCACGATGACCGGCCCCTCGGGACTATCCGCCTGGAACCACGGCTCTATGCGCGGACCTACGCCGTCTTGCGTCAGCGCCGCAATCAGGGCTTCGGCCTGGCCAGGCAAACCGGCCAACCGAACCAGGGTGTGCAGCGTCGGCGGCGGCAACAGGATCGCACCGCCCGTGCCGTGTTGGCGCAAGGCCTCGGCACTGCTCAGCCAACCGGCGTCGGTCGCCTCGTGCGGGTCCAGTGCGGCCTGCTGTTGTCGCGGACAGAGGGCGCCAAAGAAGTAGGTGTCGAAGCGGCGCGGTTCGGCCGAAGGCGTCACCCAGTGTGCCATGGGCGTCAGCAGATCCAGCGCGGGTTGCAGGCCCGCCGCGCGCACGGTCGCGTGCCAGTCGCGGGTGGCCAGGCGATGGCCGACGCGCAGCGCCTCGAGTTCGCGATCGATGGCCTGGACTGCCGTAGCATCAGGTACTTGCCCGTGGGCGTCGCGAGCCAGCAGGACGTGGGACTCCTCGTGCAGTTCGCGGATCGCTGCCACGAAGAAAGCCATCGCCTCCGCCGGATCGGTCAAACCCAACAGTTGCGCGCACTCCGTGGGATCGCGTCCCTCAGCCGGGCTCACGCGATCGTCGACATCGACCTTGCCACCCGGGAACACCGTCGCGCCCGCCATGAAGCCGCTCGCGCCGTGCCGCCGCAGCAGGAACACTTCCACGTCCGCTTCGCCGTCGCGCAGGAGGACTACGGTCGAGGCGGGTCGAAGATCCTGCATGGCCGCAAACCTCAGATCATCACTATATTAGGATAGAGCTATTTACAGCTTGGCAGTGTTTTCAGGTCCAAGATGGTCGTCACGTAGTACGGCAGCACCTGGCTCAGCAGCGCGTCGGCGGAGACCGGCTGGAGCTTGCCCGCTGCGTACGGGGCCGGGGCCATGCCGTTGCCAAAATCGCCTTGCAAGGCACAGTCGAAGCCCGCGTCCCGGCGCTGCTTGCACAAGTTGGCGCTCGGCACCGTGCAGGCGGCGAGGTCGTTGTAGCGGAACATCTTGGACGGAGAACTCGCCAGGGCCTTGAGCGCGAGGATGCTGGAGGAATGGCTCGGCAGGCGGTGATCGTACTGGAACTGCAGGCGCCAGTAGCGTTGGTTCAGGCCCTTCAAGCTGCTGTAGGCGTCGCGTTCCACCCACCAGTTGTTGTCGCTCTGGCAGGTCTTGCCGGTCAAAGTGATCGGCCAGGCCCCCTCGGCACAGACGATGCTGGCCGGCGCACCGTCCTTGGCCGCTGGATATTGCTCGCTATGTGGCACCAGGTTGTAGTGGCAGGCGCCTTCAGTGGCACCGGGGCCGTCGCTCGGGCCGATGCCCTTGCTCACGTCCTCGGGGGCTTGGCTCATCGCGCAACGGTCGATCGGGCCCTCGACGTCGATCAGGAACGCGACATCCTTGAGACTGCCATTGCCGAACGTCTTGAACGCCGCCGCCACGGAGATGAGGCCTGTGCCAACGGTGACGAAACCCGTGCGTGCCTTGTCGATTTCCGAACGCGACGCGAGTTGGTGCATGACCTCTGAGACCGCGGTGTAGTGCCAGATGCCGCCGATGTCGTCCTCGCCGCCCGACTTGCTGCCGCCCGAGCCCATGCCCGGCAGGTTGAAGATCGCTACGACGGCGCCGGTCTCGCTGGCCAAGCCTTTGGCACCAGAGCCATAGTTGGGCCACGCATTGCTGTCATAGTCGCCGACGACCACCACCAGGGGGCATTTGTGATCGGCGGTGCAGGCCTGCGGCTTGTAGATCATGCCGGCGAGCGTTTCCTGCTTGGTTTCACCGTTGATCTTGGGGTGGATCGCCGTGGTCAGCGGGACCGACACGATCGCGCCGCCTGGACCGCCGACGTCGGGATTGCCGGCCGGGCCGAGATCCTGGCCCACAGAGTCACTTTCGCCGCCACTTCCCGTGTCATTGATTGAACTTGTCGCTGGAGTGCCTCCGCACGCCGTCGCCACGATCGCCAGCCCAGTCAACCATCTGACAGCCGATCCACTTCGCATCAGAGACCTCGCGTGCTTCGTGCAGGCTGGGACGGCAACGGCTACCGCACCGCCGTGACCCGTTTCAGACCCGAACGCAGCGCATTGTAGCGGGCGCCGGGGCGCGGACAAGCGGTCAGGCGCCGCGCCGGTCATGGAACTGCGAAGACTTCGCAAGGATCCCGGTTGACAGGAGAAGCGGTCCGTTCCTATCCTCGCCCTGGTGGGGGGAAGTGGGACGGAGCGGGCCAGAAAGGGCCAGAATGGGAAGGTCGAGCCGGGACGCTCGAGCCACTGACACGAACGATACCCGACCTACCCATTCTGACCAGTTTTCCGTCGTTTCGATCCGGCTTGTCCGGGTCGCGCCTTTGCTTGCAGTCGTGCGGTACCCCGTGGCCATCCGCTTTCGCGGCGAACACGTCCAGCGCGTCGACGACAAATGCCGCTTGAGCATTCCGGCGAGCTATCGCCAGACGCTCGAGGAGCATGGCGACCAGCGGCTGATTCTGAGGCGTTCGTTGGTCGGTGACTGCCTGGAGGCGGTCCCGGTCGCTGAGTGGGAGGTGTTCGAGGAGAAGTTGCTCGCCCTGCCGCAGAACGACCCTGCTGTGGTGCGCATCCGGCGGTTTCTCGCCATCAGCCACGAGGTCGTCCCAGACGGCCACGGTCGAATCGTACTTCCCCCGTCGCTGCGCGCGTTCGCGGGGATCCAGCCGAGTTCGCAAGTGACCGTGATAGGCGGCATGAAGATGTTCGAAATCTGGGACCACGAGCAATGGAAGACCGACTCCGCGCAAGTGGACCGGACTGAGATGGCCGCGGACCTGCTGCGCCTGGAGCTCTGAGCGATGCCCCGGGACAAAGGCTCTTTGACAATCCTGCCTTCACAAGAAGGAACCTTTCAGCACGCGACGGTCCTGAAGCGAGAGATCGTGCAGGCGGTCGCGACGGCACCCGCCGGCTGGCTGGTCGATTGCACGCTCGGCGGCGGCGGTCACAGCGAGGCGGTGCTGCAAGCCTGCCCGCACCTGTCCGTCCTGGGTCTCGATCGCGATCCGGCGGCCCTGCAAGCGGCCTCGGCACGGCTGGCCCGGTTCGGCGCGCGCTTCGACTGTCAGCACGCGGCGTTCTCGCAATTGCGCGAGGTGCTGCAGCAGCGTGGTCTCGCGCACGTTTCGGCGGTGATCGCCGACCTCGGCGTCTCCTCGCACCAGTTCGACACGGCGGCGCGCGGCTTCTCGTTTCGCCTGGACGGACCCTTGGACATGCGCATGGACCCGACCCGCGGGCAGACGCTGGCCGAACGCCTGGAGACGGTCACGCTCGAGGATCTGGCCGACGTCCTGTACGAATACGGCGACATCCGGCGGTCGATCGGCACCGCGCGTATCGTGCTCGAATCCTACCGGGAGGGCGCGACGACGACCGGGCAGATGGCCGCCAAGCTGGAGAAGCGCCTGCCGCGCGAACGGTCGCACCACACCGCGACACCGATCTTCCAGGCCCTGCGCATCTGGGTGAATGGCGAACTGGACGAGTTGCAGACCCTGTTGCGTGACGCCCCGGAAGTGCTGGCACCGCAAGGCGTGTTGGCCATCATCAGCTTCCATTCGGGCGAGGACCGGTTGGTCAAGCGGGCGATCCAGGCGCTGTCGCCCAAGCGCTACGGCGGCCAGTTCCAGCGCGACAAGGACGTGGCGCCGGGTGCGGACGAGGTCGCGGGCAATCCTCGGGCGCGCAGTGCACGGCTGCGGGTTCTGAGACGGGCGGCCGAGCGCGGGCCAGAACCCGAGGAGCCGCTTGACGGCGACGAAGACCAGGACGACGAGCAGACGTGAGCGTGCAGGTGAAGGCGGGGAAAAAGTTGACCGATCGCGCCAACGACCGATAACGGACGGCGTGCGCAACTCGGGCGAGCAGGTTCGAACTGGAGCAGGGGTAAATGGAGCACTTCGACACCCAGCGCGTGACGCAATGGTTCACCCGGCCGTTGACCGACCTCGAGCGCGCGCAACGTTCGGAGCGTTGGTTCTGGGCCAGGGTGCTGACGATCCTGGCCTGCGCGGTGACGGTGGGTTCGCTGGGCGTGTTGCAGGTGCGGCGTAGTTCCGCGGGGATCCGTACGGCGTACGCGCTGGTCAAGACCAACGATGCCTTGCGCGAGCAGATCGAGGCCAACCGCCACGCCGAAGCCCGGCTGACCGGCATGAAGAACCCGAACGAACTGCGCAAGGAAGCCCTGGATACCTATGAGATGCACGCCCCGACGGCGGACGAACAGGTCGAGGTCGACTAGCAAGCAAGCCTGGGAGAAGCGGAAGTGACGACGAACACGACGAAATCTGCACGCAACCGGCGGCCTGAAGGTCCCACGGCCGTGCTGCGTGTGATCGGCGTGCTGCTCGCGGTGCTCCTGAGTGGGCAGGTGACGGCGTGCTCGTCGGCGGAAGTGGAGCGCAAGGCCCGGGTCGAGAAGGCGGATCTGCACTACAACCTGGCGAGCGGCTACTACCACGAGCACAACATTGAACTGGCGATCCGCGAATTGGTCGAAGCGCTCGAACTCGACGACATGCACGCCGACGCGCGCTACCTGTACGGGGTCATCCTGTTTGGCCGCAAGCGCCACGAGGAGGCGGTCGATCATCTTCGCAAGGCCTTGACCACGCGGCCTAACTTCTTTGCCGCGCGCAATCAGCTGGGCGTCGCCTACATCGAGATGGACCGCTTTGCCGACGCGATCGCGACCCTGGAACCGCTTTTGAAGGAGCCGACCTACACGACGCCCTACCTGGTGCACAACAACCTGGGCTGGGCGTACATGAAGCTGGGCGATCTGCGTCAGGCCGAAAAGCACTTGCGCATGGCGGTGTTCCTGGGCCCAAAGCTGTGCAACGGCTGGCGCAACCTGGGTCTGCTGGCGATGCAGCAGCGCGACTACAAGGGCGCCGTCGACTACATGACCGAGGCGACGACGCGTTGCCCGCAATACGCCGAGTTGCACCTGCAGCGGGGCGAAGCGCTCGAAGCCGACGGTCAGCAGCCCGAAGCGGAATCCGCGTTCAAGAAGTGCACCGAACTGGCCGGCGACACCCAACTGGGGCGGCGCTGCAAGGCGCATCTGCGCGGCTACGGCAGCGGTCGGCAAGACAACAACGTTCGAACCAGCGGCAACCTCCGCTCTGGCTCGCAACCTGATGGGTGGGACCATGCCTCGCTCGATCCGTGACCTGCGCCGTCAGGTGTTCATGTGGGTCGACCGCGCCGGTCACAACCCGCACGCCCGCCAGGAGCGAGGCAGCCGCCGTGTGCAACAGGTGGTGTTCCTTCTCGGTTTGAAGGTCGTG
>CAYHHL010000102.1:0-12587 GCA_964356325.1 uncultured Enterobacteriaceae bacterium | reverse complement strand
GAAGCGCGACAAGTCCAAGCCCAAGACCATGGCGTTCGACAGTCCGGAGGCCAAGACGCTGCGCGAGGCGGTGGCGCAGCGCATTGCCGAAGCCGTGGGCGTGCCAGCCAAGGAAATCCTCGACAAGCTGCGAAAGCCCAACGGTTTCGTGTATCTCGTGCGCCACATCGACGACAAGGCGAGCAAGGCCCTGCGCAAGCTGCAGTCCGAAGGTCGCCTGCCCGGCGTGACGATCGAGCCTGAGTTCGTGCGCTATTACCCGAACAACACGTTGGCCGGCGCGCTGGTCGGCCGCGAAAACCAGACCGGCAGCATCGAGGCCAGCTTCGACAACCTGTTGCGCGGTCAGCAGGTCGAGTTGCGCACCTACAAAGACAGCGCGGCGACGCGGATGTACTTCGACGGCGCGCCGGAGCCGGGCGTGTACGGTGGCAAGTCGCTGGTGCTGACGATCGACGAGAAAATCCAAGCGGTTGCCGAACATCACCTGGACGCGGCGGTACACGAGTTCGAGGCCGACTTCGGCATCGCCATCGTGATGGACGTGCAGACCAGCGAAGTGCTGGCGTTGGCGGTGTCGCCCAGCCTGAATCCGAATGATACCAATGACAAGCCCAAGTACGGCTGGCACAACATAGCCATCGAGGACCAGTACGAGCCGGGCTCGACGTTCAAGGTCTTCACCCTGGCGGCGGGCCTGCAAGAAAAGGTCGTCACGCTCGAGCAGGTAATCGACACCAGTTCGCACCTGCAGATCGGCAGCAAATCCATCAAGGACGACCATCCGCACACCCAGGTCACCGGCCTGCAGGCGCTGCAGGTGTCGTCCAACATCGCCATGGCCAAGATCGCCATGAGGATTCCGCGCGAGAAGTTCCACCACTACTTGACCGACCTCGGCTTCGGTCGCCGCATCGACCTGGGCATCATCGGCGAAGGCGCGGGCCAGTTGGCGGTGCCGGACAAATGGAGCCTCATCCAGTTCGCCAACATCGCATTCGGCCAAGGGATTGCCGTCACGCCGCTGCAGATGGTGGCCGCGTACGCGACCGTGGCGAACGGCGGTCTGTACCGGCGGCCCCGGTTGATTCACGACGAGTTGAGCCCGGATCGGCGCCACGATCGCCTGTTCCAAGCCGAAGCAGGCCGGCGCGTGTACGACGAAGAGACTTCCAAGAAGGTGCTGAAGGCCATGGCCACGGTGTGCCAGCCGCGCGGCGAAAACAGCCTGGGTGGCACCGGAACCCAAGCGCGCATGCCCAATTACACGATCGGCGGCAAGACCGGCACCGCGCAACAGGCCAACCCGGGCGGCGGCTACTCGGACACGCACTGGGTCGGCAGCTTCATCGGCGTGACGCCCATCGAGAAGCCGCGGCTGGTGGTGTACACGGCGCTGGACACGCCCAAGAAGTTCGACGCGAAGCTCGGCAAGATCGCGCGTTATGGCGGTCTCATCGCCGCGCCGGTCGTGCGTGAAATCGCCAGGTTCGCGCTGCCCTACCTGGGTGTATCGCCGAGCCCGGGCGCGCCGTATCTGGACAAGAACGATCCCGAGAAGGCGCGCGCCCAGGACGAGCAACGGCGCCTGGCATCGCAGAAGGCCGCGGATCAACTGGTGAAGAAGGACGCACTGCAGGCGGCGACCGGCGATCCCGCGGCCATCGCAGCCGACGCCGCGCAAGAGCCAGCGTCGGATCCGCTGCAGGCATTGCAGGCCGACGAAGTGCGCGTGCCCGACCTGCGCCGGCTGCCGATGCGGACGGCGCGCGAAAAGCTGTCTGCTTTGGGGCTGATGCTGCAGGCGCACGGTTCGGGCATCGGCGTGGTCCAGGGGCCGCTACCGGGTTCGATCGTGCTGAAGGGCACGCCGGTGCACGTCACGTTCAAGCGACTGAGCGAAGCGGCCGAGACCGTACAACCCGTGGCGGTCAATCCGTAACTGTAGGAGGGCGAGGTGAACCTGGGCGATCTGCTGACATCGAGCGGCATCCTGGCGGAGGTGGGCGACGGCGCCGACCTGCAGGCCGAGGTGCGCGCGGTGACAGCGGATTCCCGCAAGGTGCAGCCGGGGACGCTGTTCGTCGCGGTGACCGGCACCACGCACCGCGGCGTAGACTTCGTGGCGGCAGCGTGGGCGGCGGGCGCGGTGGCAGTGGTGGTCGACGAGCCGTTGCTCCCTAGCGATATCTCAGAGCTTTCGCCGTCGTCGGTGCTGCGGGTCGACGACGCGCGCCTGGCGGTAGGGCCCCTGGCCGCGGCGCTGCATGGTCACCCGAGCCGGCGGATGCACGTCGTCGGCGTGACCGGAACCAATGGCAAGACCACGACTTCGGTGCTGGTTGCGCAGTTGTGCCACGCAGCGGGCTGGCAAGCGGCGGCGATCGGCACCCTGGGCCTGTGGACGCCGCCCGCGCAGGCGGGAACGGCACAGAATCAGGCGGAACTGCTGCGTATCGCCGGTCCGAGCATGACCACGCCGGATGCCGAGGCCCTGCAGGCCGCGCTGGCCCAACTGCTGGCCGCCGGAGTGACCCATGTCGCCCTGGAAGTCAGCTCGCACGCGTTGGATCAGCACCGTGTCGCCGGTGTGCAGTTCGCGGTGACCCTGTGGACCAACCTCTCGCGCGACCACCTGGACTACCACGGCACCGAAGTCGCCTACGCCGATGCCAAAAGCAAGCTGTTCCGCGACTTCACCTCGCCGCACGCGTTCGTGAACGCCGACGATCGGTTCGCGCGCAAGGTTTGGGACGAAGGCCGCGCGCAGGCGTGGAGCCTCGGCCAGACGCCTTCCGCGGAACACCAGGTCACGCACTTGTCCTGCCATGCCAAAGGCTTGTCGTTCGTGCTGGAGAGCCGCGACCTGCCCGATCTGGCGCTTCGATGCCCGCTCATCGGGGGCCACAACGCCGAGAATCTGGTCGCCGCGGTGCTGGCTGGCCGCGCGCTTGGCATGACCGACGCCGTGCTGCAAGCCGGGGTGATGACTCTGCAAGCGCCGCGCGGTCGCCTGCAACCGGTGCCGAACGACCTGGGCGCGCTGGTGTTGGTCGATTATGCGCACACCCCGGATGCCTTGGAGAAGATACTGGCGGTGCTGCGTCCTCTGGTGGCGCCAAAGTCGCGTCTGATTACCGTGTTCGGCTGCGGAGGCGATCGCGATCGGGGCAAGCGTCCGGTCATGGGCCGTATCGCCGCGCAACTGGCCGACCTCAGCGTGGTCACGTCCGATAATCCACGTTCGGAGCAACCCGAGGCGATCCTGGCAGAAATCGAGGTGGGCTGCCGGCAGACCGTCGCGGTGAAGCTGGATCGGCTGGTGCCTTCGACCCTGCGCGAACTGGGCGAACATGCGGGGTATCTGCTCGAGCCGGATCGGGACCAGGCGATCCGCCGCGCGATCTTCGTGCTGCAGCCGGGCGACGTGCTGCTGATCGCGGGCAAAGGCCATGAAACGACGCAGCAGATCGGCAAGGACGTGCGCCAGTTCGACGATGTGGCGGTGGCGCGACGCTGGCTGCAACAGCACCGGTCGACCCAGCGCCATCACGCCGATCCGCCGCAAGCGCAAGCCGTTGCACGGCCGGACGCCTTCGCCTTCGACGGCGCGACCGCACTGCAGGCCTGCGGGGGCACGCTGCTCGCCCCGGGTCAGCAATGGTCGCAAGCCCTGTGCACGGACAGTCGGCAACTGGCCGAAGGTGCTCTGTTCGTGGCACTTCCGGGCGATCGCTTCGACGGCGGCGACTTCGTGCAAGAGGCGATTCGGCAGGGCGCGGCGGGCGTAGTCTGCGCGCCGGGTCGCGGGCTGCCGTGCGTGTACGACGCGGTGCAACGGGATGCTTTCGTACTGGAAGTCGCGGACCCGCTGTCAGCCTTGGCCGCGCTGGCCTTGGCGCACCGGCGCCGCTACACGCCCCTGGTCGTCGGCATCACCGGCAGCAATGGCAAGACCACGACCAAGGAACTGACCGCCCTGGCTCTGTCGCCTCTGACCGAAGTGTTGGCGACCGCGGGCAATTTCAACAATCGCATCGGCGTGCCCTTGACCCTGGCCCGGCTGACGGCGCACCAGGACGCCGCCGTCATCGAGATGGGCATGAGCGAACCAGGTGAGATCTCAGTGCTTGCCGCCATGGCGCTGCCCCACTTCGGCGTGATCACGAGCGTCGCCGAGGCGCATTTGCAGGGCCTGGGCTCGCTGCAGGGCATCGCCGACGAGAAGGCGGACCTCCTGCGCGCCCTGCCGAGCGATGGCGTGGCGATCGTGCCGTTCGACGAGCCGCTGCTGGACTCCGTCGTGCAATCATTGCCTTGCAAGGTGCTGCGCTACGGGCGTAACGGCGGCGACGTGCGCCTCGCCTCGCCGGCAGCGCCGAATCAAGGCGTCGCGGTCGAGGGCCTGCAGCAGCGCTTCACGGCGGACATCGCTGGAACGTTGGTGGAAGTCGTCCTGCCGGGGCTGGGCGTGCACCTCGCGCACAATGCGCTGGCGGCGCTGGCGGTGGCGTACGCGGCGGGCGTCGATCCGAACGAGTCGGCCCACGCGCTGCAGCGCTACCAGCCGGTCGGACAGCGGATGTTGCCTTCGCACATCGGGCCGTGGCTGGTGCTGGAGGACTGCTACAACGCCAACCCGCGCTCGACGGAAACCGCGCTGGAGACGCTGGCGACCCTGCCGCAGCCTCGCGTCGCGGTGCTGGGCCCTATGTTGGAACTAGGTCCGGATGCACGGGAATTGCACGAACGCGTCGGTCGGTACGCGGCGAGGTCGGGCGTGGATCTGCTGGTCGGCCTGGGCGATCAGACGCCCGCGTACCTGGACGGCGCCCGCCAGGCGGGAATGCCACAGGAAAGCACGCAGCTCGGCGACGACCCGACGCTTGTCGCGGCGCTGCTGCAGGAGCGCTTCCCGGCAGGCGGCACCGTCCTGGTCAAGGGATCGCGCGGCGCCAAGATGGAACGTGTAGTCGCGGCTTTGCGCGACATGCATGGCGACGCCGCTGTGAACCAAAGGAGGTCTTGACGTGTTCCTCTGGCTCTCCCAGAACTTCCGCGACGAGTTCGGCCCGCTGAACGTGTTCCGCTACGCCACGTTTCGCTCGATGGGCGCGATGGCGACGTCGCTGGTCATCGCGATGGTGCTGTTCCCGTGGTTCATCCGGCTCTTGCAGGCCAAGCAGATCGGCCAAGTGGTGCGCGACGACGGTCCGCAGTCCCACTTCAGCAAGAAAGGCACGCCTACCATGGGCGGAATCCTGTTGCTGCTGGCGATCTTCCTCTCGGTCATGCTGTGGAGCGACCTGACCAACCTGTTCGTGTGGATGACGCTCGCGGTGACGTTCGTGTTCGGCGTGCTCGGCTTCATCGATGATTTCTTGAAGATCCGCGACCGCAACTCCAAGGGGGTGACCGAAAAGCAGAAGCTTTTGACTCAGTTCGCCACCACCGGTCTGCTGTTCGGCCTGATGTACAGCGGCTGGTTCGGCCAGGACGTCGCCGACACGCACTTGTACATGCCGTTCCTGTCGTCCAAGAATTTCGCCTACGATATCGGGCCTATCGCCTACACCCTGTTCGCCAGCGTGACAGTTGCCGGCTACTCCAACGCGGTCAACCTGACCGACGGTCTGGACGGCCTGGCCATCGGCCCGGTCATGGTCTCTGCGCTCACCTTCGGCGTGCTGTGCTACCTGGTCGGCGCCCACTTCGGCTCGTTCGACGTCGCCAAGTACCTGTTGATTCCAGTGGTTCCCACTGCCCATGAACTCGCCGTGGTCATGGCCGCGGTCGTCGGCGCCGGCATCGGCTTTCTTTGGTACAACTCCTACCCCGCCCTGGTATTCATGGGTGATGTCGGGGCGTTGGCACTGGGTGGCGCGCTCGGCATGGTCGCGGTCTTCAGCAAGAACGAACTGCTCTCGCTCATCGTCAACGGCCTGTTCGTCACCGAAGCGGCCTCGGTCGCGCTGCAGCGGTTCTACTTCAAGCGCACCGGCAAGCGGATCTTGCGGATGGCGCCGATCCACCACCACTTCGAGAAGCTGGGCTGGCCGGAACCCCGCGTGACCGTGCGGTTCTGGATCATCTCCATCATGTTGTCGCTGGTTGCCCTCGCCAGCCTGAAGCTGAGGTAACCGATGGCAACGACTCAGCACGACCAACCGCTTGCCGACGTCCTCGATCCGCCGGGCGCCGACGTGCTCGATGCCGCGGGCGACGAGGCGCTGGACGAGGACTTCGCCGCCGGGCTGTCCGAGCGCACACTGGTGCAGCCGCCGCCCGACGTACCCAAGGGTGCGAACGCGCTGGTTTCGGTGCCGGTCGGCATGGACTGGGGGCTGTTCGCGGTCGTGGTTGGCCTGATGACGTTTGGCGTGGTGATGGCGTACTCGGCGTCGATCTACGTGGCGCTGCACAATTTCGCGGGCGACGAGACCCACTTCCTGAGCCGCCACCTGCTGCACGCCGGCATCGCGCTGTTCGTGCTGCTGCTGGCCATCCGCACGCCGTACCAGCTGTGGCGCAAGGCCGCGTACCCTCTGCTGTTCGTCAGCCTGGCCGGGCTCATCGCCGTGCTCATCTGGGGCAAGACTGTCAACAATGCCACGCGCTGGCTCGTCATCGGCGGCTTTCCCTTCCAACCCGCGGAGTTCAGCAAGTTCGCGTTCGTCGTCTACCTCGCCCACTCGCTGACCAAGAAGGTCTCGGCTTCGGCGGTCCATCACTTCTCGGTCGGCTTCGTGCCGCACGCGTTGGTCTGGTGCGTCGCTTTCGTGTTGTGCATGCGGGAACCGGACCTCGGCACCGGCATCGTGCTCGCCATCTTGCTTTTCACGATGTGCTACGTCGCCGGCACCAACATGGCTTACGTGATCTTCGTGGGCGTCGTCGGTCTGTTCGGCCTGGCGACCTACATCATCAATAACCCGATGCGTTCCCGGCGCTTGTGGGCGTTCTTGGAGCCGTTGGCCTACCGCGAGACGACCGGCTTCCAGTTGTTCAACGGCAAGCTCGCGGTCGCGACGGGCGGCCTGTTCGGCAACGGCCTGGGCTTGTCGCGACAAAAACTCGGATTCATTCCGGAAGCCCACACGGACTTCGTGCTGTCGATCGTCGCCGAAGAACTCGGGTTGATCGGTGTGGCCCTGGTGGCGCTGGCGTTCCTGTTCCTCATCCTGCGCGGCCTGCGCATCGCGCTGCGGGCCCGGGACGAGTTCGGTCGGTTGGTCGCGTCGGGCATCACGATCCTGCTGGGCACCCAGGCGGCGGTCAATTTCGGCGTGGTGATGGGGACTTTGCCGACCAAGGGCCTGACGCTGCCGTTCGTGTCGCACGGCGGCTCGTCGCTCATCGTGCTGTCCTTGGCGGCGGGCGTGCTCATCAACGTCGGCCGCGGCGGCGATCCGGACTTCGAACTGCCGGCGCCCGGCCTGCCGGCGTGGCTGCGGCGCAAGGAGGCTGGTTCGCATCTCAAGCAGAACACCCGTGTCCGACCCGCCGAATCCAGGAACTCGGGCGAGCCCAAGCACGCCGGCGTAGCGCAAGTCAGCCATCTGCAAGCGGGAGGTCGGGCATGACCACGCACGTCCTGCACCCTCAGCGCACGATCGTCTTGGCCGGCGGCGGTACCGGTGGCCACGTGTTGCCGGCGCTGGCGTTGGCGGACGCGTTCCGCTCGGCGATGCCGGAATCCCGCGTGTTGTTCATCGGAACCGAACGGGGCATGGAGTCCACGCTGGTGCCCAAGCGCGGCTATGCAATCGAGCTGGTGCCCGGCTCGCGGCTGGTGGGTGGCGGGCTATCGGCCAAGGTAGCCGGGGTGCGGGCGCTGGTGCAGGGCGTGCGCGCGGCGCGGACCATCTTGCAGCGCGAGAAGGTGTCGCTCGTCGTCGGCGTCGGCGGTTATGCCTCGGGCGCGGCGCTGCTGGCAGCCCGGAGCCTGGGCATCCCGACCGCGATCCACGAGTCAAACGCCGTGCCGGGTCTGACCAATCGGGTTCTGGGCCACCTGGTGGACCGCGTCTACCTCGGCTTCGAGGCGGCGCGCGCAGACTTTCCGCGCGAAGCGACGGTGGTGTCCGGCAATCCGGTGCGCAAGGAAATCGCCGGCACCGCGGCGAGCCGGCAGTTTCCTGCGCAGCGCCACGTACATGTGCTGATCGTCGGCGGATCGCAGGGTTCGGAGTTCCTGAACAGCCACGTGCCCGATCTGGTGCGCGCGGTCGCCGATCTGCTGCCGGCGCAGGCCGGTTCCGGCGTGCCCGCGCAAGTGCAGGTGCGCCATCAGGTCGGCAAGCTGGACGGGGCGCCCGTGCAGGCGCGGTACGCGCAACTGGGCTTGGTCGCAGAGGTAGAGACGTTCATCGATGACATGGCGGCGGCGTATGCGTGGGCCGACCTGGCCGTGACGCGCTCGGGTTCGGGCACGGTCTCGGAACTGGCGGCGGCGGGCCTGCCTGCCCTGCTGGTGCCGTTTCCGCACGCGGCCGGCGACCACCAGGCCTGGAATGCCAAGGCCTTTGCTGAGGCTGGCGCCGGTTGGTGGGTGCGGCAGGAAGCCTGGGATCAGGCGACGCTGGCCCAGCGACTGGTGGACGTCCTGCGCGATCGCCCAGCCTGGGAGGCGATGGCGCGCGCCGCCGAACGCTTTGCCGGTCGCAACGCCGCGGACGTAGTAGTGAACGATTGCGAACAGTGGATGGAGGGCCGGTGGTGATGCGCAACGATGCCAGCAGGCGCCCGACCAACATCCGCAACGCCCGCCGGGTGACGCGCCGCCAGCGCTTGCACGATCTGCATGCGAGCGTGAAGGCATGGCTGGTACGCGACAGGCAACCGGCGGAAGACATGGAGGACGATGCGGAAGAAGCCCCGCGCACGCCGTGGATGCGGCTGCTGGGCGTCGCCGCGGCGGTGGTGTGCATCGCGCTGGTCGCCTTCGTGGCGGCGAACTTGGGCGACTACACCGACCGAACGCAGAACCTGCACGTGGCGCATTTCGACGTCGCGGGGCACAAGCGCATGACCAAGGACGCGGTGATTGCGGCTTGCGGCGTGACTCCAGGTAGTTCGCTGATGAAGGTGAATCCGTACGAGGTCGCGCGCCGGCTGGAGCTGCTGCCGTGGGTGCGCAAGGCGACCGTGCAGCAGGTGATGCCCTCGACATTGGCGATCCAGGTGCAGGAGTACCAGCCGTTTGCGCTGCTGCTGGGCAAGGACCTGTCGATCGTGGACCGCAGCGGCTACGTCTTCAAGGTCGCTGAACCGGGCGAGGCCGACGATCTGCCGATCATCACGGGCTTTTCGACCAACCTGATTCGCGCGGGCGAACACGCGGGCGTGGGCGAGGCGGTCCAATTCGCCGGCCCGGGTTCAGATGGCCAGGGCGAGACCGCGACCCAGCGCAAGTTGCGAGATCTGCTGCACTTGATCGACGCACACGCGCTGTCGCCCTTGGCGCAACGGTTTCCTCTTTCCGAGCTGCATTACGATCAGGTGTTGGGCACCACGCTGATCTCGGCCAAGGACGGCGCGGAGATCCGCCTTGGGCACGCGATGGAATCGGACCTCGGGCGGGCGTTCACGATGGTCGGCCGCCTGCTCGATCGGGTGGATGCGCGCGGCGAATGGTTGAAGTACGCGCTGATGGACGACGACCTGCGGCCCGACCGGGCGGTAGTGCAAGCCGTTGCGCTCGGCGGTGAAGTGCGGGTGCAACCGCTGCACGCCGGAGGCGCCGCGGGTGCGCCGACCCCGGACGGCAAGGCCGCTGCGGCGGCGGGCCAACCCGGAGTCAAGGGCGAACTGCCAGCCAAGAAGGCGGCCGCCGACGACGACGCCCAGGAAGTCGACTGAACCAGACGATTTGGCGGCACGCAAGCTACTGACGACACGAACGAAACTGACTACGGACGACACTGACGGAAAGCGAGGGGGAAGCATGGCGCGGAAGGACGAAATCATCGTGGGCCTGGACGTGGGCACCCACAAGATCACGGCTGTTGTCGGCGAAGTGAAGCACGACGGCACGTTGGACATCATCGGCGTGGGCACGAGTCCTTCCAACGGCATCAAGAAGGGCGTGGTGGTCAACACCAACGACACCAAGGACGCCATCCAGCGCGCGGTGCACGAAGCCGAACTGATGGCGGGATGCACGGTGAACGCGGTCTACGTCTCGGTCTCGGGCGCGCACTTGAAATCGTTCAACAACCGCGGCGTGGTGGCGGTGCAGAATCGCGAGGTGAGCGAGTTCGACATCGATCGCGTGCTGGAGAACGCCAAAGCCGTGCAGATCCCGGCAGATCGCCAGATCATCCACACGGTGCCGCAAGAGTTCCTGGTCGACGACAACGAGGGCATCCGCCAACCGGTCGGCATCTGCGGCGTTCGCTTGCAGGTGAACGTGCACATCGTGACGGCGCTGAACTCGGGCGTGCAGAACGTAGTGCAGTGCGCGGAACGAGCCGGCCTTCACGTGCTCAAGGTGTCGGCGGAAATGCTGGCGTCGGGTCGCGCGGTGCTCGAGGACGACGAGAAGGAACTGGGCGTGGCAGTCGTCGACATCGGCGCCGGCACCACTGACATCGCCATTTTCCACAACGGCTTCGTGGTACATTCCGCGGTGTTGCCCGTGGGCGGCGATCACATCACCAACGACATCGCGGTCGGTCTGCGCACGCCGCGCGCCGAGGCCGAGCGCATCAAGCTGCAGCACGGCTGTGCGCTGTCGAGCCTGGTCGAAGAGGACGAGAACATCGAAGTGCCGGTGGTCGGCGGTCGCGAGCCGATCGTGCGCAAGCGTCGGCTCTTGTGCGACATCATCGAACCGCGCATGGAGGAGATCTTCCGCTTCATCGAGCGCGAGATCCAGGCCTCGAACTTCGCGGACGTGCTGGGTTCGGGCGTGGTGCTGACCGGCGGCACGGCACTGCTGCCGGGTGCGGCGGACCTCGGCGAGGACGTGCTGGGGTTGCCGGTACGCGTTGGCTATCCGCGCCCGGTCGGCGGGTTGCGCGACCTGGTGAATTCTCCGGTGTTCTCGACGGCCTTGGGTCTGGTGCAGCAAGGCGCCGCGGACGAGAACGAGCAGACGGTCCGGCGCTTGTCCGGCGCCAAGAAGCCGGCTCGCGGCGGTCAGAATGGCATGTGGGCCAAGGCCCGTGAATGGCTCGTCAACGCGTTTTGAAAGGTCGCCATCCCCATCCAGGTCGCAGCGCGCCGTTCGAGCACCACGCGGCCCAAACCAACTAGAAGTCGCAGGAGTACCCCATGTTCGAATCGATTGAAATGGACGGTCCGGCCCCGTTCGGGGCTCGCATCAAGGTGATCGGGGTCGGCGGCGGCGGTGGCAATGCGCTGAACAACATGATCCAAGCCGGGCTGGATCACGTCGAGTACGTGGCCGCCAACACCGACGCGCAGGCGCTGCACAAGAGCCTGGCGCCGACCAAGCTGCAGATCGGCCAGTTGCTGACCCGCGGTCTGGGCGCCGGGGCCAAGCCGGACATCGGCCACAAGGCCGCGATCGAGGATCTGGACGCGCTGCAGGCCGTGGTGTGCGACGCCGACATGGTGTTCATCACCGCGGGCATGGGCGGCGGCACGGGGACGGGCGCGGCACCGGTGGTCGCCCAGGCCGCGCGCGAGGCCGGGGCGCTGACCGTGGCGATCGTCACGCGACCGTTCGGCTTCGAGGGCAAGCAGCGCGGCATCCAGGCGGACGAAGGCCTGCGCGAACTGGCCGACGCCGTCGACACGCTGATCGTCATCCCCAACGACCGCATCCTGCAAATGGGCGACCGGCGCATGGGTCTCCAGGAGGCCTTCCGCACGGTGGACTCGGTGCTGGTCGAGGCGGTGCGCGGCATCTCGGACATCATCATGACCCCGGGCCTCATCAACGTGGACTTCGCCGACGTGGTATCGATCATGAAGGGCCGCGGCATGGCGCTCATGGGCACCGGGCGCGCTTCGGGCGTCGATCGGGCGGCGACCGCGGCGCGCATGGCGATCTCGAGCCCGCTGCTGGAGGACGCGCGCATCGAAGGCGCGACCGGCCTGCTCGTCAGCATCACCGGCGGGGACCTGACGCTGGCGGACATCAACGACGCGATGACCCTCATCCAGGAGAACGCTTCGGCCGAGACCAACACCATCTTCGGCGCGACGATCGACGAGTCCATGGGCGACGACATCAAGGTGACGGTCGTGGCCACGGGCTTCGATCGCATCGCCGCGACTCGCCACGACAATTCCGCGGTGCAGAGCTCGCAGGGCCATTCGCCGTTCAAGGCCATTCCGCCGCCCCCCCCGCGCGCGAGTCAGACCACGCAGATGATCCAGGTGCCGGTCCAGGTGTACGCAGTCGCGGCGCAGGGCGAGGCCGGCATGCACGCGGCAACGGCCCAGTCGGCGGCTTCGATCCGGCGTCCGCAAGCGGACATCGACGTGCCGACCTACCAGCGCAACACGCCGGCCTACGGCACGCAACAGCAGGCGTTGGGCACTCTGCGCAAGCCGGAGCCGGTCATGCAGAATCCGTTCAGCGGCGACGCCGACGTTCAGGAGCGCCCGGCGTA
>CAYHHL010000101.1:0-20038 GCA_964356325.1 uncultured Enterobacteriaceae bacterium | reverse complement strand
GCGTCGGAGGTGGCGTCGGCTTGCCCACGAACCAGTCGGGCGGATCGAGCGGACAACTCGCCGCGACCTGCTTGCCGTCGCTGGAATCGCTCGAAGTGCACCCGTCTGGCGCCGCCCCAGAATCGTAACTTACTGGGACAACGTCGTAACTTGCGGTGTCGGCGTCGAGCGCTGCGACAGTGTCGGCCACCGGCCCTGATGCAGCCACCGTTTCGTCGCAAGCCACCAGCGTGGGCAGTACGAGGAGCATCGCCGTTTGAAACCAACGCCATCCGCTAACTGACATGCTCATTTCCCGGCGGTGTAACGGGTTACCCGCGAGCCGAGGCTAAACTGCGGTCGGGCGCCTGACAAATCAAGTCGTCAACCCCGCTCCACCACCGCGAACTGCAACAGCTTCTCCATCCGCTCCAGCAACACCTCGCCCAGCCCCGCGGCCGGGGTCACCACGCCGTATTGTCCAAGCCGATCGCCGTCCTCCGCCAGGCTGATGCCGGTTTCCGCCAGCATCTTCGCGGTCTCGTCGTAGCCCGCGTCGCCTCCTGAAACGCGGGTCACCAGCTTGCGGGTCGGCGTGCTCGCCCGGAACGTCACCGAAAACCAGGACTTCGCCCGTTGCTCCGCCGTCGGTCCAACGCCCGAGCCCTTGACCTGGAGCAACAGTGCCCGCGTCGGCGGCAGTTGTGCCAGCGCCAGGATGCCGCCCAGGGCGAGGACGCCGCCCAGCAGCGCCGGCGTCTTCCTGACCTGCACGTAGTGGCCGTAGCGGAAGTCCGGCCCGTACTGGGGCAAGGCCCGCGCGCTGCGCAGCACCACCTCGGGATCGATGGTCGGCAGCGGAACGTGCCAGCCATCGGGCGGATGCCGGTGCATGCCGCGGGTCAACTTGCCGACTTTGCGCCCTTCCTCCAGTACTTGCCGAGGCGCGGGCGCAATCCGGCCCAACTGCGCCATCGCGCCGATCGCGGACTGCCACGTGCCGCCCGAGATCGTGCCCGACGCGTGCACCACACCTTCGATGCTCAGCGCTTCGGTCAGCGGGTTGCCCTGGTCCAGCTCGCGCACCGTGTAGAGCACGCCCAAGTCATGGGGAATGCTGTCAAAACCACAGGAATTTACGATGCGCACGCCCTTGGCCCGCGCCGCGCCGTCGTACTTCGCCTGCATGCGGTGCACGAAACCCGCCTCGCCGGTCAGGTCGGCGTAGTGGGTGCCCTGTTCGACACAGGCGGCGACCAACGGTTCCCCATGCAGTTCATAGGGCCCGACCGTGGACAGCACGACGCGTGTCGCAAGGGCAAGCCGCGCCAGCGACTCGGGATCGTCGCACCGGGCAAGCAGCAACGGCAGATCGGCACACTGCGGATCCAGCACGGCGACGTCGCGCCGCACCGCTTCGAGCTTGTCCAGGGTCCGCCCCGCCAGCGCCCAACGCAGCTTGGAACCCTGCAGGCGGCGGGCCAGGGCGAGCGCGGTCAGGCGGCCGGTGAACCCTGTGGCACCGAACAGGACGAGGTCGTACATGCGGGCGTCGTGCATGGGCATCTCCAAAGCTTGCATGGTAACAACCCGAAGTGGACTTGGGAATTGCCGATCCCGTCAGCGCACCAGCGCCAGCAGCCGGTAGGCGCCGCCCTGCTGGTAGCCGTCCAGTCCGCGCGCCACCCGGATGAGTACCGTCCCCGCCTGGACCGGGACGATGACCAGCGAACCCATGATGTTGGCCGCCTCGTCGTCATTCGTCGCCAGCACGGCCAGGTTCGCGTCCAGCACCTGCACTTCAGTGTCCAGCTGTGCGCCGCCTTGCGCCGGGAAGGTCCGCACCACCAGCGTCCCCGCGGGCACTTCCAGGCGGTACCAGTCGACGTCGTCGGCCGTCGCCAGCGAGGCGGTCACCAACGGCGGCTGGATCAACACCTGGGCCTGCCCCGGCACGCCATTGTCCTCGGCCTCGTTGGCCAGGACCGGGTCGAACAAGTCTGCGCGCACCGTGGCTTGCGCGTCACCCGCTTGCGGTCCATCGATCAGGCCGACGAAGACGTGGGGGTCGCCCGGCGCCTCGGCCACCGCCACCAGTTCGGGACCCAAGGTGGACTGCAGCGGTTGCAGCAAACCCAGCGCGGGATCCTGCAGTTGCAGCACCGTGCCCAGCGGCCCGTTGTCGCCTTGCAGCGGCGCCACCACGCGCAGGAGCACCAACTTCCCCGCCGCGCCGGACAGCGCCCACGTCGCACCGAGTTGCCCGGCCGGCACCGCGCCCGGCGCATCGACGCCGGACTGAAGTGGGAGCACTTCCAGCGATTCCACGGTCAACGCTCCGCGCAAGCGCGCCTGCGCGCCGACGCCGTGATGGCCCATCGACACCAGCACATCGCGCGAACCGGGGTTGGCCGCGGGCAGCGCATACAGCGTCAGTTCGACGTCCTGGCCGTTGACCCCGCTGGCGCCACTGACCCCACTCGCGCCACCTGGCACGTCAGGTCCCGCCGCGACCTGGACGCCATGGTCCCAATCCGAGAACGCTTCGTCGTGGTTGATGACGTGCAGCTTCGCCGTCCAACCCTGGCTCAGCAGTGCCGGCGGCCCCACCTGCGTCAGCGCGTCAGCGATCGTCAACGTAGCCACGACCTTGCCGTCCACGCTCAGTTCCGCCGCTTCCGCCGGTTCGTCGACTGCCACCCGCACGGTGAACTGGATCTCGCCCGGTGCTGTCGCGTGCAGGTTTTCGACCGTCACGGACTCCGGGGCAATCGCGGCTTGGGCGCCGTGCAGGGTCAGCACCTTGCCGCGCCCCCGGTACAGCGTGTCCGGCAACGGCGCGGAACTACCCTTCTTCGGGCCTTCGGTCTGCTGCGAACAGGCGGTCATCCCGGGCACGAGCAGCCCCGCCAGCACCAGCAGCAGCACCAGGACTCGGGCTCGACGACGGCTCAGTTCGGCGACCAGCAGCAGCAGCAGTCCGCCCACCGGCAGCAGGCCTTGCTGCTCGACCGGCCCCTGCTGGTCGTTCGGGCACTGGGGAATGCCGACGCTGAAGAGCCCGCCGTCGGGCCCAATGGGGTTGAAGAAGCCGCCGTGCTCGTTGAAGGAATCGGCGCTGTCGGTCGCGACACCCTCGTACCAGAAGGTCTTTTCGGCACCTGCACCGTCGGCCTCGAGCAGCGATTCGCCGTTCACCAAGGCGCGGTAATCCTCCGGATCGCTCTCGTCGTCCCGGCGTACCACCTCGGCGATCTCGATGTCCTGCTGGGAGCCCGTCCGCACCAGTGGATTGCCGAAGTTGTACTGTGCAGGCTCCTTGGGACACAAGATGCTGACTGCCGCGGTCAGCGAGTTGATGGCCGTCCAGTTCCAGTGCATGTGCACGCACTCGGGACAGCCGGCGCGAAACAGGAAGAAATTGCAGTGCACTTTCGAAATCTTGAACACGAAGGCGCCCGGCCCCGCCACCTCTTGCACGCACGACTGGTGCATGTTGTCGATCGAGCGGTACATGCCGATCCACGGCGCCAGTGTTGGCTCCGCAACCGGCTGCGCGGCCCGCACCACGACGCGATGCGCTTCCACCGGCAGCGGATTGCCGAGGTAGGGGTCGGTGATGCCGATGAACGGTTGCGGAGTCGTGAACGGAATCGGATTGCTGAAGTTCGGGATGTTGGCCCGCCCGTCCGAAAGGAACACCTGGGCGCCGCGGGTGGTCCCTGACGGTGCGAACACCATCTCCTGCGGCATGCGCATGTGGATGACCTCCGGGTCACCGGCCTTGGCGAAGTAGCGAAAGCTGATGGTGGGATAGAAACGCCAGCACGGCAGGCCGTTGGACGGCTCGCAGCCAGCCGGATCGGCGTCCGAGAACGCGTAGTCCTGGGTCACATACAGGCACGCCTTGACCTCAGCGCCCGCAGCCGGTGCGGTCGCGGGATCGATTTCGTAACTGGCGCGGACGTTCAGCGTGGGCACCTGGCCGCTGGCGCCCGCCTTGCCGTTGGCGACCTCGAAGCCGATGAGGCGCACCTTGCCCTTGCCCCAGAACGGGTCGAGCGGCTTGTCGCAAGCGTCGACGTGACCGGACTTCAGTTCGCAGCGAGACAGCGGAGGGCCGCCCAGCCGCACCTTGAAGTAGGGCGCGCGGATCCGGTGGGCCATCGTGCGCCCGCCCAACTGGATGTTCTCGACCGACAGCCCGTCGTCCTCGGTCAGCCGCACGTCGAAGTTCCAGTTTACCTTGCTGAAGTGGGTGTTGATGGGCACCGTGTCCTTGCCGCCGATGAGGGGCCCGGCAATCTGGCCAGCCGCGGTCAGGATTTCCTTGATCTTGGCGTCGTCGATGGACTTGGTGCCGCACACGCCGGTGGAGACTGGCGGTGGATTGCCCTCCATGCAGAAGGGGTTGCAGCTGCCGCACGAGTCGATGCAGGTACCGTCGCCGCACGGACAGGGCGATTGCCCCAGCGTGCTGGTCAAGCAACAGTCGTCGTGGCAGACCTCCTCGCAACACGCTGGATGGCCGTCGCAATCGCCGATGGCCCAGGCGGGCGAGGCCCGGCCCAGGAGAAACGTCACAGCCAATAGAATCGCCGGGCGCATGGCCATCTCGACCTCCGAGGCAAGGGACACCCTCACCCTGGCAAAGCCGCCCGATGTGCGACAAGCGGCACAGTTCCCGGCAGGCGCCAAACCGTCGACGTGCAAGCGCGCGCAGACCCTGCTAGGTTGCGCCCCGCGCCCGACTGCGCAGGCCACCTGGAAATAGATCGCCCGCGAACCGGTTTGCATCCTCGTGCACGAGCTTGTGCGGAGGGACTGGCCGATGAACAGGCACTCGAACTGGCCGGCGCTCATGGCCGGGCTGGCGTGCGCCCTGGTCGCGACGGCGTGCATGCGCACCGAGCCCGCGCAAAGGGTCACGACGCCGAGCGCAACCCAAGGCACACATTCAGGAGGCATCGTGGCGAAGGGAAATTACAGCAAGCCTGGGCAAGACGAACTGCGGCGCAAGCTGACGCCCATGCAGTACAAGGTGACGCAGGAGGCCGCGACCGAGCCGCCGTTCCGCAACGAATTCTGGGACAACCACGCCGAGGGGCTGTACGTGGACGTGGCGACGGGCGAGCCGCTGTTCTCGTCGCGGGACAAGTTCGAGTCGGGCACGGGTTGGCCCAGTTTCGTGCGGCCCATCGAGGCGGAACGGGTGGCGGCGCGGGTGGATGACAGCCATGGCCGGACGCGCACCGAGGTGGTGTCCAAGATCGGCGAGTCGCACCTGGGCCACGTGTTCGATGACGGACCGGCGCCGACCCACCAGCGCTACTGCATCAACTCCGCGGCTTTGCGGTTCATCCCAGTGGATCGTCTGGAAGCCGAGGGCTATGGCGCCTACAAGGCCGTGCTGACCGGCACCGCGGCGGCGCCCATTGCCGCGGCCACCGACAACAGTTGCGCTGTGCCGCCCGCGGGTCAGCAAGCCGGCTGCGAGGCCACGGTCGAAGAGGCCATCCTGGCGGGCGGTTGCTACTGGGGCATGGAAGAGTTGTTGCGCGACGTGCCGGGCGTCATCGAAACGCAAGTGGGCTTCGCGGGCGGCAAGACTGCCAAGCCAACGTATGAATCGGTCCACCACGGTGACACGGGCCATGCCGAGGCGGTGCGCATCGTATTCGACCCGAAGAAGCTGGCCTATGCGGAACTGTTGGACAAGTGGTTCTTCAAGATGCACGACCCGACCACGACCAATCGCCAGGGCAACGACGTCGGCTCGCAGTACCGCTCGGCCATCTTCTACACCTCCGAAGCACAACGCAAGGTGGCGGAAGAGGAGAAGGCCAAGGCCGGCAAGAGCGGGCGGTGGAAGGCGCCTATCGTGACGGAAATCACCGCGGCCGGAGCGTTCACGCCGGCGTTGGACGACCACCAGGATTACCTGCAGAAGCACCCGGGTGGGTACACTTGTCACTTCATGCGGGATTGACGGCGCGTCAGTTCAGGTAATACGCCAGCACCCAAGCGCCGGTCACCAAGGCGGTGAACTCCATGAGCGCGGCGCCAACGTTCTGATCCTCGGCGATTTCGTGCTGCAGCGTCGTGCCGGGCAGCAGCACGCGGTCGGCGAGCCAGCGCATGCCTTGCAGCAGCGGCACGCTCACCGCGAGATCTATGCCCACCGATTGCAGATCCGCCGCCCAGCCCGCGCCTTCGCCCCGCAGCGACGCCTCGACGATGATGCCCACCGCAATCAGCACGCCGCCCATGGTCAGACCGGCGGCGACGTTGCCGCGCTTCAGTTCAGCGACGTCGTCGTGGGGCGTCAAGCGCTGGTACATCAGGCTGATGACGACCAGTGCGAGCTGACCGATGGCCAGCCAGGCGATGCGATCCGGCAGCGGCGAGTCGTGGCCCAACGCCGCCCGCAGCACGAGCCCCGTCGCCAGCGCGCCACAGGCCCGGGGCACCGCGACGGCGAGGTTGCGGCGCACGTGCACCTCGGTGGGGCAATCCAGCCCGCGACACACGGCCTTGGCCATCAGCCAGTCGTTGACCAGCAGCGTGCCGATGACCAGGGCGCCGGTCAGCCCGAGATCGAGCACCTGCTGCAGGATGGTCGTGTCCGGAATGCGCAGCGCGCCCAGCAAGCCGAGCGTGGCGGCCAGGAGGAAGCCGGCCTGCTCGACCGCGGTGGCGACGTTGTCCTGCACGGTGATGAGCGTGGGGATGAGGTGGCCGCGGCGCTTGGCGAGCAGGTCGCGGGCGAGCTTGCCCAGCATGACGATGGCGAGCGAACCGATGGCAAAGATGGCGGTATGGGCGATGGGAAGCCACGGGTCGACGGCCTGGACGACGGCGGGAACGGCGGTGGGCGCGGCGGCGATGATCGAGTCGGGCATGGGCGGGCTCCGTGGGCGAGAGACTGGGCGCAGTGTGGCACAGGTGCAGTTGGAGTGGAAACCGGGGCTCGCGCGCTGACGACGGCTGGCCTACCCACCACTACCCCGCCACCCGCGCCAACTCCGCCTCCACGTCCTTCAACCGTCCCTGCACCGCCTGCAGCCGCGGCCCGCCGCCGCGCTGGGTCAAATACGCCGCATAGGACCGCAGCCCGGTCGCCAACCGCACGAGATCACCCATGTCCCGGAACGCCTCCATCGCCTCCTCGAAGCATTCCGTACACCTGCGGTCGATCACCGTGCTGCGCGCGCCCTGCTCGGACAGAGCCCGCGTTCCCAGCACGCACGCCCGCACCAACGAGGCCCGGGCCACCGCCATCCGCGCGCCGCTTTCCCGGGCCACCTGCACTGAACGCTCGCTGTCCAGATCCGCCGTCTCCAGCGCCTGCCTTTCCAGCGAAATCGCCGCCTGCACGCGGTAGATGCCCGACAGCAGCTCCGGATCGCCCATCTCCCTAGCCGTGTCCAACGTGTCGAGCATCAACGCCGCCGCGTGCTGCCAATCGCCCACCGCGATGTACGTCTCCGCCTGCAGGATCACCAGTTCCAGCCGTCGACCGCGATCGCCGACTTCATTGGCCAGCACCGCCGCCTGTTCCCAATGCTGCAGTGCTTGCTTGTACTTGCCGCTCGCCGCCAGCACTTCGCCGTGCACCGTGCGCGATTCCGCCGCGCCCCAGCGTTCCTGGATCTGGTCGCAAATCGTCATCGCCTCGGCCACGGCGTCGGTCGCGTCCTGGAAGTGGCCGCGGCCCATGTGGATGCGCGCGATGTGGCACAGCGACCGCGCGACCACTCGGCGATCCTCGGACCGGCGGCGCAGCGCCAACGCCTTGAGGAAGTGCGAAAGCGCGGTCTTGTAGGCGTCCTGTTCACCGCGCACGAGGTGGATGAGACCCATCTCATCGCTCACGTCGGCGATGTAGCGGTGCGCGCCGGCCACCCGCAAGTGTTTGAGCGCGCCCTCCAGGAACTGTAGCGCCGAGTCGTAATGCCCCGAATGGCGCGCCACCTGACCGATGCGCAACTGCGCGATGCCACAGCGTTGATCGTCGTCCAAACAGCGCGCCATGTGCAGGGCTTCCAGCAGCGCCTGCTCGGCTTCGCGGTGCCGACCGACGCGCATCAGGCTGCCGCCGTAGGCCACGCGCAGATCGCTCGCCAGATCAGCGTCATCCGCGCCGACGTTGCGACTGCCCGCCGCGTACAAGGCGATCGCGCGCTGCAACTGCCCGACGGCGCGCGCCGCATCGCCCGCGTCCAAGTAGCGTTGCGCGGCCAGGCGATGCCGACCGCCCTGCTCGTACAGCTCGGCAATCCGCGCGTGGTCGGCCACCGGATCCTGGCGCGGCCGACTGTTCAGCCATTGCGCCGCCAACCTTGCGTACAGACCGCGCTTTTCCTCGGCCATCTCAGCGACCACCGCGGCGGGATCGGCCGGTTGCACGAAGGCAAACTCCAGCTCGCGCGACATCCGCGAATGCTCGACGAAGCCGAGCACGTCGATCGCCTGCAGCTGCATCAGCTCGGCCTTGAGCGCCACGCGATCCCGCTCCGAAAGGGCGCGTTCCGACAGGCTATCCGCCGCTCCCGACCTGCCACCGCGCAGCACCGACAGCACGCCGCCGAACCACAGCACCGGCCCGAAGATCGCCGCTGCGTCGACGATCTCGCGCAGATCCTTGGGCAATCGAGCAATACGGTCCGGCAGGTTCGATGTCCGCCGCGCGCCGCCCTGCTCTGCCTCGCCGCGCTGGCCGCCTTCACTGCCCCAACCGAGCGCGCCGCCCCGTTCCGTGCGCGGTTTCCACGCCCAGACGCCATCGTCCGAGACCAACTCGCCCGCCGCGACCATGCCGCGCACCAGATCGAGCAACCGCTCGGGCACACCGCTCGAACTTTGCGCCAGGTTCTCGACCAGTTCGGCCGGCGCGCCACGCAACCGTTTGATCAGATGGCGTGCCAGGTTCCGCGAGGTCTCCTGATCCAGCGGCTCCAGCCCGCGCGACGTCAGTTCCAGCCCGGCGGGCGGCGGCTCGACCGCGTCGACCAGCACCGCGGTCGGCGTCTGGGCCAGGGCTTGCTGTAGACCTTGCACGAAGGCCGCGAGTTCCTCGGGCCGTGCCAGCGCGCCGTCCAACTGCAGCACGAAAGGCCCTTGCTTGCCGCGGTGTTTGTAAAGCGAGCCGACGAATTGCACCGTCACGTCGAGCGGCGCTTCGACATGGCGCACCGCTTCTTCGTCCAAGTCAAAGGCGCCGGATTCCTGTTGCATCGGCCGGCGTAACCCGAGAAGCGGCCCGACCGCGACCATGCAATCGCCCGCCGCCGGTTCACCCACCAACGCCGCCAGCCGCTGCTGCACCGCGAACCACGGCTCCGGCTCGCGCAACACCTGCACGCCGCCCAACAAGGTCAGCAACGTTTTGCCAGCCAGCGTCGGAGGTTCCCCCGCCTCGTGCGCCGCCGCCACGCGATACCAGGTCACGCCGCGCCGGTCTGGACTGATCGCCCGTTCCAGTTCGCTCAGCAGCCGCGTCTTGCCGATGCCAGGCACGCCGTGCACCCAGGCGATGCGCACCTGCTTGCCGTTCAGCGCCGCGCGCACGGTGTTGTACAACGCCTCGATGTCCGCGCGCCGACCGACGAAGGGCACGGGCGCCCCGAGCAGCGTCGTCTCGTCGCGGCGGGCTTCGCGAAACTGCGACCACGTCTGGCGATCCTGCCGACCGACCTGCGCGGACTGGGCGGCACCCGGTTCCGAAGGCGTGTGGGTCGGCGTCGCTTTGGGTTGTGCTGAGTTGGACTCTGGGGTCATTCTGATCCGAGGTTGGCGAGCAGGCCCAGCGGCCAGGGTTCCACCTGAAGGCCGCGGCATGATAGAAGGCGGGGTCTCAGCCGACAAGCACCGCTTCGCTCACGCCATCACCCCCAGGAGACCACGCGCTCGTGAACCCCCTCAAGCTACAGCGTATCCTCGACACTTTGGCTGGCCAGTGCCAGACCGATCTGGGCCATGGTCTTGCCCGCAAACTGCGGCCTGTGCCCGACCGGTCTGACGCCGAGCGGCGGCTCGATCGCACCGAGGAGGCGTTGATCCTGTTGCGAAGTGGCGTACCGGTGCCTCTGGCGTTGCGCCTGGACGTCGCGCAACTCCTGGTGCATGCCGAGCGCGGTGGCACCCTGGACGGCGCGGAACTGGCGGTGTTGTTTCAGATCGCCCGCTGCACGATGCAGCTGCGCAGCCAGGGCAAGGACTGGCCGACCCAGGCAGCGCAGTTGCGCCACGATGCCAGCCAGTTGCCGGATCTCGGGTTGCTGGCCGGTCTGCTCGCAGATTCTGTGGACGAGGAAGGCCGTATTCTCGATTCCGCCAGTCCGCTGCTCGCCAAGTTGCGCGCCGACGTGCTGACGCTGGCTGCCCGATTGCGCAAGCGGATCGCCGACCTGGTGAAGGAGACCGACGAAGCGGGCATCTTGCAGGACGAGTACTTCACCCTGCGCGACGATCGCTACGTCCTGCCGGTGAAGTCAAGTGATAAACGCGTGTTGGGCGGGATCATCCACGGCAGTTCGCAAACCGGCCAGACCGTGTACGTCGAACCGCAGGAGATGGTCGAGGGCAACAACCATCTGGCCCTGGCCTACGAGGCCGTGCGCCGCGAGGAGCACCGGATCCTGCAGGAGTTGTCGGGGCTTTGCGGCGAGCAGGCCGAGCAGTTCACCGAGGCGGGCCAGGCGCTGGCGACGCTGGACCTCACCCTGGCGTTTGCGCGGCTGGCCGAGAAGCTGGAGGCGAACCGGCCGACGTTCACCGACGATGGCTCGCTGGATGTGCGCAAGGCCCGGCATCCACTGCTGGTTCTCGATGGCGTGCGCGTGGTGCCCAACGACGTGGCGATGCAGCCGCCGGCGCGCTGGCTGATCATCTCGGGGCCGAACGGCGGCGGCAAGACGGTGGTGCTGGCGACGCTCGGCCTCGCTATCGAGATGGCGCGCCTGGGGTTGCACATCTGCGCGGCGCACGACAGCCGGGTGCCATGGTTCGACTCGGTACACGTAGTGCTGGGCGATGCGCAGGACATCGAGCGCGGCCTCTCGACCTTCGAAGGTCATTTGCGTGCGGTGCAATCCGCCTTGAAAGCAGCGACTTCGAGTGCGGGTCGGGTGCTGGTGCTGCTGGATGAACTGGCGAGCGGGACCGAACCCATCGCCGGCAGCGCGTTGGCGACGGCCATCCTGGAGTCGGTGAGCCGCAACGAGCGGGCGGCCGGCGCGGTGACGACGCACTTCGAGGCGCTGAAACTGCTGGCGTTGCGGGAGCCGGCTTTCGTCAACGCGGCCCTGGAGTTGGACACGCGCACGCTGACGCCTACCTACCAGTTGAAGCTGGGCGAGGTCGGTTCGTCCAATCCCCTGGCACTGGCCGAGCGCATCGGCCTGGATCCGGCGATCGTGCAGCGGGCCGGGCAGTTGGCCGGCGGTGGCGGCAGTGAAGTCGCGCAAATGCTGGACCGGCTGAGCCAGGACCGGCAATTGCTGCACGATCGGCTGGCGGAAGTGGAAAAGCAGCAACTTCAGCTGGATCGCAGCCGGGCTTTGTTGGAAGATCAGCGGCGCAACGAGCAGGTCGCGGCGGAACGGCGCATCGAGAAGGCGGCGGCACAGGCGATGGCCGAACTGGCTGCAGTGCAACGGGATCTGGACGCGGCGCGGCGGGCCTTGAAGAGCGGGGAGAAGCACACGATGGACGACGCAGCGCGCACGATGACCCAACGTCAGGCCGAAGTGCAAAGGATGAAGGAGCGCGCCGAGCAAGCCAAGGGTGGCCAGGTGCAACGGCTGGCCATCCCTGAGGAAGGCCCGGTCGTGGACAGTCAGGTGTGGCACGAAGGGCTGGGGCGGGTGATGACGGTGGCGGCCATCGACACGCGGGCCAAGCGCGTGCGGGTGCGCGCGGGGCTGCTGGAAACGTGGGCGAGTCCGGACGACTTGCGCAGGCCGCTGCCGACCGACCCGGGCTACAAGGCGCCGCCCAAGGTCGTGGCGCATAAGCCGCAGTTGCCAAAACAAAATACACAGTCGTTGCAGCACCAGCCGCAGGAACGGGCGCCGCTGGTGATCCTGCCGCTGCCGGGCAGCGAGACGCAGAATCCGGAGCACGAGGAGACGCTCGCACTGAGATCGCCGGAATGGACTTGCGATCTGCGAGGTCAGCGCAAGGAGGAGGCTCTGGAGATGGTCGATCGCCTGCTCGATCGCGCGGTGGTCGAAAGCGCGCGCGGCATCTGCGTGGTGCACGGGCTGGGCACCGGGGCGCTGCGCGAGGCGGTGCGGCAACACCTGAAGAAGCATCCGCAAGTCGCGCGATTTCGGGCGGGCATTCGCGGCGAGGGCGGCGATGGGGCGACGTTGGTTTGGGTGAAGGATTAGGAGGCGCCCATGCATCGCCTGCCATGCCTCTGCCTGAGCCTCCTGCTGTGGACCGCGCTCGCCCCGCCCGCGCACGCCGATCCGCCGTTGCTCCTGCCCCCACAAGCCACCGAGCGTTTCGTCGAAGAACCCGTGTACCAGAGCCGGGTTCGCATCGTCGAGGCGGGGCGCGAGCATCCTGAAACCGTGGTGCTGGTGCACGGCCTCGGCGACGTCGGCGCAGGCGATTGGTACGGGGTGATTCCGCGCCTGGCCGAGCAGTTCCACGTCATCGCGTTCGATCTCCCAGGGTTCGCGAAGTCCGAGAAGCGCAACGTCGGCTACACACCGCTGTTGTACGCCGCCTTCATCAAGTGGCTGGTCGACGCCGAGGTGCACAAGCCGTTCGTGCTCGTGGGCCATTCCATGGGCGGCGCCATCTCCTTGCGCTATGCCTCGATCTGGCCAGGGGATTTGCGCCGGCTCGTGCTGGTGGACGCCGCCGGCATCCTGCACCGCAACGCGTTGGCCAAGGCGCTCATCCAGCAGAAGGTCGGCGACAGCGCGGCGAAGAAAGGCCTGCGTTGGTTCGCGGGAAGGGCGGCCGAAGACGTCGGCAACGTGCCCATGGACCTGAGCCTGATCTGGGGAGCCGAGACCGCCCGGCGCCTGATGTTGGGCGGAAACGCTTCCAAGACCGCGGCGTTGGCGCTGATCGACGAGGACTACAGCCGGCTCATCGGCAAAGTGCGAGTGCCGACGCAGTTGCTGTGGGGCGGCAAGGACAACATCGCGCCGTTGCGGACCTCGCGCTTGCTTGTCGGGCGGCTGCCGGACGTGCGCCTGCAGGTGTTGGCGGATTCGGGACACGAGCCGATGCACGATCAGCCTGAGTTGTTCCTGACCTCGCTTCTGGCCGCGATCGCGCAACCCTTGCCCGCGGCGATTGGCCTGCCCGAGCCTTCGACATCGGATCGCGTCGGCGTGTGCAACGGCGAGGCCGACAAGGTCTTCACCGGCGCTTGGGCTCGCATCGAACTGCGCGATTGTACGAACGTCCGCATCGTCGACGCCTCGGTGCGCACGATTGACGCCGAGGATTCCGACCTGACCATCGAACACAGCCGCATCCAGGGCGGCGCGATCGGCATTCGCCTGAAGGATTCGGAACTGACGGCCACCGGGCTGTACCTGCGCAGCCCGGTCGGTTTGGACCTGGACGACAGTCGCCTGGATCTCGCCGGCGCCGACATCGAATCGAGCCGCGTCGCAATCCAAACCCATGACAAATCGACGGGTTTGTTCTCGGCGTGCCGTGTGGTCAGCCCGTTCACAACAGGCGGTTTGCACGGCCAGCGCAGCCTGACCAGCGACCAACCCCTTTGACGGCGGGCGGCATATGCTACCCTGAGCCTTGCCGCCCACCAGTCACGCGCGCCGCGCCGCAAAGGTCGTCATCGCGAGCCGTACAGAACCAGCATTCACGCTCGCGGAAGCCGCTGATTCCTCGGCCCGCGAACGTATCTGGAAGTTGGCCGGAGTGCTGGACGCCACTTCGGTCGCAGCCTTGGATCGCAAGCTGCGCAAGCGCCTGCCTGTCCGAGCCGGCCGTTTGGTGCTGGACCTGAGCGAACTCACGGACATCGACAGCGCGGGCACGGCGACGCTGGTCAACCTGTGGCGCGCCGGCCAGCACCAAGGCTTTGCCGCACAACTCGTGGGCGTGCAACCGCTGGTGCGCGCGGCACTGGACATCTGTCGTGTGACCAAGGACTTGCCCGCGGCGATCCGACCTCCGGGCCTGTTCGAATCCCTGGGCGGGAGGACCGCCGCGACGCTGGGCGCCCTGTTCGATTTCGTGGTGCTGGCGGCGGACGTCTCGGTCAGCGCTGCGGGAGCGCTGCTGCGACCGCGGCGCCTGCGCTGGCCGGCCCTCCTGCAACAGTCCAGCCTGATGGGGTCGCAGGCGCTGGGCATCGTCGGGCTCATCACCTTCCTCATCGGTCTGACGCTGGCGTTCCAATCCGCCTATCAACTCCGGCAGTTCGGAGCCGCCATCTACGTCGCTACCCTGACCGCGATTTCGATGGTGCGCGAAATGGGCCCGCTCATCACCGCCATCCTGGTCGCAGGTCGATCGGGCTCGTCGATCACCTCGGAAGTCGCGACCATGAAGGTGGGCGAAGAAATCGACGCCATGCAGGTCATGGGCATCCCGTTCATCGACTACATCGCGGTGCCCAAGCTGCTGGCCATGCTGCTGACCGTGCCGTTGCTGACTGTTCTCGCCGACTTGCTGGGCATCCTCGGTGGTTGGATCGTCGGCATGGTCTACCTGGACATCGCGCCACAGCCGTACCTGCAAAAGACCATCGACGCGCTGGTCACCAAGGATCTCGTCACCGGCCTGTTCAAAAGCGTCGTATTCGCCTGGGGTATTGCCCTCATCGGTCTGTACTACGGCGCGGGAGTGCGCGGCGGCGCCCAAGAAGTCGGCCGGGCCACCACATCGTCCGTGGTCACCGCCATTTTCTTCATCATCATCGCGGACAGCCTGTTCAGTATCCTGTTCTACGTCGTGCTCGGATGAAGGTGTGCTCGGATCAAGGCGCAGGCGAACCCCATGTCTGAACTCGAAAAGCCCAGCGCTGAAGTGGTCCTCGAAGTCCGCGGGCTCATCGTCCGCTACGGCACCAAGACCGTGCTCGACGGCGTCGACATGACCGTCGGCAAGGGCGAAATCCGCGTCATCCTCGGCGGCAGCGGTTCGGGCAAGTCCACGTTGCTGAAAGGCATCCTCGGCCTGACCGACGTCGCCGCTGGCACGGTGCAGCTACTGGGCCAGGATCTGGTCGGCCTGAACGAGAAGGAACGCGGCGCGATGATGCAGCGCATTGGCGTGTTGTTCCAGAACGGTGCGCTGTTCGGCTCGCTGACGGTCGGCGAGAACGTCGCGTTGCCGATGCGCGAGCACCGCCGGCTGCCCGAGGGCGCGATGCAAGAACTCGTGCGCATGAAACTGGCCCAAGTCGACTTGAGCCACGCGGAACACATGTATCCGTCTGAGCTTTCGGGCGGCATGAAGAAGCGCGCCGGGCTGGCGCGGGCCCTGGCGCTGGATCCGGAAGTGCTGTTTTGCGACGAGCCTTCCGCGGGTCTGGATCCACTGACTTCGGCTGAGTTGGACAACCTGATCCTGACGTTGCGCGACCGCTTGAGCATGACCGTGATCATCGTGACCCATGAACTGGCCAGCATCGAGGGCATCGCCGATTCCGTCATCATGGTCGGAGGCGGCAAGGTCATCGCGGAAGGCATGATCGGCGAGGTGCGCAGTCGCGGCATCGCCCAGGTCGACGACTTCTTCGCGCGCAAGACCCACGCCGGCGAACGAAAAGACGTCAGTGCCGCGGAATTGTTCGGACTTACCGCAAGTAGCACGACAAACGGGGGTGCGTGATGGCAAACCTGACCAAGGGCCAGAAGGTGCGGCTGGGCCTCTTCGTCGGCACCGCGGTGAGCGTGCTGGCGGGCGCGACGCTGCTGTTGGCCGGCCGTGCCTTGACCGAGCAACGCGACACCTACCGCATCCGATTCTCCAGCAAGGCCGCATCCTTCTCGGGACTTTCGGTCGGATCGGACGTCACCTACAGCGGCATCAAGATAGGCCGGGTCGAGACGCTGGCGGTCGCGCCGGACGACGTGTCGGTCATCGCCGTGAGCATCAGCGTGACCCACGGCACGCCGATTGCCGTGGATTCCAAGGCCAGCTTGGGTTCACAGGGCATCACCGGCATGAAATACGTCGACATTTCGCGAGGCTCAGCCAAGGTACGGGTGCGCAAACCCGGTGAGTTGATCCCGCCCGGCGAATCGATGCTGGACGACCTGACCGCGCGCGCGGCCTCGATCGGCGACAAGTTGGAGACTTTGTTGGTACACCTGCAGGACATGACCGGCGTCAAAGCGCAGAAGAGCATGCAAGAGATCCTCGACGAGACGGCGGGGCTGATCGCCGACAACCGCGCGAATATCACGGCGATCATCGGCAATGCGCGCAGAGCCTCGGACGAGTTGGCGAACCTGGTGCAGTCGGTCAACACCGTGGTCGTGCACGCGGACAAGCTGGTGGTGGATCTGGGCGGAGTCACGGGCGAATTGCGCCGTACGGTCGGGCCCAGGGGCGAGGCGGCGCAGACGCTGGCCAAGGTCGACAAGCTGGTGGACAGCCTGAACATGGTCATCTTGCGCAGTCAGGGCGACATCGACGTGACGTTGCGACACTTGCGCGATGCGGCCGCGGACATGGCTGACTTCAGCCTGGCGGTCAAAGAGAACCCCACGCTGTTGATGTTCAGCAGCGACCGTTCGAGCGATCGGCGGATTGGCAAATGATGCACTACAAACACAAGATGCACCGCAAACACAAGATCCTCATGGCGTGCGGGGCATTGGCGGGGCTGCTGAACGGCTGCTTCGGCGCGACGACGGCTGAGCAACGCTACTACACGATGAGCCTGCCCAAGGTCGAACAGCCGACCGGAAGCCGGCACAACGCGGAGTTGCTGCTGCGCGAGGTCGACGTTTCTCCGGTGTACAACCGCCCGCAGATCGTCTACCGCATCTCCCCGCAAGAACTGCAGTTTTTTCACCAGAATAGCTGGGCTGACCGGCCTTCGCGGATGATCGGCCAGTTGCTGAACCAGGCTTTCACCAATTCGGGCCTGTTTCGCAGCGTGGTCGACCGGTTGGGAGTCAAGCCGCCGATGTACGTGCTCGATACCAACGTCGAGGCGATCGAGGAGTTGCAGGGCGGTGGCATGTGGTTCGCGCACTTGTCGATGACCTTGCGCCTGGCCCGATTCGAGGACAACCGCGCGATCTGGCAGTACACGTTCGACGAGCGGCGACCGCTGGACAAGCCGGACGTGGGCCTGGTCGTGCGGGCGATGTCCGAGATCCTGAACGAACAGTTCAAGATTGCGATTCCACAGTTGGAAGCCGTGCTCGCAGGCAGGCCGTTGCCTGCGGGAGCCCCGGTGCTGCCGCTTCCCGCGGCGGTTTCGCCCACGACCACGGGGGCTGCGAGCCCGACCATCGAACCGGTGGCCGAGCCGCCGAAGCGACCCCAGGTGCATGCTGCGAAACGCCTGCGCGACCGCGAGCCGACGCAGGAAGAGGGCGAGAAGTACGACGGCACCAATGGCATGCGGGTGAATTGGCGGCGCAGTGCCCAGTTCGCGTCGGACGACACGGTGGTGCCTGTGGGCAAGGGTGCGATTTTCCTACCTTCGCTGAGCCTGAAAGCCGACCGCGAACCGCCCGTCAACGTCAGGCTCGAGGGCAAGGTCGTCGCGTCTGGCACGATGGGCCGGCGCATCGGCGTGCGGCCTGGGCACTATCAGGTCACCTTCGGTTCGGGGCCGGAATCGCAGCGGATGGTGCGCGAGGTCGAAGTCATCGAAGGGGAAACCACCCTCATACCGCCAGATTGGGCCACGCTGGACGTGTCGGTGGTGACGGCCAAGTTCATTCCTTTCCTGGGCACCTACGAAATCATCCGCATGGACGACCACGAGTACCTGGGCGTCGGCTACGGGGTCGACGAGGAGCTCGGGCAGCAAACGCAAGTGTGGGTATTGCGTCCGGGTTTGCACAAGATCGTCCAGGCGGGATCGACCTACCGGGCGCGGACCAACTTCTCCACCGTGCGGATGATGTCGGGCAGCGCGGTGCCCTTCACGCTGGTGCAGGACGAACTGACGCGGGACTTCCTGGGCGCTGGTGTGGCCGAACACGAACCCGATCGCAATCCGGACGAGCATTGGACCTTTCGGTCGGCACTGGGCGGCAGCGTGCTGTTGACCAACCGCAGCGAAGGCTACTCGAGCGCGGCGGCGGGCAGCAGCCTGGGCATCGACGTGTTCGCGGACAACCGCGCGCGCTTTGCCTCAGAACCGCATCTGTGGACCACCAGGCTGGAAATCGAGGAAGGCCAGACGCTGCAGCCGACCATCGGCGTGGACAACAAACCCGGGCGCTTGCTGGACGGTCGCCTGCAGTCCGTCAAGGATCGCGTGTACTTGAACTCGATCTACATCTACCAGTGGCGGCCGTGGGTCGGCCCCTACCTGCGCATCGGCGGCGAGACGACGTTGTTCAGTCAGTTCAGTTACTTCGACAAGCCGACCACGATCGTCATCCAGGATGCGGATGGCAACAACCCGCAGACCAGGACCGGCATCGACGGCAAAGGTGAGACGCGCTTCGAACTGGCCGGTTCGCTCGCGCCGATCCAACTGAAGCAGGGCACCGGCGTCAACTTCCGCGTGTTGCACAACCTGCTGATGGACATGGACGTCCGCACGGGCTTGGGCTCGCGGCAGTACATCGCGCGGGGGCAACTGGTGCCGAGCGACGACGTGGCGACCCAGAGCTTCGAACTGCGCCAGGTGCGCGGTACGGTGCTGACCGGGCTCGAGATTTCCGCGCTGAGCCTGGCCAGGTTGTCGCGCTACATCCAGGCTTCGACCGAATTCGACATGCTCGTGCCCTTCGAAGGCATCGGTCAGACCCAGTTGACGTGGCGCAACTCGGTCAGCTTGCGCTTGGGCAGCTTCGCGGCAATTACCTATAATCTCAATGTTGTGCGGCAACCGAACGTGCGACCGGATTCGCCTTACGCGACTGAACAGGGGCTGCAGTTGCGCTTCTATTACTCGCCGCTGTAGGACATCCGGCAGGCGTTACGGCCGCAGGTAGCCGGTCAGGCATTGCCCCGTCGTCAGCGGCACTTGCGAGCCAGGCCAGCGCACCAGCCGCGTGTTGACCACCTCGTCCTTCGCGTCGCGCACCACCAGGGGCTGGGTGGGATCGACCGCCATGCGCCGCACCTTGTTGGCGCGCTGGGCGATGAAAACCACGCGCGAACCTTCCACTCGTTCGACCACGCCGACCATCGTCACGCCGTCGTCGGGCTTGCCATTGCCGTTGAGATCGGCGGTATCGCGAAAGAATACGAGGTCACCAGGACGCGCCGCCTTGTGCTCCACCACCTGGGCCGTCGCCGTCAGTTTCTCGAACAACGCCTTTGGATACGGCTGGCTGCGCTCGACATCGACGTCCTGGCCTGACGCCCGCAACACGTGCGCGACGAACGCCCTATCGGCCAACCCCGGCGTGCCCAGCAGCGCGGCCGCAGCATCGACCCGCTGGGTCGCGCGCAAGGCATGGCCAGCATCGAAGCCCGAAGGCGCGACCACCGGCGCCTGCGTCGCCCGCACCGGCTCAGACTGCGCGCGTGGCACCGAGGTAGCCAGGACCTGGGGCGGCCGAGGCGCGGGCGCAGGCTCGGGAAATCGCGCAGGTTGCGCCTTGTGCCCAGGCGCTGCCAGGCGCGCCGGCGATGGCGCGCGAACGTGACGGGGCTGCGCGCGCGGCGGCTCGGGCGCCGACCCCGAGGTAGCGAACTGACCATGGTCCGGATTCATGAGCCCGGGACGAAAACCGTAGTCGGGCGGCAGGACTGCGGGCCCCGCGCAGGCAGCGGTGAGCAGCGCGGCGACGATGCCTGGAAGCAGATCGTTGCGAGATGTTCTGTTGCCGCCGGTCGTCATGCAAGAGAGTCCTGTAACTTCAGTGATTTCGGGTTCGGGTTCGGGTTCGGCTCCGGGTTCGGCTCCGGG
>CAYHHL010000100.1:11051-20163 GCA_964356325.1 uncultured Enterobacteriaceae bacterium | reverse complement strand
CCCGCGTGCGCCGAATCCTGGTTCGCGGCCGAGGTCCCTCGATGCGCCGATTCCTGCTACTAGTGACCATGTGCGCGTGTTCGTCCTCGCCGGCCCACGACAAGTCGACGCTGGCCGCCAACGACAAGGATGGCTCGGGCGACGCGCTCCTGCTCGACGCCTGGCCGCAGCCGGACGTGGCGAAGTCGCCGGATTCGCTGGGTATCGACGCCACGCCGAGCCAGGACGCCGGTGCGCAGCCTTGGGCGCCGCTGGTGACCGCTCGCCCCTACGTCGTGAAGCAGCCCGCCAACTACGACGCGGCCAAGGCCTGGCCCCTGGTCCTGATGTTGCACGGCTATGCAGAGTCGGCGCTGTTCATCGACGGGTGGTTTCACTTCGGCAGCACGGTCGATGACCTGGGCTTCCTGCTGGCCATGCCCGAAGGCACCGCCGACGCGACCGGCATGCGCTTCTGGAACGCGTCCGAGACTTGTTGCGACCTGTACGGCTCGGGCGTGAACGACGTCGCCTACTTGCAGGCGGTGATCGACGACATGGCCTTCAAGTTCAACGTCGACCCGGCGCGCATCTACGTGGTCGGCCACAGCAATGGCGCGTTCATGGCACATCGCCTGGCATGCGAAAGCGCGGACAGGATCGCTGCCATCGTCGCCGTCTCCGGAGCCGCATTCAAGGACATCGGCAAGTGCAAGGCCTCGCAACCCGTGGCGATTTTACAGGTACACGGCACGCTCGACGCGGTGATCAGCTACCTGGGCGGCAGCCTGCTCGGCGGCGGCGTCTATCCTTCGGCAACCGACAGCGTCGGCGGTTGGGCCCAACTCAATGGCTGCAACGCCAAGCCTGAGTCTGCTGAATCGTTGGATCTCGATGGCTTGCTGTTGGGCAAGGAGACCGCGGTGCTGCGTTGGAGCGGGTGCAAGCCCCAAGGCGCGGCCGAACTGTGGAGCGTGCAGGGCGCGTCGCACTTCCCAGTGTTCACGGCTAGTTGGCCCAAGCTGGCGATCGGTTGGCTGCAGCAGCACGCGCGCAACTAGGCCAAGCGTCAAACCAGCCACGGCAGCCAGATCTGCAAGAACTCCCCGAACACCGCCCAGGTCGGCCCGCCCAACCCGCCTTCGAGCAGGGTCATGGTGCCGAAGAACAGCACGGTCGCGGCTACCAGCGCCACCGGCACGGCAAAGACCAGGGTCCACTGCGCCTTGCGCGGCCAGTCCGCCCCGTCGGCGATGGCGAAGTGTTGCTGTACCGCGAACAGCGCGGTGCCGAAGGGCCACAGGGCCGCCGTCCACGCCACGTAGTTCACCAAGGGCACGCCGAGCCAGAACGCCGGCAAACGCGCGTCCCAGGTCCAGCAGCGCGTCGCCGTGGCAACCGGATCGATCTGCAGGTCGAACAGCACGCCACAAGCCGCGAACAGCAGTCCGGACCAGACCGCCGAGCGCTGCAAACGCGGAAACGCCCGGCGCGCCTGCCAGACCAGGAACGCGCACAGGTAGATGACCATCACCCAGCCGAGCATCGTCGCGACCGGTGCCACCAGACCGGGGACGTAGACGCGGTAGGACATCTCTGCGAAGTAACCCATGGCGATGCCGCCGTTTTCCAGGATGACGCCGTACAGCAGTCCGGCGCCGAAGAAAACGCCCAAGGTGCCCCGACCGTGACGCCATGCGTAAGCCAGCAGCGGAAGGAATACTATGAAATTAGAGGCTTCGTACACGCGCAGGAGTTCGGGCTGGGTCAAGGGGCTCGGGCGGTACACGAACATCAGCAGGATCGGCAAGGCGAGCGCGGCGACCAGGGCGCGCAACACCACGTCCACGCGGCCCTGCGCCCGCAACGTATAGAAAGCCATGAACAAGGCGAGCGGAAACACGATCGGCCAGGCGAGATCCCAGCGCGGCGAGCCCAGGTTGGCCAGCGCGTTGTTGAGCATCGACACCGCCAGGAACAGCAGCATCCACGCGGGGTAATGTACGCCCAGTTCCCGCCACGCCGCGCGCACCTGGCTCGGTCGGCGCGGTCGCTGCGCAGGGATGTCCTGGAACTCCGACGCGTTCGCGTGCGAATCCAGGCCAACTGCAGAATCGGGCGGCGGCGGGGCCATGCGGGTCCTGGGCGCGATCAGGCGCGGCCGTCAGGATGGCGTCTCGTACAGCGACGTCAAGCGCTCAAATGCTTAGCAGGCGCGCGTGGCGACGGAACCGCTACAGATTCACGCGCAAGTTCAGGCCGGCACCGAGCAGCGGGGCATGCAGTCCGTCGCGCACCTGCTGCAGTTGCTCGCGCTTTTGCGCATCGGCGTCCGGCATCTCGGGTAGCGCCGCCGAGAGTTTGTTCTTCAGCATCGGGACATAGCCGCGCAGCTCGCCGTCGCCCCAACTCGCCGTCACGAACGCCTCAACGGTCAGGTCGGTCAGGAACAACGAGGACACGCTGAGGCGGCCGAGTCCGGATTGGTCGGTCAGGTTGGAAAGCGCCAACAACGTGATGGACGTGTCGCTCCAGTTGCCCGGCGAGATCACGGTCGCGACCAATGCCGCGTAGTCCCGCCCCGTGTAGAAGGGTGTGAGCGCGGGCAGGACCAACTGGGCCTTGGGATTCAGATATGAACGAAACAGGTAGTCGGCGGCCGCAGCGTCGTACTTGGCCTTGACCTGATCGAAGGTGAAGCCCTCGGGATTGTGGAAGTATTCAACAGCCATGGTCAGCGAATCGTCGTCGCGGTAGGCGTAGGTGTAGGACAGGCCCGCGCTTGCCAGCCAGGTCGGATCGCCCGACGAAGGGAACACGCTGCCCAATTCCGCCGTCAAGTCGATGTCGCCCAAGCCCGCCGACAGGTCCAGGCCGAGCTTGGGGTCGCCGCCCTTCTGCACCTTGCCAGACAAGCCGAACTCAGCTTGGCCGAACACTGTTTCGACCCGCGCCGCCGCGCCCAGGCGGTCGATCGTCGTGGCGTTGTCGTTGAGCACCAGAAGATAGGCGTTCCACTTCTCGTTGTTGAACGGCACGTGCAGCTTGACCATCGGCACACCGGTGCGATCGTCGAAGAACAGAAGCGGGTTGTATTTCGTGGGGTTGATGACGTCGACCGGATTCCAGACCCGGGTCGCGCCCCAGCGCACGTGCTGGCGACCGACGGTGACAAAAACGCGATGCAACAGATCGAATTTGAGCCACAACTGGTCGACTACGTAACGGACTTCCTCGCCCGGCACGCCGAAGCCCAATGCGCTGGCGCCGGCGCTGGCAGGCACGTCGGCCAGCGGATTGTAGATGATGCGAGCGCGGGCGTAGGCGCGGACCCGGTCGTTGAGGCGGCTGTCGAAGTAGGTGTCGAACAGCGTGGTCTGGCTCAGGCCGATGTCCGAGGTTTCGCTGCCCTGCCCCAGAGTTGCCCCATTGCGTGTGTAGAAAAACCCGCCGATCTGTGTGCGATCTCTGCTCAACAGTTCAGTATTCTCGCGCGCCGGCCCGGTCATGCGCGCATCGCCGAGGTCGGACTCGGTCGCTGCTTGCGCCGGTGCCAGGCCAGCCGGTGGCGCTGCGGGCTCGTCGCCGAAGAGGTCGTCCTCGCGAGACTTGTCCTCCTTGGCCGGCGGATCTGCGAACGCTATGCCTTGGAGGAGCAACACGCTCACCAGAACCCACGAAATGCGACTGACCGGTGTCATGGAGAGGCCTTCGAGGGTCTTGAGAGTATCGAGGGTTTCGACCCGGGGTTAAAACCCCTGGCTGTCGGCAACCGGTAAGGCAGGAAACCATTCACCTCGACTGGCTTTCTAGCCAGGCCTTGGTGAACAAGTTCGCTTGGAGCGACCTGAGATCCTGATCCTTCAACAGGATGATCGTCGAGTTGCCCTTCTCTACCTCGTCGAAGATACGGATTTCCTTGGGCGTCCACACGTCAGCCTTCTTGCTCTCGCTGTATTTCTTGGCCCACTTCGGCGTGTAGGTCGTGCGCATCAGCTTGCCGCTCGCGGCGAACTCCTGGCGCTTCAGCACGTTGCCGCTGCCCGCCGAAAGCCAAAGCGCGATGCGGGGATACGCCACGTCGATGCCCTTCTTCACGTCCAGCGTCAGCTTGTGTACTTCGAACTTGCCCAGCTTTTCCACGCCGTTGTAGTTGATCGTGTACTCCTCAGCCAGACGAGACTCGTCGAAGTCCGCACGGCGACTGTCTGTTCCGCCGATCTTCTCGCGCTCGGTGCGTCGTTCCCACTTGCCCACGGTCGGATCGTACATCCACAGGTTCTTGTCGATGCGCAAGTAGCCCTTGCCCCGCTCGGCCTTGGGCTGCAGGAACAGGATCATCAGCTTGTCGTCGGCGTCGCGGCGGTAGACCACGGCCTCGAACACTACGTCATTCTTGCTCTTTTCCTTGCGCTCGATGTAGACCAGGGTCTTGTAGTCGCCAGAGTTGCGCTGCCGATCGTCCACTGCCTTGATCGCCTTCAGCGCTTCCTCGGGGCTCAGGGGCTTGGTGCCTTCGCCCACCGGCTTGTCTTCGGCCTCGGTCGGCGCGTCGGCGAGCGCCTGTCCGGCCGGCAGGCATGCGAACATCGTCAGGATCAGCAGGAACTTGCGCATGAGGACCTTCCAGGAATCAGTGCGTGACTGAAACAACCTCTGACGGAGCCGGCGCGACCGCATCGGCGCGCTCGGCGACCCAGCAAACAACAGAGTATGATCAGCAAAAATCATATTTTTCCGATCGCCTCACGTGGCTTGCATGGCGTTGACCGGTTGCAGCCGGGCCGCGCGCCAGGCTGGGTAGATGGCCCCCAGCGTCGTCACGACCGAGATGATGACCAGCGACCGCACCGCCGTCGGCAGGTCGACCAGCAAGCGCCACGTCTCGGACATGAGGAACAGTTGCGCGGCCTTGGGCACCAGCAGATGCGCCTCGTTGATGCCCGCCGCGACCAGGGTGGCCAGCAGCGTCCCGGTCAGCGTCGCCGCGACCGCCAGCACCGCCGCCTCGAGCATGAACATCGTGCCGACTGAGTGCCGCTGCATGCCGATCGCCCGCAACGTCCCGACTTCGCGGGTTCTTTCGCGGATGCTCATCCACAGCGTATTCATGACGCCGATGACGATGATGACCAGCAGCACGGTGACCAGGATGGCTATGAGGACGCTGAACGTCTGCAAGGTGTAGCGCATGAACTTCATTTCGTCGGTCCAGGTCGTGATGTCGACCTTCTGCCCGGTCCAGTCCTCGCGCTTGACCGTGTCGAACTTGCGCCAGAAGGGCTCGGAAACCTTGTCCATGACCCGATAGCCCGCCGCCTGGACCTTGGTGCGCAACAAAGCCGAGACCGCGTCGGCCTGTTCGGCGTCGTTCAGGTAGATCTGGATGGCGCCGGTCGTCGAAGGGTCGAGCAGGTACAGGTCGCGGATCGAGTCCTGCGGCACGTACGCGTTGAAGCCACTGAACATACCAAGGTTCTTGGCGATCGCCACGATGCGCACGTCCACCGTATTGTTGAGACCGCGGTAGGTCTGGGCGCTGATCGTCAGGTTGTCGCCGACCTTGACCTCCAGGCGCTCGGCCACGGACTCGAAGATCAGGATCGTGTGCGGCTCGGCCAGGTCCTCGATGCGACCGCTCTTGACCTGCACGACATCACGGAAGTTCTTCTCCTTGGTCACGTCGATGCCGACGATGGCGGACTGCTGCGACCCGGTCTCGCTGATGACCTTGCCCCAACCGCGGCCGCGGACCACGACGCTTTGCAGGCCCGGGGTTTCCTTGCGGACCAATTGCTCCAGATCCGCGTACTTGGTGACCACCGGCGAGGCCATGCCGCTCGTGACCTTGTAGAAGCCGGCGACGTTGACGTGCCCGGTCATCAGCGTGGTCGCGCTGCGCAGCATGGTGGTCTGCATGCCATTGAAAAGCGCCGACAATAGCACGAGCAGCATCGTGACCAGGCCGATGGCCGAGCCGAGCAGCAGGCTGCGCTTGCGGTTCTGCAGCAGATTGCGCACCGCGACGAGGAGCAGGATCTTCATGGCCGATTCCAGGGCGCGCCATTGCGGACGAACCGTGCGATTCCAAAGACTAGGCTTCAGGTGCTACTCGGACTCCTGCATGGCCGACAGCGGCGTCACGCGGGTCGCCAGCAGCGCCGGATACAGGGTCGACACCACCGTGATGAACACGACCAGGCCGATCGCGACCACGACGTGAGTCGGCGCCAGGAAGGGAAAGAGCCGTGGTCCTGCGAACAGGAACACCATGACATCGTTGACTGCTGGCAGCCCGGCGGTATGGAAGTAGGCGACGATGCCGCCGCCGATCAGCGTGCCGATGAGGCCGAACACCGAGCCGAGCACCACGGCTTCGATCAGGAACATCTTGAGGATTTCGCTGCGCTGGGCGCCGATCGCGCGCAGCGTGCCGATTTCCCGCGTCCGCTCCATCGTAGCCATGACCATGGAATTGTTCATGATGACTAAGGTGACGATGAAGATCACCAAGACTGCCATGGTCAGGACCGCGTAGATGACGCCGACGAACGTGCCGATCATGCCGCTCGCTTCGCGCCAATCGACTACGCGCAGGCCCAGGTTGTCGCGCTTGGAGACTTCGATGATGTGCTGCATCGCCGCGCTCAAGTCCGCGTCTGGCTTCAGCATCACCGCGGCGTTGCGGACGATGCCACCGTCCACCTCGGTCTGGCTGTAGACACGCGCGCCGAGCTCGGCTCCGTACCGGCGCGCGCTTTCCTTCATGTCCAGGCCCTTGAACTCGTCGAAGCCGCCGGTGGGGCTGGCGTTGCTGGCCAAGCTGGTCGGGCTCGCGTCCCCAGCCACCGCCGAAGGGCTCACGTCCGCGGCCACGCCGGTTGGGCTCTCGGCGGCTGCGGTCGGCGCGGCTTCTTCGGTGCCACCGAACAGTTCATCCTCGGCAGTCTCGCGCGCCACATGCTTGACACCGCTGAGCTTTTCCAGCTTGACCAGTTCCTCCTTGCGGTCTGTGGTCATGTAGCCGTACAGGTCGCGAAACGACATCAGGTCGACCAGGTTCGCGGCGCCGGCCAATGCCGACTTGTCCAGGCTGCGGAAGCGGAACGTGCCGTATACCTTGACGTTGACGTTGGTCGGATAGCCGCCCGAAGTCAGGCCGGCGATCGTCATGGTGTCGCCGATGCGGATCGAGTACAGGCGGATGCGCGGCGCCACGACGTCGTAGAAGACCTTGTAGCGATGGGCGAAGTTGGCGTCCGTCATGGTCATGAAGCCGTCGACCAGCTTCTCCAGGTGCGTCTCCCCGGACTTGAGCTCCTGCTGGAACGCCGTGCGCACCGCCAGCGCCGAATCCTCGTCCAACTGGTACGTGACTTCCTTGTATTGCGTGCGGTTGAGCTTGACCCACTCCTGCAGGTCGGTGTCGGTGGCGATCGCGTAGCCCTCCGCCATCCGCTCCTTCATCTTGTCCAAACGGCGAGCGGTCTTGTGCTTGACCTGCTCGTCATATGTCAACTTGTTGAATAGAAAGCCGCGCTGGCCGGGCGGGATGGGCGTGCCCTCCACCATCTCGAACAGCCCGAAAGCCTTGACGAAACGCTGGGTGTCCGTGCCGATGTAGCGCAGGAACATCATGTCCTCGCCCATGGCCATCGGCGCGATCTTGTTCTCGAGCAACTCCATGTGACCGAAGGGATCCTGATCGAACGTGGCCCAGAACTCGGGCTTGGCGGCCAGATCGACATCCAAGAGGCCCTGCTTCATCTCCGGCGACATCTTGTTGACGTCGGTGAAGCCCTGCAGGTTCTTCAGTTCCTTCTGCAGCAGTCCGACGATGCGGTGGATGTGTTCGCGCAACGACTCGATCCTCTTGCGATCCTTGGCTTTTTCCGCCAACCGCAACTCGGCCAGCTTGACGTCGAGGATGTTGCCCGAGAACACCACCGCGTTGTCGATGCCCATCGGGATGACCGAAGCGACCTCAGGCAGGCTCTCCAAGGCCTTGCGCACCTTCGGGAAGTCCTCGATGTGGCCAATCTCGTTGCCCTCGAAACCGCCGAAGATGGCGAGCTTGTCCTTGCCCTTGTCGGACGACACCTGGATGTGGCCGGAAATGCTGTTGACGATGCTCTGGGCCATCGATCGGTCGAGCGAGGCGAGCAGGCTTTGGCCGGCGATGAGCAAGATGGTGCCGAATACGAGCAACGTGCCGACGACCAGGCTTTTTATCTTGTGGCTCAGCAAGTTGCGGAGCGCGATCTGAATCAGGACCATGGACGCGACCTCAAGCCTGCAGCGAAGGGGCAACGGATTGCGCAGGGGATCCAGCGGGATCGGCCCCCGTGTCGTCCACAATCTGGCCATCGACCAGGCGTACCACGCGACCGGCGCGCGACACCACGTGGGCATCGTGGGTCGAGAACAGGAAGGTCGTCCCCGCGCGGTTCAGGTTTTGCATCAGATCGAGAATGGAATTGCCGGTCACCGAGTCCAGGTTCGCCGTCGGTTCGTCCGCCAGCACCAGGCGCGGTTGGGTCACGAGCGCCCGGGCGATTGCCACGCGCTGGCGCTGACCGCCCGACAGTTCGCTCGGTCGATGGTGGGCGTGCTGCTCGATGCCGACCTGGGTCAGCAAATCCATCACCCTTTCACGACGTTGCTGCTTGGTCAGGACCTTCTGCAGCAGCAGCGGGAACTCGACGTTCTGGTATGCGTCCAACACGCCCACGAGGTTGAACGACTGGAAGATGAAGCCCAGACGATCCAAGCGCAGCCGCGTCAGGTCCTTCTCCGCCAGCTTGCCGGTGTCGCGACTATCGATGAGCACCTGACCGCGCGTGGCGACGTCGACGCAGCCGATGAGGTTGAGCAACGTGGTCTTGCCGCTACCGGAAGGTCCGGCAATCACGGTGAACTCGCCGGGCGCGATGGCGAGCGTGACCCCCCTGAGCGCGGGCACGACCACGCTGCCGAGGTGATAGTCCTTGTCGACGTCCTGCAAGCGGACGATGGGTTCGATCATGGGCGTTTCGTGGATGCACCGGAAGCGGCGCGAGCGAGTGGGGCGAACACGCTGGAACCGGCGCGCGTGACGTCAGAAGTCCGAGAGAGTCCAAACCATTCCGGACCG
>CAYHHL010000100.1:0-10951 GCA_964356325.1 uncultured Enterobacteriaceae bacterium | reverse complement strand
TTCCTCGGTCAGCGCGCGCACCACGTCGGAAATCGGTCGCGGCGGCCTGGGCGGAGCGGAAGTCGCGGCGGGAATCGGTAGTGCTTCTCGGGGGGTCGGCTCGAACAGCAACTCCCTGGCCTCGGTCGAGACGTGTGAGTCCATGCGCACGGTCTCACGTTCCTCGATCGCCGATTGCCGGGAGGATTCCGACAGCCCACGCGTTTCCTCGACTGAAGTCGGCGCTTCCACGGGCGTCGGTGACGGCAGGTTCGGCGCCACGTTCAGCCGCCGCCTGTCGCAAGCCACGAGCAACTGGATGCGCAACGCGTCCGCGCTTGCCGGACGGGCCGAGGGCTCCTTGTCCAGGCAGCGCAGGACGACTTCTTCGAGTGCTGGCGGGATGTTCTCCGTGCCGTCAGCGACGCCGATGAGCCGGGGCGGACCTTCCAGGATGTGCTTGCGCAACACTTCGGCAGTGGTCTGCGCGTCAAAAGGCAACTGCCCGGTCAGACATTCGTACAGCACGATGCCGAGAGAATAGATGTCCGCTGGCGGCCCGACCTCGCCGCCCGAAGCCTGCTCCGGCGCCATGTACTCCGGTGATCCGACGACGTAACCCGTGCGTGTAAGCTGGTCGCGCTCGTACGCGCCGGTCACGAACTTGGCCAGGCCGAAGTCCAAGACCTTGGCGAAGTCCTGCTCGCCGGCGACGTCCTGCAAGAAGATGTTGTCCGGCTTGATGTCCCGGTGCACGACGCCCTTGCGGTGGGCTTCCTCCAAGGCTTTGCAGACTTGCGTGCAGATGTGGACGACGCGCGACGGATCGAGCATGGGCGTCAGCCGCAGCACGTCCGAAAGCTTCTGGCCGGCCAGGAACTCCATGATGATGAACAGGGACTTGGACTTGTCGTCCGAGCCGAAGTCGAACACGCGCACGGAGTTGGGGTGGGCCAGCAGTGAGGCTGCGCGGGCCTCGCGGGAAAATCGTTTGACTTCGAGTGGTTCTGACGCCAGATCGCGCCACAGGACCTTGATGGCGACCTTCTGCTGGGTCAACCGCTGCTCACCGCGATAGACAGCGCCCATGCCGCCCACGCCGACGAGATCGTGCACTTCATAGTGGCCGAGCAACAGGTCGCCGCGGTGCAACCGGCCCGGGAACTCCGTGTCTGCACGGATGATCTCGGTTGCCGTGGCGCACTTTTCGCAAGCGTAGTCGTCGCTTCGATTGCCACAGGTTGTGCAAATGCGCCACACGTCAAAGTACTCGTCGGCTCGGGTGAACGCTGCGATCGCGACAGCTTTCAGTTCGATTGTGCGTCGGGCGAAAAAAGCGAGGCCACCCCATGGCTTCGCATCCTTCGTCCCTGTTCCGCGCATCGGACCGGGCCGTGACGGGGCTTGGAGTCTAGGCGTCGGATCGGTCCGTGCCAAGTGCGTTGATTGCCGCAGTGCGTCAAAAAGTCAGGCTCGCGGCCGCATCCGCCACGCCACGAAGTCCGCCATGGTCTGGAACTGTAGGTACGGATTGCTCTTGCGCTGATCGTCGAGGCTGGCTTCCGGGATCGGCGCGTAATCATGTCCGGGCAGCACGCGCACCCGGCCCGGCACGTTTGCCAGCGTCGCGTACAGCGTTTGGAACATCACCGCAGCATCGCCGCCCGGGAGATCGCAGCGCCCGCAGCCGTCGATGAACAGCGTGTCGCCCGTCAACAGGTGCTCGCCCACCAGAACGCATTGCGAACCCGGTGTATGTCCAGGCGTATGCAGCAACTGCAGGTCCGACCCGCCGCCCAGATCGATCAGATCGCCGGCGTCGTGCGGCACCACATCCGTGCCCCAGCCCAGCCCGGCGAGCCACGGCAGTTCGGCCTTGTTGACATGGATGCGCGCGGGGTGGCTGGCCAGTAACACCTCGACTGCATTGCGGTGATCGGGATGGTGATGGGTCAGGATGATGTCAGTCACCGGCCGTTGCAGCGCGTCGGCCCGGGCCAGCAGAGCTTCCGGATCCCAGGCCGGGTCCACGATCGCGAGCCGTTGCGATCCGGCGGGCACCAGCACGTACACGAAGTTGGCCATCGGACCCAGTTGCAGTCGCTCGACGCGCGTCGGTTGTGCCGCGGTCTCGTGGCTCGACTTCAGAGTCATCTTCAGGCCTTGTGGTCAGAATTTGCCGTCGGGCGGCGTGTTCGGATGGTCCTCGGGGCCTGGCTCGGGCTCGTCCTCCGGGTCCGGATCCTCGATGGCGGGCGTGCGCTCATTGGGCGAAGAGCCGCCGATATCGGGAGGTTCCTCGATCGGCACGATGGGCCCAGGCAGTTGGGCAACAGCCCGGACTTCAGTCACTTCCGGCATCGGCTCATCCGGTCCGGGTTCGCCTGGCAGCGGCCAGCCCGGATCGCCAGGCATGGGTTCGGCGGGAAGCGGGCTGCCAGGGACCGGATCGCCCGGCCAGCCTGGATCGCCCGGAATGGGCCCCCCCGGCGGATGCGGCGCGATGACGTTGCGGGAGTGGAACTCAGGGTGCAAGCCTTGCAGGGTCATGTCGACCTCTTCGAAACATGGCGTGTTCACACGTCACATGTCGGCAGGACAGCCACGACTACAGCGTGTCCATCACCGAGGACGCACGCTTCAGGCGCAACGGCAATCCGCGCGCGAGGGCAATCACAAGCTGCTCCATCCACCGCCCCGCCGCCAACTTTGCGTCGCCAAGTGCCGAAGACTTCAAGACTTGATCGGCAGCGTCGACGGCCGAAAGCGCGACCTCGAGGCGCCCCGGTTTCATTGCGTTCAGCTGGCGCACGAGGTTCTTGAGGCGATACGGGTGCAAGCCCAGTTCCTGCGCCAGCTGACCTTCGTTCTTGCCGCGCGCTCGCCCCGAGGCCACGTGCAGCAGCGCGGTGTACTGACTGGCGAGAAATCCCATGATTCTCATGATTTCACCGGTCCGCTCGGTACTCGACAGGCCGTCCAGCATCAGATGCAGCACGGTCAGCGCGCGCGTGACGTCCTCGTCGGCAATGGCGTCGGTGATCGCCCAGATCGCCGCCTCACGGTCCATCGGCACGCTGTCTTCCACCATCTTCACGGTCAGTTGCCCTTGCGGACCGGCGTCCAGGATCAAGCGATCGGCCGTTTGCCGCAACCGCGCCGCGTCGCTGCCCCCGAGGCGATTCCAGATGCTTTGGGCGACGTTGCGCTCGACCTGGATGCTCCACGGCTGGGCCTCGCCTTCGAGATAGCTTTGCAGCGTAGGCACGGTCAGCGGCGGCACTTCGACGATGGCGCCCGCCTGAGCCAGCGCCTTCCAACTGCGCCGCCTCCGGTCGAAATGCTCGCCGACGAAGATGAGGACGAACGGCGGCCGTGTCGAAGCCGGATCCAGCGTGCCGACGAGAACCTCCAGGGGATCATCGCCTTGCGCCGCCTTCTTGCGACCCTTGACCTTGGCGCCGTCCCCTTCCGCGAAGGCCAGTTCGTCCGCGTGCACGATCGTGATGACGCGCCGGCCACCGAACAGCGACATGGACCGCGCCTCCTGCGAGATCAGCGAGTGCACACCGTTGCCTTGCGAATCGCCGTCGAGGTAGTCGATCTTGACCAGATCCAGCGACTCGTCGCCGCCCTTGAGCGCGGCCCGTTCGACGCAACGTGCTGCGGTGAGAAGGGCTTGCGGATCGGCGCCCGGACGTTCCTCGTTGCGGCCTCGATCCTCGATCTCGGCCGACGTCACCAGGTAGATCGCGTGGAGCGAGCCGCTCTCGAGATGGCGGTCGAGATCTAGGCCGACGCGAAAGGCGCGCAACGCCTCAGAAGTGCGGGACTTGCGATCGGCTGGAGCGTCTGCGGGTGGCGGCGTCATGGTGGCGAGTGTAGGCGCGAGCGGCGGCGGCGGGCAAGACGAGGTTGGAAGGTGCGCGGGCGGCGTTGACAAGGACGGTGGGCGTGGCCTACCTTGCTCGGGCTCGCGGGGACATGACTGGCGAGACCGTGCCTGCGTGGTATGGGGATTCCGATGTAGCTCAGCTGGTAGAGCAGGTGACTGTTAATCACCGGGTCACAGGTTCGAGTCCTGTCATCGGAGCCTGATTTCAAGGGGTTGCAGAGCACGCGGACCCCGCGAAACAAGGTTAGGACGAGTTTAGGATCGCCAGGATCCTGGACCGCAACGAAAACGCAATCGGGGCAAGGCGAACTCCAACGCCTTGCCCCGATTGCTTTTTGCGTCTTTCTGGCTTTGCGCCCTACCCCCCGCCAGCGGACTTTGCGCCCTGCCGCTAGGATCAGAAGCGGCGATCCTAACCTGGCACTTTGCGCCGCCGGATCGGCTTGCCGGACGACGGGGCCGGGGCCGCAGCAGCAGCCGCTTGCGCCGCAGCCGCCAGATCTGCCGCGTCCACCAAGTCGAACGCACGCGCCAAGGTGTCGTCGGCAATCCCCGCATAGTGCCTCGCGGTTGATGACCGCGGACGTCGCGAGAGTATCGCCAATTTGCAGGATAACGCATGGTGTGTTATCCTGCCGTTTGGAGGTTACGATCTGAACGCCGCACCCAATACCGATGCGCTCGCGCGCTACGTCGAGCAGATTCTCGGCGTGCCAATCGCGCCAGAGCCCGCCCTCATCGCGAACCTGCCGTTCTTCCTGGGCGACCTGTACGAGTTTGCCCGCTTCACGCTGCTTGGCCATGGTTGCCTGGCGCTTCTGGAGCGCGCACCGGCCGGCACCTCGCCCGCGAACGTGCGCAAGCACCTGGATCTCGTCGCCCGGGAGACATCCGACCTGTGCATCTACGTGCCGTCGGCGTGCAGTTCTGACATGCGAGCGCGCCTCATCCAGCAGCGCGTGCCATTCATCGTGCCCGGCAACCAGCTGTACTTGCCCGACCTTGGCATGGACCTGCGCGAGCACTTCCGCAAGTTGCGCCAGCAGCCCGACGCGCTCGGACCGGCGTCCCAGGTGGTGCTGCTGCACGCACTGTTGCAGCCGGCGATGACGCGCACGACACCACACGAACTCGCACGGCGGCTCGGCTACACACCCATGACGATGACGCGGGTCGCTGACGAACTCGCGCAATTCGGTCTAGTCCAGGCCACACGCGAGGGACGGAACCGCTGGCTCGACTTTGGCACGGACAAGAAGTCGCTGTGGCTGCGCGCGTTGCCGCTTCTGCGCTCGCCGGTTGCGCAAACGGTCTGGGTCGCCCTGCCCTCCGGTGGCACGGGTCTGCCCGAACTCCGGCTCACGGGGCAGAGCGCGCTGACCGAATCGACCACGATCGCTGCGCCGGCGAAAGCCTGCTGGGCCACAGCAGGTGAAGGCTGGCGCGCCATGCAGCATTCCGGCGTGCGAGCGCTGCCCTACGAGGAACTGGCCAACGCGTCCTTGCAGGTCTGGCGGTATGACCCGACCATCCTGGCCACCGGCGGTATGGTCGACCCGCTCTCGCTGTACCTCAGCCTGCGTGACGACGAGGACGAGCGCGTCGCGATGGCGCTGGATGAGTTGCTGGAGACGCTTAAATGGTCATAGGGCTGGACCGCTTTCGTGAACATTTCAAGGACCACGCGGACCAGTATGTCCTGATCGGCGGTGTCGCGACCCAACTGGCGCTGGTGGAAGCGGGGTTCGAGGCACGTGCGACCAAGGACCTCGACATCGTGCTGCTGGCCGAAGCGCTAGAACCCACGTTCGTCAGGAGGTTTTGGGAGTTCGTGCGAATGGGCGAATACGCGGTACATGCCGGCGGGACGCTCAGCCCGGAGGATTCGCTGCCAAAGCGCTGCGTCTATCGGTTCAGCAGGCCGGTGCAGCCCGAGTACCCGGCGATGCTGGAACTCTTCTCGCGTATTCCCGACACCGTTGCGTTCGTGGGCGAGGGCCATCTGGTGCCGATTCCGGTCGACGACGAGGTGTCCAGCCTGTCGGCCATCCTGCTGGACGAGGGCTACTACGCGCTCATCGGCCGGTACCGGACGCAACGCGACGGCTTGCCAGTGCTGCGCGAGGAAGCGCTCATCGTACTCAAGGCCCGGGCGTGGTGGACCTGACCGCGCGCAAAGCCGAAGGGGCCCAAGTTGATGAGCGCAACATCCGCAAGCACGCAAACGACATTTTGCGGCTGACGCAGTTGCTGACACCGGAGACCCGCGTCGAGCTCACGTCCGGCATCCGGCTCGATGTTGCAGATTTCCTTCTGCGATTCGGTGCGACGCTGTCCAGCCAGACCAAGATTCCCGGGGTCCCGCGAGTCAACCCACGCGACGCGCTCGCGAACCTGGCGACAGTGTTCGGCATCGCAGCGGGTGTACCGGTACCCTGACCTACCGCGAGATGATCCTCGCGGAGAATTCCGAAGCACAACATAGATATTACCGGGTGATCGAACTCGAGCGGTCGCAGCTACTCGCCTTCCCCCTCGCCGGCGATCCTAACCCTGCACTTTGCGCCGCCGGATCGGCTTGCCGGACGACGGGGCCGGGGCCGCAGCCGGGGCAGCAGCCGCAGCCGTAGCCGCTTGCGCCGCAGCCGCCAAATCTGCCGCGTCCACCAAGTCGAACGCACGCGCCAAGGTGTCGTCCGCAATTCCCGCATAGTGCCTCGCGGTGGTAGACACGTCCGCGTGTCCCAGAAGCCGCGACATTTTCAGCAGATCGTAGCCAAGCTGATACCAGCGAGATCCGCAGGATCGCCGCAAGCCGTGGAAGTCGCACACAGTCACGCCCGCACGCTGGCACGCGAATACGGTGTCCCGGCGCAGGTTGTGCGGGTCCATATCGCCGAAGATCCGGGCGCTTGGATCTGGCTCGCCCTGCCCTTTGTGCCACTGTGCTTTTGCGAGGGCGAGAACTTCGCGCGCGCGGCTGTCCAGCGGAATCGGCCGATCCCGCTTGGACTTGTGCTTGGGCACCAAGATTTGCCCTCGAAGCCCGACGTTGGGCTGAAACCACGACCACGAGGCGTTTGCCAGTTCGGCGGCACGCAAGCCGGTTCGCAGCGTGAACTCCGCGCGGATGCGATGCGACGGTCCGCAAGCGGCCAAGAACGCCGGCCACTCGTGAAACTGGAGCCACGGCCGAATCGCCGTGTGGTGACGTTCGATCTTCTGATCCTCAGTCGGATCCCTGTCCATGAACTTCTGCTTGCGAGCCCAGGAGAACAGGGCCTTGATTGTCCGCAAATAGGAGGCTTGCGACACCGGCTTGCATTCCATGGACGCAAACCACTTGGCGATCGCCGCCTTGCCGACCGCCTCCAGCAGCAGGTCCTTGCCAGCGTGGGCGACAAACCGCCCCAGGATCTTGCCGTAGGTCTCAATGGTTGCGGGCGCAATATCCTTGCGCAGCATGAACTTGTCCCGCAGTTCGCCCAGGGTCACGGGTGCGGTTGCGGGCGCGTCGAGCTTGCCGTCTATGTGCGCGCGCCAGAACTTCGCGGCGCTGTCTGCGGCTTCGGCTTCCGACTTTGCCGTGATTGTCCGGACTTCCCCGCCTTTGTACCAGAAGCGAATCCGATACTGCGGATTGCCCGCCGTGTTCGTTTCGATCCACGCACGGACAGAAAAGCGCCCGTCGGTCTGCTTGTAGAGTTCCTTGGCCGCCATGATGTTGCCCCCGATCAGATCGCGCCCGGCGTTCGCTGGTGCGAGACACGGTGATTATCATCCTAGCCGGGTGTGGTCAAGCGCGTGTCGCTGACCGATCGCCGGCCGTTCACAGAAAACCCACCGCTCGCCGTGCGTCCCCACGCTTGAGCCGCACTTCCTCTTCCAGCGCCGCCACCACCGCCTCCGCCCTCACCACACCGCCCATCAACCCGTGCTGGCGCGCCACTGCCGCGAAGTCGCCGGCGGTGACATCCTCCAGCCGGTCCAGTCGCAAACGCAGCGATTCCGCGATAATTCCCTCCGGATGCTCACCGCCCAGTTGCGCCAACACGCCGGCCAGCATCTGCCAGCGCTGCGCGGCCTTGAGCGCTTCGAAGCGGATCTTCACCGCAAACCGCCGCAGCGCCGCCCGGTCCAGGCTGTCGACCAGATTGGTCGCGCACACGAACAGACCCTCGAATTGCTCCATCTGCACCAGCAGTTCGTTGACGCTCGTGACCTCGAAGGACCGCTGCGCCCGGCTGCGGTCCTGCAGGAACGAGTCCGCCTCGTCCAAGAACAGCAGCGCGCGTTCATCGCGGGCCTGCTGGAACATCGCGGCGATATTCTTCTCGGTCTGGCCGACGTACATGCCGAGCAGTTCCGAACCGCGCCGTTGCATCATCGGCACTCCGGCCGTCGTCGCCAGGTGCTGCACGAACGCTGTTTTACCTGTCCCTGACGGGCCATACAGGCAAATCGAGCCGTGCGGATTGCGGGCCAGCGCGACGCCCAGTGCGGCCAGGTCGTGACTTGCGTTGACCAGCCCCAGGTCGTACGGACCGCATGCCAGCAGCGAGGCACTGCGCCGGGTGCCGAGCCGGTCCAACTGCGGACCCAGCAAGCGATCCAGAGCAGCTTCCGCCGTCGCCGCGCTGTCGGGCGCCAGCATCTTCACCGCTCGCGCCGCCCGTTCGACGTGCGCAGGCACCAGCCGGTCGTCCGCGGCGTTGCGGTCAAGCCACGGCTGGCCCACCGGCAGGTCGACCATGTGGCGTTCCAACACCTTGCGCCGAGTGGCCGGCGGCGGCGTGCGCAGTTCCACCACGACGTCGAAGCGGCGCAGGTAGGCGGCGTCGATCTGCGCGATCGAGTTGCTAATCCAGAGGGTCGGCACTGGGTGCGTTTCCAGGGCGCGGTTCATCCAGCCCTTGCCGAACCTGCCTCTGGCTTCTATGCCGAACAAAGCCGCGAAACCGAGGCTGCGCGGGAAGACGTCCTCGGCCTCGTCGAACAGCACCAGCGAGGCCGCCTTGTGGGCGAGAACCCGCTGGCACAGCGTCCATGCCGTCAGGCGCAGGGCGCCGTCCATCGAATCGCCGTCGTCGTCCGCAACGTTCACTTCGTATAGACGAGCACCGATTTCGTGAGCCAGTACCCGCGCCAGCTCGGTCTTGCCAGTGCCGGGCGGGCCATGGAGCAGCACGTCGAAGCCTGTCGTCCGATCCCGGCAGGCGGCCGTCAGGATCGGCAGCAATAGCGCCAGGTCCGTAGCCACATGCTGGAAATCGCTGAGCAATAGCGTCGGGGCCTGCGCCGGGCGATACAGCCGTTCCACCAACGCGTCGACCGAAGTGTGTTCTTCCAGCATCACCTCGCCGAAATTGTCCAGGAGTTCCAGCGCTGCCTCGTGCCGGTTGGTCCGACCGCGCTTGACCAGGCCCGTCGCAACCAGCGTGGCCTTGGAGCGCGTCGCCGCCCGCACATCTACCAACGGCGCGTCCAGACCGCTGGCCAGGATAGCCGAGACGATCGGCCACGTGCCGGAGCCGATCTGCCAAAAAACTTCGGTGACGCCTTCGCAAGTCGCCATCATCACGGCAAGAGCCAGCAGATCGCGCTCTACCGGCGACAGAGCCAGGGCGTCGCCGACCCGATCGACGTTGGCGAATAGCGGCCCGTGCCGCGCCGGACCTTCGGCTTCCAGCTCTGCCAGTTTGCTGGTCAGCAAGGTCAGGGTCGGCTTGGCCTCGCCGCGCTTGGTCGGCAGGCCGATCAGACGCCGGGTGTCGCGATCCAGGTCCGCGAACAACTCCGCGCTGCGGCGGGTATGGCGCGCGGCAGCCAGCACGAGCCGCGTGGTCCAGATGGCGCACTGGCGGCTGTGGTCGGCGGTGGTGGGACGCGAGTGGGGCGTCGGAAGCCGAGGGATCGACATGGGGAACCTCCTGCGACGCAGCATGCGTCAGCGGTGCGACAGGTGGTGTCGCTTGCGGTTCGCATGGCCGCTCGGGGTGGTCAACGGTCCGGCGTGGGGAATTCTTCGCGCAGGCTTGTCGGGGCACGACACCGATTCTCGCACTGCAATCGCCCACGCCTTGACCATTGCCGGGCCGCCTGGCACCTGGTCTCGCGCACACGCGTTGCACCGAGCCCGCCATGACCGCCGCCCTGAATCCTGGACTGACCGGCCTCGTGCCTGGCCTCTACGAACAGTTGGTCGACTCGCAGCTTCGTCAGCGCATGCAGCACCTTGGCAGCTTGCATGCCGAAACCCGCGCGCTCGATCCGGCCGAGGCGCCGCGCGTCCTGGCCCGCCACCTGACCACTTGGCTGGAGCGCGCGCTGGCCGCCCAGCCCGATGCCGAGGCGCGCCTGCATCTGTGCCACCGCGTGCTGCAGACGCTCGACAAGTCCACGCCCAGCCTGGACATGGGCGACGAAGCGCATCTGGAACTCCAACAATTGCTGTCCGTTCTAGCGATCGATCCGCTGGCCGCGAAGGTGTCGCCCATCCGTCCCGGGCTGCCGCTGTCCGAGACCGGCCTGCTGGTCAATGCCCGCGGGGAGCATCGGATCGGCGACGAGATCGCGCGCGAATTGGCGTCGGCGGACCGCGTCGACCTGCTGTGCGCCTTCCTGGTCTGGTCAGGCTACGTCCGCCTGCGCCCCGCCTTGAACGAGATGCTGAGCCGTGGCAAGCGGTTGCGCGTGCTGACCACGACCTACTGCGGCGCGACCGAACGGCGGGTGGTCGACGAACTGGTGGCGAGCGGCGCCGAGGTCAAGGTCTCGTACGACACGCGGCGCACGCGGTTGCACGCCAAGGCCTGGTTGTTCCATCGCGACACGGGGTTCCACACCGGCTACGTCGGCTCGTCCAACCTCTCGGCGCCGGCGCTGACCGATGGCCTGGAGTGGAACGTGCGCCTGTCCGCGGTCGATACCGGCCACGTGCTCGAGAAATTCCGCGCGACTTTCGAGGCTTACTGGCAGGACGGCGAGTTCGAGCCCTACGATCCGAGCCGCGACCAGGAGCGATTCGACATCGCGGTGCACGGCGAGCGCAAGGGCGACGGCGCGCGGGTCTTGCTC
>CAYHHL010000099.1:0-20182 GCA_964356325.1 uncultured Enterobacteriaceae bacterium | reverse complement strand
CGACGCGGGTGCGACCGACGCCGACGCGGGTGCGACCGACGCCGACGCGGGTGCGACCGACGCCGACGCGGGTGCGGCCGACGCTGGCCTGATCTGCGAAAAAGCCGCGCCCTACCAGGTCGACGGCAAGTGCGTGCAGTGCCAGCTCGACAGCCAATGCGGCCTCGGTGGCAGTTGCGACCTCACCTCGCACACCTGCGGCAGCGGCAGTTCCGGCGATCCGTGCGCGGCATGCTCAGGGGGCACGCCGAAGTGCTGGTCGGGCAGTTGCGTCGAATGCCTCGCGGATGCGGATTGTTACCTCAAAGGCAGCCTGACGTGCGATCAGGGCAGCCACACTTGCGGCACCGGCACGAGCACGCCGCCGACGCCAGTGGTCCTGCCACCCGGCCCCGCCACCGGCACCTGCGCGAGCGACACCGACTGCACGGGCGGCGCCGGCTTCACGCTGCATTGCGATGTCACCACAGGGCTTTGCTACGACGAGAAGGGCCTGTGCGACAACGTCGCCGCGTTCTGCAACGTCGCTGCCGGGTCGAACTGCACGGCGCCCTCGGGCGGCTTGCCCGGCGTACCTGGCTTGCCCGGCGGCTCGTCGTCACCGCAGTGTTCGTGTCCCCTTGCCGCCGATGTTTCTGCAACCAGTTCGGACCCTTTGCCGAACGAGAACTGCAAGATCGCGGCGCTGCTCGACCCGACGGTCAAGAACTGCGATTGCACCAAGGATCCGCACGCGCCGGCCTGCAAGATCACCAGCCCGTTGGATCCCAATCCCATCGACTGCTGCAAGGTCGCGCCCCCGAGCGGTCCCGGCAATCCCCTGAAATGCTTGTCGTTGCCGCCACCCGCCGCCAGCCCAGCCTGCTTCGGCGGCATCCTGTGCGGGCAGACTTTGTTGACGTGCATCGCCGGCAGCAGCGAGGCGGTGTGCGGACCGCAGGGCACGCCCGGCTTTCCCTAGGGCGCAGCCGGCAGCCGCTGGAGCCGCAGCGTAGATCGTCGCGCCAGCTCGCGCGTCTTGCTCCACAGTCGTGCGATCCCGCGCCCCGTGCCCCGAGGTTTCCCATGCTGCGTCGTCTCTCCTTCGCCCTGCTCCTGGCTACCCTGGTGGTCACCTCGCTGTCCACGCAGGCCCGCACCGCGCCTACGATTCCGGGTCGCGACACCCGGCTGTTCCACCTGGACGCGAAGGGCACGACCCTGGTCGGGCCGGCGAGCCACCTGCCCGGCTGGCTGTCGGTGCAACTGGCTTCGGCGACGATGGATCAGCCGCAGTTCTGGCCCGATGAGCAGGCCCATCTCAAGATCGCCATGCCCGGGCGGCCCCACCAGCCGGTCAAGGTGACTTTCCAGAAGCGCGACGCGACGCCGACCGAGCTCGCGGTGACCTTGGACGCCGAAGGCCTGGCGGTGCTGACGCTGCTCGACGGCACCACCAATCGCTTGCAACTCGGCGAATACCGGGCGGACGTCGCGACCCTGGACGGCAAGGCCAAGGCGCATGCAACGTTCGCGGTGGTCGAGGGCACGCTCGGTTCCCTGTCGCTCGGCTACGAGATGAAGCAGGCGACCAGTTCCACCGAGTTGGACCAGATGAAAGGCGGCTGGTTCCTGGGCAATGCGGCGCCCGGCAGCCGGTGGGGCAACGGCTTGTCGTTCAAGAACCAACTGCGGGTCGACAACGAACCGTACACCGGCGAGGTCGAACTGATCAGCCGGTGCATGCTCGCAGGTTGCAACGGTATTCCCGCGGGGCCGGGCATGAAGCTGCGCGCGGTGGACGGTCAGATCGCCGCGACGCTGAACGTGGGCGGGCACTCGGGGCCGTTCCAGGTCGAGTTCGTCACGCCTTACGGTAGCTTGCGCCACCAGTTCGAGGGATCGGGGCACGTCGAGCGCGACCTGGTGTTGGCGAGCGGCGGCATGCGCTGGACCCACCACGCCGGCCTGGCGCCGTACGAGGGCACTGTGCAAGTGCCGGGCAGGCAAGTGTTCGTCCAGAAGGCTGCGGCGCCCCTCGACGACGCCTTCGAACTGCCGAGCGTGATCGCGGTCGACGGCAAGGTGGCAGTCACCGTGCGGCTGCCGATGCAGGGCGCCAAGGCGTTCGTGTGGACGGTGCAGGCCGACGGCACGCTGCAGCCGCGCGAGCAGAAGATCCCTGGCGTGCTCAAGTCCGGCGATGTCGTGCAACTGGAGGTGGCGCCACCCTATTCGCTGGTGACGATCGGCGCCATGTACAAGGGCGGCTTGCGCGAGGGCTGGGCGATGGCGTTTCCGCCGGCGTCCTGGCACGTGACCTTGACGGCGCCGCAAGCCGGTGAACCGCTGGGCGATCTGCCGGTGGACGTGCTGGTGGTGGGCGCCGACGGTCAGGGCGCGGCGGTGTCGGGCGTGCTGGAAGTGTACGACAACCGGGTGGCGTCGCCGAGTCCGGCCGGGCCCCTGGCTTCGGCGGTGGGCGACAGCGTGCGCGCGGCGTCGAGCAACATCGCCGGTTGGGTCGATCCAGTCGAGCTGGAAAAGCAGCGCAAACGCGAGGAAGCCGAGGCGCGCAAGGCTGAACTCGAGGAGAAGAAGCGCGAACAGGAGGAAAGGCGGCGCGACAAGATGGAAGCGCGCAAGGAGGCGAGGCAGTCGCGCAACAAGATGATGCTGAGCGAAGACGGTGCGATGGGCAGCGGCGGCATCGGCTTCAGCGGCAGCGGCAGTGGCGGCGGCGGCGTGGGCTACGGCAGGGCCAGCGTCGGCAGGAAGGCGATGGTGGCACGTGCGCCGGGCGGACATGGCCACGGCGACGACGGCGACGCGGCTGGCGAGGGCGTGGTGCGCCAAGGCGAGAAGAAGGTGGTGTTTTGCCAACTCGTGCACACCGGAGCGGACGGCAAGCTGACCGTGCACGTGCCGCTGCCGCCGCAAACCGGCCGGGTGACCATGCGCTTCGTCGCGGTCAAGGGCCTGGACTGGGGCTATGCCCAGCGCGATGCCGACGTGAAGCGCACCGCCTCGATCGACGCGAAACTGCCCAGGCTTTTCGTGCCGGGTGCCAAGCTGGACGTGCGCGTGCTGGCGGTGAACGACACCAAGCTGACGTTGAAGGCGCAGGCGAGCGGCGCGGGCGTGGACGGCACCTGGACGCAGGACGTGGCGCCGGGACACCAGACGCTGACGCTGCCGTGGACGGGCCGGCAGTCGGGGACGGTGACGCTTTTGCTCGTGGATCCACAGGGTAAGGTGCGCGATCGGCGGGCGCTGACGGTGCGCGACCTGAGCGAGGAGCCGGTGACGTGGACCCGGCTGGAGTTCGGCGGGCGGCGGCCGATTGCCCTGAAAGCTGGTGAAACGGCGGTGGGTTTTGCCGGCCCCGGCGCGCTGATGAAGGGCGTGGTGATGAACGTGGTGACGGCGACGGACTCGTGGTTTCCGCACGCCGAGGCGCTGTCGGCCCGGATCGCGGCGAGGGCGGCGATCCTGCACGCGATCTCGCGCAAGCTGTTGGACGATGAGGGCATGGCGGCGACCTTGCGGGCCGACCTGCTGCGTGACGTCCGCGATCTGCGCGCGAGGTTTTTCGACAACGGCAGCGCGCAGTTTCGCCCGTGGCCCGGCATGGCGCCGAACCCGCGCTGGACCGCTTGGGTGGATCGCAACCTGCACGCGGGGTTGCGCCACGTGCGCGACGACAAGACCGTGGCCGAAGCGGCGCGGCTCCTGGCCGACACCGTGAAGTTGGTGGATGCCGGCATCAAGGCGCGCGGGGAAGACGTGAAGACCACGGCAGGTTTCGATCCGGATCAGGACGGCTTGGAGACGGTGCCTATCGAGGTGGACGGCAAGCTGACCTGGCACGTGGTGACGGACGATGCGGTGCAGCGCTTCGTGATCGAGCAGTTGGCGCCCAACGTCGATCCCGACGCGGAACTGGCGGACAGTAGACAACTCGACAAGTTCAGGCTGTTGCGGGCGTTCGAGCGCACCGGCCGGCTGCAACTGCTGACCGAATCCGCCAAGGCGGCGTGGCTGGCGGGGCCCAAGGGGCGCGAGGCGTTCGATCGACTGTACGCGGTGGTGGCGCGTGGCATGGTCTTTACCCAAGAGCCTGGGATGATTCAGGGTCCGGCGCTGCTGGGCGGGGTGTACTCGGCGCCGATGGCCTTGGTGCGCTTCCTGGAGGTGACGATGCTGGCGACCGAGCGCAAGGCCACAGCCGGGGCGATGACGGCGGGCGGCCAGAAAGTGGCCTATGGCCGGCGTTTCGAGGCCAAGGTGGCGACAGTGCTGCAGTTGCCCGAAGGGGCGGTCGTGCGCATCGACAGACCAGGGAAAGTCGCGATGACTGAAGGCAATCCGGCGACGTGGGTGAAGGCTGACTTGCAGGATCGCGATCTGGCAGTGGGGGAGCAGAGCGAGCTGGCGATCGAGCTCGGGGCGGACAAGGATCCGCTGGAGTACTACGTACTGGTGGCGGTGCCGACGACCACGGCGATCCGGCAGACCGAGGACATCCTGAGCGATTACAAGGGTCAGCTGATCCACGGCCAGCAAGGCACCGGCAGCGGCAAGATGCAGGTCATCGCGGTGCCGTTTCGCGGTTCGAGGACGGTACGGCTGTGGCTGGAGGGGCTGTTGCCAGGAACTTCACCGGGTTATGTGGTAGTGCGGCACCTGCAGCGGCCGGAGCTGACCGTGGTGGTGAAATTGCCCGAGGTGCGGGTGCGGCCGATCCAAGCCTCGGTGCGGGCTGGCGAAAAAAACACCGCGGGGCGTTGAGGGCATGCGCGACCTGGGGTTAGCTGGCCCCTGCTGCTGGACCCGGTGGGCGTGCAGATCGTGGCCCCCGCCGGACGGGCGCGGTATAAGGCGAGCAACCGGCATTTGCCGCCTCTGCTGGAGCTGACCATGGCCATCGCCCACGCCAAAAAGTCCGAGCCCAAGACGTCCGCCCCAACCGCCAAGGGCACGGCCCAGAAGGCGGCCGCGCACCCCGCCCAGGGCTTGAACTACGTGCAGGGCGCGGCCGCGGTGAAGCCCAAGCCCGCGGCGGCGCCGGCCCACAACGACGCGGCGGTGCATGCGGGCGGCTACCCCGAGCCGAAGAACAAGAAGAAGAAGAAGAACAGCGGTCCCACGGCCAACCCGCAGCAGAACGGGCCCGCCACGCCGCAGCCAGTGGCTCCGCAGGTGACGCCGCCCAAGGTCGCGCCCAAACCCACCGATCCGATGCTGGATCCGACCAGCAACCCCGATCCGACCAACGAGTACGCGCCCAACGCCACCTACGCCAAGCAGGCCGGCGTCGTCGCGGTCAAGGGCGAAGGCGAGGACCACGAGGTGGATCCCAGCGACGTCGAGCAGGGCGCGTTGGGCGACTGCTACTTCGTGGCGCAACTGGCCGCGCAGGCGCGCACCAACCCCGCCCGGATCAAGGACTTGATCAAGGACAACGGCGACGGCACCTTCACGGTCACCTTGCACCTCAAGGACAAGGCCCAGCCGTGGAAGCGCGTCGCCACGCCGATCGTCGTCGACAGCCAATTTCCGCAGAAAGACGGCAGCACGGCCTACGCCAAGCCCGGCGACAGGGGCGCCGCCGGTGCCGAACTGTGGGCGATGTTGATCGAAAAAGCCTTTGCCAAACACAGCGGCTCGTACGAGATGATCCGCGGCTCCAAGACCAAGGACGGCGACGTGTTCGCGATGATGTCGGGCGAGTCCTCGCGCTCGTTCAGTCCGGCATCGATGGGCGGCGACAAGCTGTTGGACACGCTGACCCAGGCGCTCGCCAAGGGCCAGGCCGTCAGCTTCGGCGCCAAGTCGAAGACGTCTGCCGACGAAGGCGTGCAAAACGAGGCGAAGACCGAGGGTGTCGTCTTGAACCACGCGTACTCGCTGATGAAGGTCGATGCCAAGGCGCGCACGGTCGACCTGCGCAATCCGTGGGGCGTGAAGCACCTGACCGGCTTCTCGATCGACAAGGTCATCAAGTTCTACGACTCGTGCGACGTCGCGGCCAAGTGAGGCGAGCCGCCCTGGTTGCCGTTTCGATCATCGCGAACCTGTGTGCTTGCGGTCGGGGCGCACACGAGGTACGCAGCGACGCCGCGCCTACGGTGAATGCGCCTGCCACCGCCGAGCCCAACGCCAAGGAGTCCGCCATGACCGCCGGTCGCACCGTCCGCATCGAAGAGACCACCGTGGCGACGATCGACGGCTGGAAGGTCACGGTCAGCAACGTGATGTTGGCGGCTGACCCCGCGCAGTCCGGCCACAAGCGCCCGACCGCCCAGGTGGGCCGCTACGACGCGGCCAAGGCCGACCAGGGCGAGCGCGAGGTGGCGGCCGAAGCCGTGCTCGACATCGCCGGCCACAAGTGGCGGGTCGCGCAAGTCGTTTTGGGCGTGGGCGGCGCCAACGGCTACGTCGATCTGGTCGAGCAGCGCTAGTCGCTTGCCCCGGGGCCGGTTGCGCACCATGCTCGGCGCCACGCCGGCCCGTTTCGCCGCGCGCTGGATCGCCGCCATGACCCTCCAAAGCCGCATTGCCTGGTTCGTCCTCCTCTTGGTCGGTGCCTGCGGGACCCCGGCTGCCACACCTGCCGCCAAGCCTGACGCGGCTGCTGATGCCCTGGCCGCTGCCGACGTTGCCGCCGACGGCCAGACCACCGATCTCGGCGCCAAGGACACCGCCAAGGACGTGCCCGCCGACGTGGTGGTGCCTTGTTCGGCGCGCGCGGGCGGCTACCTGGTCGACGGCACGTGCAGCAACGGCGGATCGTCGATCCCGTACGCCTGCATGTTGGTCAAAGGCTGTGAACTTACCTGGGAAAGTGACTTCCGCGACTGGACCGGCCCCTTGACCGGGGTGGACTACGCGCTGAAGAACGCCGACGGCAAGGAGACCATCACCGGCCACTTCACCAGCGCGACTACCGCAGAATACCAGTACAAAAGCAGCGCGTTGACCTGCGACTCCACCATGGAGCTCGTCGAGCCGAGCGCCGCCACCCGCCTGTGCTGCGACCCAGCGCTCCAGGACTGTGGCGTCGGCCAGGCGTGCGTGCCCGTGAGCGAATCGGTTGGCGGCAACCCCGTCGCCACGACTGGCTGTGTGGACCTCGCCAAGGACGCGACTTCGTTGGGTGCCGTCTGCACCCAAGACCCCAACGAATCGCCGTGCGCCAAGGGGCTGGTGTGCGTGAGCATGGTCGGTGGCAAGGCCGCGGACTTCTCGCATTGCCAGAAGTTGTGCGTCGGGGCCGGCGACTGCGGCAGCGGCGAAACCTGCGTCATCCTCGGCGGTACCCCCAAGGCCGGCCTGTGCACCCAGGCCTGCTCGCCGTTCAGCGACGCCGCCGCCGCGCTGCACTGCCCCAGCGGTCAAGCCTGCGCCGTCACTTCGGTTTCGGATGCCAAGGCCGAACGTGTGCTCGGCGGGCTGTGCATCGTCCCGGGCGGCGCGGCGGTCGGCGCCAAGTGCTCGAGCGGGGCCGAGTGCGGCGCGGGGTTGGTGTGTTTCGGCAAGGAATGCCAAGCCTTGTGCGACGACAAGCATGCCTGCGCCAGCCCGGCTACCTGCAAAGCGTTCGAAGGTGGCGTCAACCCGGCATTGGGCGCCAGCTTCGGGTCTTGTCAGTAGATTCAGCAGGCGCCCAGTCGCATCACGCAGGCCCGGGCACTTCGCGCAGCGCGTGGACCGCCGCGGCGTGGAACTCTGCGCCCGAGGAAAACCGCGCCTCCGGCTGCTTCGCCAAGGCCCGTTCCAGCAGCGCGGTCACCTCGACGGGCAATTCCGGCCGGAACATGCGCGGGTCCGGAACCGGCTGCAACGCATGGGCAATGAACAGGTTGCCGGTCTCGAACGGAAGGCGGCCGGTCAGCACCTCGTAGGCCACCACGCCCAGGCTGTAGAGGTCGGTGCGGTGGTCGATCGTGCCGCCGCGAATCTGTTCGGGCGCCATGTGGCTGGGCGTGCCCACCACCAGCGACTGGTCCAAGCTGGCCGAGTCCAGGCGGGCCAGACCGAAGTCGAACAACCGCACGACGCCGTCATCGCCGAGCAGCACGTTTTCCGGCTTGACGTCGCGGTGCAGGATGCCATGGCTGTGCGCGTGATCCAGTGCGGTCGCCAGGTCGAACAGGATGGGCAGCGCCTCGCGGGGCGGCAGCGCGCCATTCTTGAGCGCCACGCCCAGAGTCCGCCCGGGCACGTGCTGCATGACGTAGTAGAGCCGTCCCTCGATGGAGCCGGTGTCCAGTATCTGCACGATGTTGCGATGCGATAGACTGCCCGCGAGGCGCACTTCGCGCAAGAAGTAGGTCCGCTGGATCTCGTCGCCGTCACGCTTGAGGAACTTCAGCACCACGTCACGTCCCAGCATGAGGTCGCGCGCCCGGTACACCACGCCGCAGCCGCCGCTGCCCAACAGCTCCAGGTGGTCATAGCGGCTGGCCAGCGCCTCAGGCACGCCCGCGGGCCAGGCTTGGTTCTTCGTCGGCACGGGCGCTGGGATCGCTGCCGGAGCCAGGACTTCGGCGTGAGCAGCGAAGGCAGATTGGCCGTGGCAGGTCAGCGTGTTCGTCATGTCGTGCGTCCGCCCGGTCTGGTTGGGCCAGTCCGGCAGGGAGTCGACGTCGTTGCCCAGGAAGTCGAACTCGTAGCCGTGCGAGGACGGCCGGACCTTGCCCGCGGCGTCTTCGATGAGCAGGAATTCGCGCAGCAGGCGCGCCAGCGGCTCTGGCGACTGGGCGCTGAGCGCCCACTGCCATGCCACCGCAAAGCCCGCAGGCCGCGCCCCGCCGAGCGACATGGCGTGCACCACGCGGCCGCACAGCGTGACGACCCGACCTCCCGTGTACGTCGAGCACACGTGCATCTTCACGATTTCATGGGGCCGCGGCTGACAACGGCTGGCGAAATACGCGCCGCTAGCGCTGACGTCAGTGCACACTATTTCAGTCACCGCACCATCGCGCGGCATCGTCATGACCAGCAGCACCGGACGGCGCGCGTGCCGCCTGCGCTCGGTCAGGCCCTGCAGCGCGGCGTCGTTGGCAAAGGACGCTGTCGACCGGGGCGACCGTGCCAAGTCTGGCGACTGCGGGTCCGGCGCACCCTGGCGCCTGAGTGCTTCCACCACGTGTTCCTCCTGCTCGCATCCCTGCGCAGCTATCCGGTTCCGCCGCACCGCGTGCGTACTTGGCCGCATCGGTCGCCCGTCAATCGCTCGCACGACGGCACGCCGGCCTGGGCCGGTCAGACGCTGCGGTGTGCGTGATAGATGCATTGAACGATGCTTGCGCCCGGGAGCGGCTGCAAGCCCTGTCCTGACAACGACACAACTGCCTGCCTTCATGACGCTGTCAGCGGATCGCCCCGGCGCCAGGTGTCGGCCTCGGATTGCCACCTCGAGCGGTCAGGCGAGATGATCCCGCTGCTCAGCGGAAGTCGGTCCAGACAACGCGAAAACACCCAAAGCGTCATCCGCGGTTGCACCGGCGACGCCGATAGATTCCACAGCGATTCCAAACACCTTCCACTATCGCTGGGGTCACGGGTCTAATTGCACTTGGTGATGCCGCCAGCATTGCCCTTGAGGACCCAGCCCGCGCCGCCCAGCGTGCCCGCCGCCGCGAAGCCGCCGTCCGCGGTGGCGACGACGCCGCTGAGCGAACCGGCCGAGGGGCTGCCATAGGTGCTCGACCACACCTGGCTGCCGCCGGTGGTCAGTCCAACCGCCCAGCCAAGTGCAGTGCCACCCACGGTCTCGGAGCCGACCACAACCAGGTCGCCGTTGCTCAACACCGCGAGATCCTGGAAGCTGTCCGCGCCCGCGCCGCCAAAGGTCTGCTCCCACAGCTTGTTGCCATTGCTATCGAGCTTCATCGCCCAGCCATCGGTGTTACCCCCGGCATTGGTCTTGTAGCCGACGACGTATTCGGAGCCGTCGGCGGCAATGACGATGTCGGTCAGTTCGTCATCGCCCGTGCTGCCATAGGTGTTCTGCGACAGCACCGCGCCGGTCGAGGCGTTGAACTGCACGCGCCAGCCATCGTTACCACCCGCACCACTGCTCGCGGTCAAGCCCACTGCGATCAGGCTGCCATCGGGTGCCAACGCCAGGCCGTTGAGCCAGTCCGCCTTCGAGCCGGGGATGATCGTCTCCCACGACTTCGTGCCGTTCGCGGTGTAGCGCGCGATCCAGCCCTCCTGCTTGTCCTTGGCGCCGTTGCTGCGGGTCATGCCGGCGACCACAACGCCGCCGTCGCTCATCGGCAACAACGCGTTCCACCAATCGTTCTTGGAACCGCCCAGGTATTTCTGCCACAAAGTGTTGCCGCCGGCATCCAGCTTGACCAGCCAGCCGTTCAAGCCGCCGCCCGAGCCGCCCTTGCTGCCTCCCGCCGCAAAGTAGCCACCGCTGGGCGAGGCCGCGAAAGCATTGAAGAAGTCTTGGTTGCTCGGGTCGATCGCCTTGCTGACGGTGACCTTGCCCGTGCTGTCGAGCATTTCGACCCAGCCATCACCCGCGCCATTGGGAAACTTCCCCGCGGCCATGACGCCGGTGCCCAGCAGCGCGACGTCGGCCAACGAACTGCCGCCGCTCACCGACTTCGAGCTGTACTGCAGGCACTTCTGGCAAGCTCCGGTCTGACAGTACAGGTTGACGCCGCACGCTGTGAAATCAACGACATTGACGACGGCACAGGCGCCGGTCACGGTGTTGCACGAATCGGTGGTGCAAACATTGCCGTCGTTGCACACCTTGGCCGTGCCGCTGCAGGTGCCGCCGCCGCACACGTCGCTCAACGTGCAGGCGTTGCCGTCGTCGCAAACCGCGGTATTGCTGGCGAACACGCAGGCTCCCGTGCCGGTGTTGCAGCTGTCGTTGGTGCACGGGTTGCTGTCGTTGCACACCTTGGCCACGCCCAGGCAGGCGCCGCCCGTACAGGTGTCGCTGCCGGTGCAGGCGTTGCCGTCGTCACATCCGATGGAATTATTAGTAAATACGCAGGCTCCGCTGGCGACGTTGCAACTGTCGTTGGTGCAGGTGTTGCCATCCGCACACGTCTTGGCCGTTCCGGTGCACGAACCGCCGCCGCACACGTCACCCAGCGTACACGGATCGCTGTCATCGCAACCCGCGGTATTGTTGGTGAACGTGCATGCGCCAGTCGCCAGGCTGCAGGCGTCGGTCGTGCAGCCATTGCCGTCACTGCAAACCTTGGCCGAGCCGACGCAAGCGGCGCCGGAGCAGACGTCCCCCGTCGTGCACAGGTTGCCGTCGTCGCAACCTAGCGTATTATTGGTGAACGTGCATGCGCCCGTGCCGGTGTTGCAGCCATCGGTCGTGCAGGCGTTGGCGTCGTTGCAGGTCTTGGCCGCGCCGCCGCAAGTGCCGCCGCTGCACGCGTCACTGATCGTGCAGGGGTTGCCGTCGTCGCACGCCGCGGTGTTGTTGGCGAACCCGCAGGCGCCGGTGATGACGTTGCAACTGTCCGTGGTGCAAAGGTTGTTGTCATTGCACACCTTGGCCGCGCCCGAGCAGATGCCGCCGCTGCAGCCGTCGACCCCTGTGCACGGGTTGTTGTCGTCACAACTCACTGTGTTGTTGGCGAAAGCGCACGCGCCCGTGACGGCGTTGCAAGTGTCGTTGGTGCAGGCGTTGCTGTCGTTGCACACCTTGGCCACGCCGGCGCAGGCGCCGCCAGCGCATGCATCGCTGGTCGTGCACGGATTGACATCGTCACAACTCGCGGTGTTATTGGCGAAAGTACAGACGCCCGTGGCGCCGTTGCAGCTGTCGTTGGTGCACCCGTTGTTGTCGTTGCACACTTTGGCCACGCCGGCGCAGGTGCCACCGCTGCAGGTATCGACCGTCGTGCACGGGTTGCCGTCATCGCAGCTGCTGGTATTGTTGGCAAAAGCACACACGCCCGTAGCGGCGTTGCACGTGTCGTTGCTGCACGGGTTGCTGTCGTTGCACACCTTGGCCACGCCGACGCAGGTGCCGCCGCTGCAGGCATCGACGGTCGTGCACGGCTTGCCGTCATCGCAACTCGCCGTGTTGTTGGCGAAAGCGCAAACACCGGTGGCGCCGTTGCAACTGTCGTTGGTGCACGGATTGACATCGTTGCAAACCTTGGCCGCGCCTGCGCAAGTGCCGCCGCTGCAGGCATCGGCGGTCGTACACGGATTGCCGTCGTCGCAACTATTGGTATTGCTGGCGAACGCGCAGGCGCCAGTCGCCGCGTTGCAGCTGTCGGTGGTGCAAGTGTTGCCGTCGCCGCAGCTCTTGGCCGTGCCCGCGCAGGCGCCGCCGCCACAGGTATCGGTCAGCGTGCAGGCGTTGCCGTCGTTGCAACTCGCTGTGTTGTTGCTGGACTTACACTTGCCGCTGGTGCAACTGTCGGTCGTGCAAGGGTTGCCGTCGTTGCAATCGCCCGCGCTCGAGCAGTTGCCCCCGCAACCGACGATCGGCTGGAACACGCAAGCGCCCGTGCCGACTTGGCAAGTGTCGGTGGTGCAGCCGTCGGCGTCGTCGCACGCTTTGGCCGCGCCGGGCGAACAAGCGCCGCCGCTGCACACGTCGCCGCTCGTGCAGGCGCTGCCATCGCTGCAGGGCGCGGCGTTCGGGGTCGCGGTGCAAGCGCCGGTGCTGGTGTTGCAGCCATCATTGGTGCATGGATTTCCGTCGTTGCACACCTTGGTCGCGCCCGAAGCGCAGGCGCCGCCGCTGCAGGCGTCATTCTGGGAACAAGCGTCGGCGTCGTCGCAACTGGCATTATTGTTGGCAAACACGCAGGCGCCGGAGACAGCGCTGCAACTGTCGGTCGTGCACGGATTGCTGTCGTTGCACACTTTGGCCACGCCGGCGCAACTGCCGCCGCTGCACGTGTCGCTGGTGGAACACGCCTGGCCGTCATCGCAACTCGCGGTATTATTGGCGAAGACGCAGGCGCCGGTGACAGCGCTGCAACTGTCCACAGTGCAACCGTTGCTGTCATTGCACACCTTGGCCACGCCGGCGCAGGTGCCGCCGCCACAGGTGTCGGTCAGCGTGCAGGGATTGCCGTCATCGCAACTCGCGGTGTTGGCCGTGAACACACAGGTGCCCGAGATCGCATCGCAACTGTCGCTGGTACAGGCGTCGCTGTCGTTGCAAACCTTGGCCGAGCCCTTGCACGTGCCCGAGCCGCAGGCGTCGCTGACCGTGCACGGATTGCCATCGTTGCAGCCGACGGTGTTGTTGGCGAATACGCAACTGCCCGTGGCACTGCTGCAACTATCGGTCGTGCAGGCATTGTTGTCGTTGCAGGTCTTGGCGGTGCCGGCGCAAGCGCCGCTGCCGCAGGCGTCGCCGGTCGTGCACAGGTTGCCGTCCTCGCATGCCACGGTGTTGTTGCTGAATACACAGGCGCCGGTGGCCAGGCTGCAGGCGTCGCCGGTGCATGGGTTGCCGTCATTGCACACCTTGGCCGAGCCGGCGCACGCCCCGGCGCTGCAGGCGTCGGCCGTGGTGCAGGCGTTGCCGTCGTCGCAGGCGCTGGTGTTGGCGGCAAAGGCGCAAACTCCCGTGGCCACATTGCAACTATCTGTCGTACAAGGGTTGCCGTCGTTGCAGGTCTTGCCCGGGCCGGCGACGCACGCCTTGGCTTTGCAGGCGTCGGCGACGGTGCACGGGTTGCCGTCGGCATCGCACGCGGCGCTGTTGGCAGTGTGCAGGCAACCGAGCTTGGCATCGCAACTATCGTCCGCACACACGTTGCCGTCGTCGCAGGCAGCCGCGGCGCCGGGCACGCAACCGCCGCCACCGCACACATCGCCGACCGTGCACGCGTCGCCGTCGTCGCAGCCCTGGCCATCGAGCGGCTTGGCCGCGAACACGCAGGCGCCCGTGGTCTTGTCGCAGGAATCGGCGGTGCAGGCCTTGGCATCGTTGCACACCGTCCCGGCGCCGGCCTTGCACGCCTTGGCGCTGCAGATGTCGCCGACCGTACAGGCATTGCCGTCCGCGTCGCACGGAGCGCTGTTGGCAGTGAACACGCAACCCAGCTTGGCGTCGCAACTATCGGTCGTGCACACGTTGCCATCGTTGCAAGCAGCGGTGGCACCGGGCACGCACAGGCCCGCCGCGCAGGCGTCGTTCTGGGTGCACACGCTGGCGTCGGCGTCGCAAGGCTTGGCTTCGTTGATGGCCGTGAGCTTGCACTGTCCTGTCGCGGCGTTGCATGCACTCTTGGCGCAACTCGTGTCCAGATCGGTCGGGCACGTCACCACGGAACCGGCCAGCAACTTGCACTGGAACACCGACCCCGACTTGTCGCAGGTGAACACGCCCTTGCACAGATCGCCGCCGTTCTTGCCAGCGCAGTCGGTGTCGTTCTGGCACTCGCACACGGCCGTGCCGCCCTGGCAGGTGCCGCCGCTGCAAAGTTCGCCGTTGGTGCAGGCGTTGCCATCGTCGCACGCGGCGCTGTTGTTCACGTGACTGCAACCGGACTTGGCGTCGCACGCGTCGTCGGTGCACGGGGTGCCGTCGCTGCAGTCCTTGGCCGCGCCGGGCTTGCAACTGCCAGCCGCGCAGGCGTCGCCGACCGTGCACGAGCTGCCGTCGTCGCATGGATTGCCCGCTACCGACGCGCCGTCGAAGCTGCACTGCCCGGTCGCCGCGCTGCAAGTATCCAAGGTGCAAGGATTCACATCGTCGCAAGCCTTGACCGGCCCCGCGCCGCAGACCTTGCCGGCACACGCGTCGCCGACGCTGCAGGCATTGCCATCTGCGTCGCAAGGCGCTGTATTGGCTGTGTTTGTGCAACCGCTTTGCGGGTCGCAGCCGTCGTCGGTGCAGGCGTTGCCGTCGCTGCAGGCGATCGCCGCGCCGGCCTGGCAAGCGCCGGCCTGGCAAGCCTCGCCCTGGGTGCACACGCTGCCATCGTCGCACAGGTTGCCTTCGTCGGTTTGGCCGTCACAGTCGTCGTCTGCGGCATTGCAGGTCTCGGCCAGCGGCGTCTTGGCGCTGCAAGCGGCGAGCCCGCCCCCGCTGCAGGTGCGCACACCGGGACACGCCGCGCTGCCGCACGAAGTGCTGGCCTGGGCTGCGATCGCCGCTGCACTGCAGGTGCATTCGGCGCTGTCCGGCAAGCAGAATGCGCCCGGCGTACCGTCGACCGTCGTGCCAGCGCCGCACGCGTAGCCTTGCGGACACGCCGCGCCGTCGCTGCAAGTGGGCAGGCAGAAGTGACCGCCGCCCGCCAGGGTTTCCGAAGCGGCGCAGGCCAGACCAGCGCAAGTCGCGGCCGCATCGCAGGGATCGCACAACGCCGGCACTTCGGCGGCGTCGGCAGCGCCATCGACGGCCGTGGCGTCGCCGGCGAGGTCGCCGATCGCGTCTGCATCTGCGATACCGTAGAGGATATCATCGGTTGCGTCCGCATCTTCGACGCCGTAGACGATATCATCGGTCGCGTCTGAACCGACATCCTCGACGGTGTCCGAGATCGTTTCGGATCCTGGCAAAGTATCGCCAGACGCGACGGTTTCCCCTGTGCTGGCCCCGTCGCCCTCGCCGTCACCGAGCGCGTAGTCGGACTCGGTGTCGGCATGAAGCTTCTTGCCCGCACCTTGCACGGGCAGGTCTGGGTCGGAACAGGCGGCGAAGACCAGGGGAACACACAGGGCCACAGCCCAAGCGAGTCCACATCGGCTGACCGTCATCGAGCTCCCGGGCGCCGGCTCGAGCGGGGACTCGTTCACGGCGGGCGCCACGGCCTAGCATACCGACGCCGTCCCGGCTGTCCACGGTAGGCTGGGCTGTGGGAGCCGAACCATGCGCTGGCTTCGGTTCTTGCCGGCCCCCTCGTCGAGTCTCAGGCCATCAGCCGCGCGGCCACACCCAACCACCCAATTCCGCTTCCAATACCACCGCCGCCGCCAGCGTCACGTGGTCCTGGCCATGGCCGCCAACGACTTGCACGCCCAGCGGCAAGCCACGCTTGTCCAGCCCGGTCGGCACCTGCGTCACCGGCAATTCCAGCGCGTTGAACACCGCAGTGTAGATCCAGTCGATCGGCGTCGCCATCGGCCAGCCATGCCGCGGCGCCGAACGCGTGTACGGCGGGTACAGCAGCACGCCGCGTTCGCCCAGCATTTCCGACAGTTCATCGCGCAACTCGCGTGAGGCCTGGACCACCGGGCCCGGGTCCGCTGGCGTCACGAACGGGACCTTTTCGAGCGCCGCCAGCCCGAGCGCCGGCAGCGTGTGGTCCGACTTTCGCAACGCCCAGCGCACGATCTCGCGGCGCAGGTCGATCGGTGTGCCCTCGCCCAGCAGCGTCTGGAACGGCAGCGCCGAGGCCGCCGACATCCGCCCCGACCACAACTCCAGCGAGCGCCGCAACTTGGGCAACCGGATGGTCTTGACCTGGGCGCCGCGCCGCTGCAGCGCTTCAGCCGCACGGTGCAACGCCGCCTTCATGTCACGACTCGCGCGCATCAGGCCGTTGCCCTCGACCACGAACACCTGCAGATCGCGCAGATCCACCGTCGCCGGGTCGCGCAGCGGCAGGTCCAGGCACAGGTCCTGGCCATCGGGCCCGGCGAGGATCTTCAGCAGGGGATACAGGTCGGTAGCCCGGCGCGTGATCGGTCCGGTGGCGAGCATGGTGCGCCCGTCGCCGTGCGCCATGGGGAATTGGCCGGTGCCGGGCACCAGGCCGCCGGTCGGCTTGTGACCGAAAACGCCGCAGAAGAACGCGGGCATGCGAATCGAGCCGCCGATGTCCGAGCCGAGGCCGAACGGAGCGCCGCCCGCCGCGACGATGGCCGCCTCGCCGCCCGAACTGCCGCCGACGATGCGGGTGCGATCGTACGGGTTGTTGGTGGTGCCGTAGACGCGGTTGGAACTCTCCATCCACATGCACAGTTCCGAGGTGTTGGTGACGCCCAGAGGGATGGCGCCTGCCGTGCGCAAGCGCTGCACCGCGGTGGCGTCTTGGGTGGCGCGGAACGCCTTGCGGGCGACCAGGCCGGCGGTTTGCGGCATGCCCGTGACCGCGAAGCATTCCTTGATGGAACAGGGAACGCCATGCAATTCAGGCAGATCGCGGCCAGCTTGGACAGCGGCGTCGGCCTGGCGGGCTTCATCCAACGCCAGATCGAAGCGTTCGGCGACCATGGCGTTGAGCCCAGGATTGACCTGGCGCACGCGGTCGACGTGGGCCTGCACGGCGGCGACCGAAGTCAGTTCGCGGTGGCGAATGCGGCGGGCGAGTTCAGAGGCGGAGACGGTCAAAAGGTCGGTCATGCGCGGAACCTTAGCGCAACCGCCGCGCCGGGGACAGCCGACTTCGGCGACGTTTGCGCTGGGCCGCCCTGAAGTGCACGATGTCGGCCCAGATTGTCAGTCGCGCGCAACGATGGGGAGAAACGACTTGAGCAAGCAAGCATGGGCAATGGTGTCGCTGGCGATTCTGACCGCGGCCTGCGAAACGACGCCTGAGGGCCCGGCGCGGCTGGCTGCGAGCGCGAACTTCTGCGCGGACAAGGCGACCGCGGAGTGCCAGGCGGCGGTGAACTGCGGCAATCCGGCGGCGGCGTGCAAGACCCAGCGCACGCAGGCCTGCTTGGACCACGTCACCACCGCGACGGCGGCGGGGCGCAAGTACAGCCAGGACCTGGCGCAAGGCTGTCTGGACAAGACCAAGTCCCTGTACGCCAAGACGACTCCGATCGCGCCGGCCGACTTCGCCTTGGTCGACGACACTTGCGAACGCGTGCTCCAAGGCAGCATCGCGGTGAACCAGACGTGCACCAAGGGCGACTACGAATGCTCGGGCAAGCTCGTGTGTGACAAGGGCTTTTGCGGCGCCCCGGTAGTCAAGAAGGCGGCCGAGCCGTGCGGCAATCCCGGCGAGACCTGCGCCACTGGGTCGTACTGCGCTCCTTCGCAAAGCCTTTCGATCTGCAAGCCGCGCAATGCCAAGGGCGCCAAGTGCTCGAACAGCGACAAGGCCATCGGCCCGTGCTTGGAGGATTTTCGCTGCACGTCCGGCCTGTTGGAGTCCACCTGCACCGATCGCGTCGCTGCGGGCGGGGCCTGCACACCGGGCGCCGACGAGTGCGCGGTCTCGGTGCCGTATTGCGACGTGGGCGCAAAGAAGTGCTTCTCGGGGGCCATCTTCGCTCCGAGCGCCACGGAACTGTGCAAGAGCTACGGCGGCTAGCCACGCCACCCTGGACACGACCGCTCGCGATCCTGCTGACTTGCGTGACAGCCAAGGTCGCGCTGGTGCTCCTGCGTGGCGTCGAAGCGCCCTCGCCGTGGCTGCCGATCGCGCTGCTGGCCCCCGACGCTGCGCTGACCCTGATCTGGCTCCTGGGCGAAGCGGTGCTGGCCGGCCTGGCGCGGCTGCTGCCGAAGGCGCGCGCGGCGATCCAGGGTCTGGCGTGGCTCGCGTACGGCGCGGCGGTGCTGTGGATCGCGGTGAACGTCCCGGTAGCACGGGTGTTTTCGACTCCTTTGACCCGGCGGATGCTGGCGACGGTGGGCGGTGCGCTCTCGGACTCGATCGGCACGCAAGCCACGCCCGAGCACATCGCCGCGGTCGGGGCGGTCCTGCTGGTGGGCGCACTGGCTCCGCTGGCCTTGGCGCGGCTTTCCCGGCGTTTCGCGGTGGTTCTGCTGGCTTGCGTCGGGCTGCTGGCCGGGCTCGGACTGCTGGTGCCACAGCGCACGACCACACTGGGCCTGCACCGCAATGCCTTGATTACCTTGGCAGAGACCACGCTGGCCCAGTTCGTTGCGCCGCCGCCTGCGCGACCGTTGCCGCCGCTGCCGCCTGTCGCGCCGGGTCCGCGCCCTGAAGCGCTGGATCTCTCGCATCTGGCGGGCGCGGCCAAGGACCTGGACGTGATCGTGGTGGTGCTGGAATCGACCGGCGCCAAGGCCCTGCAACCGTGGGGCAATCCGCAACCGGACGCGACGCCGAACCTGACCAAGCTGGCGGCGCACGGCGTGCTGTTCGACCGTTACTACGCGGCGTATCCGGAGAGCATCAAAGGCTTGTGGGCGGTGCTGTGCGGAAGTTCGCCGGCCGCGCACACGAGCGCCGAGCAATATGCAGCGAACCTGCTGCCTTGCACGCCACTGCCCGGACCATTTGCCCGCGCGGGCTATCGGACCGCGCTGCTGCACTCCGGGCGGTTCGTGTACCTGGGCATGGCAGACGTCGTGAATGCGCGGGGCTTTGACCTGCTGGCCGACGCGGGCACGATCGGCGGCCCGCACGTGTCGTCGTTCGGCACCGCGGACACGAGCACGGTCCAGGCGCTGCTGACCTGGCTCGACACGCTCGGTACGCAACGTTACTTTGCGATGTACATGCCGATTGCCGGTCACCATCCGTACAACACGCCGGGCGATGGCCCGCGGCCCTTCGCGCAAAGGACCGAGCAGGACGCCTACCGCAACGACCTGTTCGAAGGCGACGCGGCGCTCGGCCAGTTGATCGAAGGCCTGAGGCAGCGCGGGCGGTTGCAGCGCACGGTGTGGCTGGTGCTGGGCGACCACGGCGAGGCCTTCTACGAGCACCCGGGCAATTTCGCCCACACCCTGTTCGTATGGGAGGAAAACGTGCACGTGCCCCTGCTCTTGGTCGTGCCGGGCGCGACGGAGCCGGCGCTGCACGTGCCGCAGGTGGCCAGCGCCATCGACGTGCTGCCGACGCTGCTGGACCTGGCGGGCCTGCCGCTGCCCGAAACCGAGGGACGGTCGCTACTTCGGGGCGGCGCGGGCGTGGCGCGGTTCTTCACCGACCACGGCGTGTGGCAGCGCGGCCTGCGCCAGGGACCATGGAAGTGCATCGAGGAGGTCGACGGCGGGCGCGTGCGGCTCTACCAGTTGGAGCGCGATCCTGGGGAGTTGCAGGACGTGGCCGAGCGGGAACCGGCGCGGGCCCAGGCTTGCGCGGCGCAGCTCAAGGCTTGGTCGGATGCCAAGCGTGGGGCAGTGCTGCGGAGGTAGGCGCGCTGGCGGCGGGGTCGGGGTCGGGGACGGGATCGGGTTCGGGTTCGGGTTCGGGTTCGGGTTCGGGTTCGGGTTCGGGTTCGGGGTCGGGTTCGGGTTCGGGGTCGGGCTCGACTCTAGTTCGATCGCGGCCCAGCCTCAAGATCAGGTGATGCGCAG
>CAYHHL010000098.1:0-20297 GCA_964356325.1 uncultured Enterobacteriaceae bacterium | reverse complement strand
CGAACCCGAGCCCCGTGCCCGAACCCGAACCCCCATGGACCGTCAGTAGTCGTCTTTGCCTTCCGCTGGCGCGCCGCCATCGGGCGTGACCGGCGCTGGAGCAGGAATAGCCGAGGGGGGCGCCTCGGACCGGGCCGGGGCCACCGCGGGGGTCGCAGGCTCCCCTGTCGCAGGCGCCGGCGGGCACGCCGACAGCACCTTCTTCAGGCACTTTTCCGCCAGGAGAGCTTGCGCGGCTGCCGCGCGATCGCCAGCCACGTGCCCATTGGCGACGGAACTGCGCAGGTGTCCGCAAGCTGAAGCATCGCCATGGCGGCAGCCGGCTTCGAACAGGAGCGCGGCCTTGGCCGGGTCCTTGGGCCGCATCGAACCCGCTCGGCTATACTGCCACCCCGCCTGGCGACAGGCTTCGCCGTTGCGCAGCGCACAGCCCTTTTCCAGCCACGGCAGTCCCTTGTCCGCATTTTCCGCCGCCGCGGGTCCGCCCCGGTAGGCCGCTGCCGCCTCGATGCATGCCGTCGCGTCGCCAGCGTCGCAAGCCTGCTCGAAGAGCTGCAGGGCCCGGGTCGCCAGCGCGGCCGCACGGGCCTTGTCGGCCGGCACCCCGCTGCCGAACCGATACATCGAGGCCAGGTACTTGCAGGCGCCCGCGTGTCCGCCGGTACACGCCGCCTCGCCTTGGCCGCGCCACAACGCGGCTTGCGCGGGATCCGGAAACGCGTCGTACAGGCCTCGGTCGACGATTGCCGCGCCCTTCAGGCACGCCACTGGATCTCCACCGCGGCAGCCGACGCCGAACAGCCGCACCGCGCTGGGCCCATCGCCCAGATCGCTCAGGATCTCTGCCGCCGCGCTGCACCCGCTCACGTCGCGCCCGCCGCAATGCGCGGAATGTTTGGCAAACTCTGCGCGGAACTCGCGCACGCGACAGTTGCGCGCATGGCTGCCGTGACCGCCTTCCCTGCCGCAGCGGGCATCCAGCACCGAAAGGGCCTTGTCTCGTTCCGCAGCCGGCAGCGAGGATGCGACCACCAGACCGGCCAGAGGGTCGCAACTGTTACCGGACGCCGCACAGCGCTTATGCAGCATAGCGGCGGCGCGTTTGTCGGTCGCTGCAGTCCGCTTGCCTCGCAACAGCAGGCGGACGGCGGCGTCGCAGGTGTCCAGGCCGGGGTCGGCCGCCACATCCTCCTCGTGCTCCTCCTCGTCCTCCTCTTCGTCCTTCTCCTCGTCCTTCTTCTCGTCCTTCTTCTCTTCTGCTCTGGGCGACGACCTGCTGGCCGCCGCGCAGGCTTTCTCGCACGCCGCGGCGCCCTTGCCCGTCCAGGCGGATCCCCCGGCCGCTCGAGACCGGCGCAGGCAACTATCGCAGTCACCGCCCGCACAGCCCAGTTCCAAAAAGCCGATGGCGCGCGCCGGGTCCTTGGGTGTCTGGATGCCATACTCGAAGGCGTCTGCAGACTTCAAGCAGGCCGGGGCCGCCTTGGTTTTGCGGCACTCGGCTTGCAGGTCGTCGAACTGCTTGCGGGTGGCGAGTACGCTGCAGGCCTCGACTACCTTGGCCGCGCAGGCCTTTTCCACCAGCGTGCGCGCCAGGGCCTCCTGATCCGCGGGCATTCCGCCGCGCGAGTACGCAGTGACAATCACGGTGCACAGACTTACCGGCCCCAGGGTGCATGCCCGCGCGTGGTGGTCGAAGACCTTCCGCTTCGCGGCCTTGTACGCCTCGCTGTCGGGAGAATCAGTTTTCTTGGGCGCATGCCCAGCCGCGGCTATCAGGCACGAATGGCCGTCCCCGCCGCGGCACCCGGCTTCGCGCAGTTCTGTGGTCCGCGCTTCGTCTTTCACGAACGCACGGCCGTCGAGCAGGTACTCGGCGGTACGGCAGGACTGGCCGTGGCCGCGCTGGCAAGCCGTCAGGGCCATGCAAAAGGCGCCCGGGAGGTTCCGCTCGGAAAACCGCACGTGGTTGATCTTGTTGTAGCACTCCGCAGTGTCGCCGCTCACACAGGCCGGCAGGATCGCGACCCCGGCGCAATCCGGTATCGGCAGTGGACCGCGAGGCGGCTCCGGCGGCCGGCTCGGCATGGGGATGGCCGGGATCGCCACCGAGATGCGTTGGGCGCGGATGGCAACACCCGGCTTGCCCACCTGTTGCATCACCCCGCTGGCGCTCTTCTTGTCCGGCGTCTGGGTCAACACCCCCGTCCCGCCTCGACCGTCCGCTGTCGTCCAGGTGCAGCTCAGCACCCGGCCGCTGGCGCTGCACTTCAGGTTGGCCTCGCCGTGCGGACCTGACCAGATGCCATGCGCTTGCTGGTCCTTGCGCTGCACGATCCGCAAACGACCCGGGGGCGGCACGAGGGTCCACTCGCCCGTCCAGATGGCGGTGTCCGCAGGCTGTGCAAGCGCGGAGCGAGGCGCCACCCACGCCGACGCTGCCACGCCCAACAGCACGAGCCACCGCGACGCCGCACGTTTGCCGAGATTCATGGGTTCGTTTCCATTTTTTCGTGAAGGGGCGGTCTCTGCTTGCCTTGTGGCACCGTTGCCGCCAAGCCAAGCTTTTACGCTGCCAAGGTAGCCCTGGCAAGGTCGGTAGCGCTGGCACTGCTCGTGGGACAGGTCCGGGCGGCGGCAACGCGGTGCCCGAACCCGACCCCGAGCCCGCACCAGACCTCCCCATTGCCTCACCCCTGCTTCAGCGCCGCTTCCATCTCGCGCAACCGGCCCCGGACGTCGCGGATCCACGACCGCACTTGCGCCTTGTCATCCCGTGCCAGTGCGGCCAGTTCCGCCGGTTCAGCCTGCCACCGCGCGGTCTGGCGCTGCCACTGGTGCACGGCGCGCACCAACTGAGCACTCGGCTGCGCCCCCGGATCCTCAGGCGCGGGCAGCGACGCCACCTCGGCGTCGAGCACGGCGCGCAGGTGACGAACCGTCCAGGCTTCGCGATGCGCCTGGACCGCCACTTGTACGCGGCGCACCGGGTCGCGCAGCCGGGCGAGCTCGACCAGGGCCGACAGGCTTACCGCGTCCTGCACCATCGGCGGCAGCGTGCCCCAGACGAACCACGCGTGGACGTAGTGGCGCAGCGTGCCGGCGTTCAGGCCGATGGCCTCGAGCTGGTCGGCGCGCGCCCGCACGAAGTCCGCGTACTTGGAGGTCTTGAAGTGGTTGCGGTCGGTAAAGGCCTGCTCGTCCCCGGCGAAGAAGGCGTCGACGACCGCGCGTCCCGCGGCCAGCGCGAGGTCGCGCAGGGCGTTGCCGTACGCGTCGTGCAACTGTTCGAGGACGCGGTCGAACAACGCGTCGTCGGCGGAAAGGACCAGGGCGGGCGCCGGTTCAGGCGGGCAGACGGGAGCCAGGGTGTGGTCGAGCACGGCGAACCTCCGCAGCCGGGTTGGCTGGCACGGCTAGGGTTGTGGTAGCGGTGCGCGGCGTCAAGTTTGTCGGCTGGTGCGCGGGGTGGGATCAGTGACGACGTCGGCGCTGATCGGAAGGTGGGAGAATCTGTGGATGTTGTCTTTGGCGCAACTTCTGATCTTCCGCCCGACCGCCCGGGACCTGAACTGCCGCTGCTGCGCTGCAAAGGCTCGCACGGCCAGCACCTAGCGCAGGGGGTTCTCGCCGACCGACCTGCACTGCGGCTACCATGTCCTCCGGCGTGCAGCCGCCGCTATTCGACGCCGCCGTGCCAGTGGCGAGGGAGGAACCGTGATCGACCTGATACCGATGCTGCAGCAGCAATTCCTCGACCGCGTCGCCGTGTTCGAAAAACGCCCGGGCGTCATGCAGGTGGCGGTGCCGCTGTACCACGAGGACGGCGACAGGGTCGACCTCTACGTCGAGGATGCGCCACGCTCGGGCCTGTTACGCGTGTGCGACCACGGCATGACGCTGATGCGCTTGTCCTATGCGATCGAAGAGATGACGCCGGCGCGGACCCGGGTGCTCGAACGCGTGCTGGCCGAAGCCGGCGTGGCCGAGGAGGAAGGAAACCTGTACCTGGACGTCGCGCCGGGCTCGCTGGTGCCGGCGCTGCTGCAACTCGCCCAGGCCGAAGCGCGCGTGGGCACGATGCGGCTGTACCGGCGTGAGACGGTGGCCAACTTGTTCCAGGACGATTTGGACGAGTTCGCGCAGGCGGAACTGACGGAGTACGCGCCGCGACGGCGGGTGATGCCGATCGCGTCCCGCGACGACCTGGAGGTCGACTGGCTCCTGACTGTGCGCAACCACCCGCACTACCTGTTCGGCGTGCGCGATGCCGGGCGGGCGCGGCTGGCGACGATTGCCTGCCTGGAGTTCCAGCGCGCGGGGTTGTCGTTCCGCAGCGTGGTGGTGCACGAGGCGATGCAGAGACTGCCCAAGAGCGACCAGATGCGGATTACCAGTGCGGCGGACAAGCAGTTTCCGAGTCTGAAGGATTTTTTCGAGCGGGCACGCGAGTTCTTTGCGCGGGAGGCGGCGTGAAGACGGGACCAGTGGGCTTGAGGCTCTCGCTTCACTTCCAGCCCGGCTGGAAATGGCCGCGGCCGACGGTCACGGCGCCTCGGGCAGCCCTCATCGTCGCGCCGTTCGGAACCGACCACCTCTGGTTGGTGCACAATATACTGTAAAGACATAGAATAGCTTGGCAACATCAACCGCAGGCCGGGCGCGAGTTGCGCTCCGGCGGCACCGATCCGGGTCCTCTAGCCACCGCCCTGCAGGCTGGGACTTGACAACCAGCCATGGGCGGGTGTCCATCCCGCACTTGCAGGCGCCGCGCGGGGCACGCAATTCTGTATGGCTGTGTCATGCATCAGTCGGTGTACCCGCTGAAGTCTGGACTTGTTCTTTGTGAGAGAGGCCGATGGTTCGCCTTGAAGACCTTCAGATCGGCACCCGCGTCCGCGGCCTTGCGCCAGACGGCGTCGCCACGGTGAAGGCGGTCCAGTGGTACGGTGACCACGGCATCGACGTCATCTACGACGCTGGCGGCCGCCTCGGTAACCGTTTGGTCTACCGCGACGATCAGCCCTCGCTCGAACTCGTCGCAGGCGGGCGACCCTGGTCGTTCGACGGCGACGGCGAACTCCTTCGCCTGGTGTCCGAGGCCTACCGCATCCGCCTCGCTTGGCTGTTCGACCCGTACCTGGCCATCACGACCTCGATCATCGAGCCGCTCCCGCACCAGATCAGCGCCGTCTACGAGGAGATGCTTCCTCGCCAGCCGATGCGCTTCCTGCTGGCCGACGACCCAGGTGCCGGCAAGACCATCATGGCCGGGCTGCTCATCAAAGAACTGCTGGTGCGCGGCGAGTTGGAGCGCTGCCTCATCGTTTCGCCCGGCAGCCTGACCGAGCAGTGGCAGGACGAGTTGGCCGAGAAGTTCGGCCTCGAGTTCGACATCCTCAGTTCCGACATGATCCGAGCCGCGCGCACGGGCAATCCTTTCGAGGACAAGCGCTTGCTGATCGCCCGCCTGGACCAGCTCAGCCGCAACGAGGATCTGCAGCAGGTCTTTGGCGCCGCACCGGAATGGGACCTGATCATCTGCGACGAAGCGCACCGCATGAGCGGCCACTTCCTGGGCGGCGAGATCAAGCTGACCAAGCGCTACAAGCTGGGCATGGTGCTGGGCGCGCACTGCCGCAACTTCTTGCTGATGACGGCGACGCCGCACAATGGCAAGGAAGAGGACTTCCAGCTTTTCTTGGCGCTGCTCGACGGCGACCGCTTCGAGGGCAGGTTTCGCGACGGCGTGCACACCGCCGATCCCTCCGACCTCATGCGGCGCATGGTCAAGGAGGACCTCTACCGCTTTGACGGCAAGCCGCTGTTCCCGGAGCGGCGCTCGTACACCGTGCAGTACCCGCTGTCCGATGGCGAAGCGCAGCTCTACGCCGACGTGACCGACTACGTGCGCGACGAGATGAACCGCGCCGAGCGCTTTGCCGCCGAGGAAGGCCAGCGCAAGGTCAACGTCGGCTTTGCGCTGATGACGCTGCAGCGGCGGCTGGCCTCGTCACCGGAAGCGATCTTGCGCTCGATTGAACGCCGGCGTGAACGGCTGGAGAAGCGGTTGCGCGAGGCGGCGTTGCTGCTGCGCGGCGGCAGTTCGAGCGCGGTCAGGCTGCCCGCCATCGCGGACGAATCCAAGCTGTCCGACGACGACCTGGACGACATGTATGGCGAGGCGCCGCAAGAAGAGCGGGAGCAGGTCGAGGCGGCGCTGATCGACAACGCCACGGCTTCGCGCACCATCGACGAACTGCAGGTCGAAATCCAGCGCTTGAAGCAGCTCGAAGGTCGGGCCAAGGCGCTGCGGCTTTCGGGTCTGGACGCCAAGTGGACGCAGCTCAAGTCGATTCTCGATGATCCGCTGATGGTGGATGAAGCGGGCCATCGAAGAAAGCTCGTCATATTCACGGAGTTCAGGGACACACTGGCGTACCTGGCCGATCGCATCCGCGTCCTGCTGTCCCGGCCCGAGGCCGTTGTCGAGATCCACGGCGGCGTGACCCGCGAAGACCGCCGCAAGATCGTGCACGCGTTTATGAACGACCCGACCGTACTCGTGCTGGTGGCCAACGACGCGGCCGGTGAAGGCGTCAACCTCCAGCGCGCTCACCTGATGGTCAACTACGACCTGCCGTGGAATCCGAACCGGCTGGAACAGCGCTTCGGCCGCATCCACCGCATCGGCCAGGAAGAGGTCTGTCACCTGTGGAATCTGATCGCCCAGGGCACGCGCGAGGGCGAGGTCTATTTCCGGCTGCTGGACAAGCTCGACGCCGAGCGGTTGGCGCTTGGCGGCAAGGTCTACGACGTTCTGGGCATGTTGTTCGAGGAACGGGCGCTGCGAGACCTGCTCATGGAGGCGATCCGCTACGGCAACGACCCCGTGGTGCGGGCAAGGCTGCAGACGTCGGTCGACAATGCAGTGAATCGCGACAGATTGCGTGAACTTCTGGAGATGCGCCAACTCGTCCACAACGACATGGACACGACCCGCATCCAGGCCATTCGCGAAGACATGGAGCGTGCACACGCGCGCCGGCTGCAGCCCAACTACGTGCAGGCATTCTTCCAGGCGGCGTTCGACAAGCTGGGCGGGAAGATGCACCGGCGGGAGCCTGGGCGCTTCGAAGTCAGCCATGTGCCGGGGGCGATCCGCGACCGGGACCGGCAGGTCGGCGTCGGCGCGCCGGTGCTGAAGCGCTATGAGCGGGTATGCTTCGACAAGACCAAGGTCAACGACCAGCCGCGGGCGCATATGCTGACGCCGGGCAGCCCGCTGCTGGACTCGACCATCGATCTGGTGCTGGAGCGGTACCGCGATGTGCTGAAGCAAGGCGCGGTGTTGGTGGACGAAAACGACCAGGGCGTCGTGCCCCGGCTGCTGTTCTACCTGGAGCATGCCGTCGTCGATGGCCGCCAGACGCCGCGCAGAAACGTGCAGGTCATCTCGACCCGGCTGCAGTTCGTCGAAGCACGGCCCGATGGCAGCTACGTCAACGCCGGCGCGGCGCCGTACTTGGACTACCGCCCGGCATCGGAGGCGGAACGCGCAGCCTTGCAGCCGGAATTGGACGCGCATTGGCTGCGCAAGGACTGGGAGCACGACGTGCTCGGTTTTGCCATCCGCGAGTTGGTGCCGGGGCACGTCGAGGACTGCAAGCGGACGCGCCTGCCGCTGACCGACAAGGTGGAGCGCGAGGTCAAGGCTCGCCTGCAGAAGGAAATCAACTACTGGGACCACCGGGCCGAGGACTTGAAGGCGCAGGAGCGGTCCGGCAAGCAGACACGGCTGCCGGCGCAGGTCGCGCGGGAGCGGGCTGACCGGCTTTCCGATCGACTGCAACGGCGGTTGGCGGACCTGCAACGGGAACGGGCCATCGCGCCACAGCCGCCGCACGTCAAAGGTGGTGCGTTCATCGTGCCTGTCGGGCTGCTGCGCCAGCTCCGTGGCGAGCCCGCGGCGCCGACGGCCACGACGACCGACGGCCGCGATGGAGTCGAACTGCTGGCGATGGCGGCGGTCATGGCGATCGAGCGCACGCTGGGCCGCGAGCCCAAGGACGTGTCGGCACAGCGCGGCATCGGCTACGACATCGAATCGCGCGATCTAGCCACGGGCGAACTGGTGTTCGTCGAGGTCAAGGGCCGGGCGGGCGACCATGACCACGTGACGCTGTCGCGGACCGAGGTGTTGTGCGCGCTGAACGAGCCGGATAAGTTCAGGCTGGCCGTGGTCCTGGTGGACGGCGGCGCGGCGGGAAAGCCCGTGTATGTGCGTGGGTTTGACTTCGGACAGCCAGGGTTTGCGCAGACGGGTTCGACGTATTCGCTGGCGAGCTTGCTGGCGCAAGGTGGCAATCCGTGCTAACCGCTGCCGCGCGGGGCAGGACGAGGTAGTCGTGGCAGTTCATCTTTCGGATACCGACATCGCGGCCTTGATTGCCGAAGCAAAACCGGTTGATGCTGACTGGCGCACGCGCCTCCGACCGAAGGAAAAGCGCGGCCATACGGAAGGTCACATCGACGCCGCGGGCAGCCAGGGCAACGATTTCGTCATCATGGTGCGGCAAAGCACTCGGAACGCCTTGGCGTTCTCCGCCATCCTCGCGGTGAAGCTGAAGAACAGCAACGTCGTCTTCCGGCTGCGCAGGTACAACGGCAAGGCGCATGAGCATACGAACGCCATCGAGGGCGACCGATTCTATGACTTCCACGTGCACATGGCGACCCAGCGCTACCAAGAGCAGGGCGCACGTGAAGATGGCTATGCGGAGCCGACGGATCGGTTTTCGGACCTTGACGCTGCGCTCAAGTGCCTGGCTTCCGACTGCAACCTGGTGGCGAGCATAACGCCTGCACCGCTGCTGGGTTGGGGAGGTCTCGAATGACGCCCGAAGCCATTGAAGCCCAGTTCAAGAAAAGCGTGTGCGATGCGATCCGACTGCTCCCAGAGGGGCTTAGACGTTACCGCGTCTTCACGCCGTTTCGCCTGGAAGACGGTGACCACCTTTCCATCGTTCTTAAGTCCGAGGATGGGGGCTGGCGGTTGACGGACGAGGGGCACATGTTGATGCACCTTTCGTACGACTTTGAGGACCGCGACCTGCGCAAGGGTACGCGAGCTACAATAATCGGCAACGCCATTGCCGCATTCGGACTGACCGAGGACGACGGCGAGCTTGTCCTGCAGATCCCCGATGGCCGTTTCGGCGATGCGCTGTTCAGCTTCGTCCAGGCCATGCTCCGGGTTGGAACAGTGAGCGTGCTGTCCCGGGAGCGAGTTCGTTCGACGTTCATGGACGACTTCCGAGCCATCCTGGAGCAGTACGTCCCCGAGACGCGACGCACGTTCGACTGGAAGGATCTGGAGCACGATCCCAAGGGCAACTACGCAGTGGATTGCCGCGTCAACGGGTTGCAGCGTCCACTGTTTTTCTTCGCGATTCCCAACGACGACAAGACGCGCGATGCGACCATCAACCTGCTCCAGTACGAGAAGTGGGGCTTGCCGCATCGAGCCGTTGGCATCTTTGAGAACCAGGAAGAGGTCAACCGCAAGGCCGTCGCCCGGTTCAGCGACGTATGCGACAAGCAGTTTTCCAGCCTCGTGGTCAACCGCGACCGCATCGCCAAGTACATCGAAGACGCGGTCGGTGGCGCGCCATGATCCTCGTTTGCGAGGGCCGGCGCCGGCTATGGGCGGAAACGCCGACTCGGAGCGCGATGAACGCTCATAGCCGAGACTCAAGTTACAGTATTTACATGATTGCTCTGGGCGGAGCGGGCAGCGTCGCGCTCATGGTCGCGCGCATAGAAACGGCACATGAGGACGCAGATGTTCGCTGACCTCGAATCCTTCGCCCGCGACCTCGCGTTCGGGCCAAGCGCGCCGGATTGGCTGCGCCTTCTGCGTGCCTACCGCTGGCGTGGGACGGACTGGACGTGCGGTGTGCTGACGCGCCAGCGCTTCCGCGACGAATGGCTCAACATCCAGCGCACGTGCGGAAACAACCACGCGATGCCAAAGCTGTTTCGACGTTGGGCGGACGAAATCACCTTCGATTGGGGCGGCATTCACAAGCGGATCGAGGATGTCGACCTGCAACGGGTCTGGCTCGACATGCGTGGTGCGAGCTTCGACAAGCCTGAATTCTTTGGCGAAGCGCACGTGTCGATCGCCAGGCTCTACGCCATGTCGGACCCAAAGGAGTGGGCCAACTACGACGGTCGCGTGGCCCGAGCGCTGCAGGAACTCACCAGACAGCGCTTCCTGAGAGACGCGGAGATTCCTGTATCTTTTCTGTTTTGTGCGCCACTGCCCGATGTCGTCGACGACGCGCCGCCCGAGTTCGTGGACCCGCGTTTTCCCCGTATTGCGAGTGGCCAGGAGTTCCGGGCCAGCTTCGTGAAGGCAAGTGCGCTGATTTGCACCGTCGCAGCAATTCTTCGCCACGAGGGCGGGCAGCAGCCTGGCGCGGTTCTGGCCCCCGGCGAAAAGCGCGGCGACGACCGTTGGCAGCTTTGGCACATCGAGATGGCGTTGTTCATGCTCGGCAAGCGTGACCGCGAGGACGACGAATGACGACCTACCGCAAAAAGCTCATCGAAGTGGCCCTTCCCCTCGAAGCCATCAACGTGCAGGCGGAGCGCGAGGGGTACATCTACAAGGGCAAGCCGACGGCGATCCACAAGTGGTGGGCTGACCGCCGTCTAGCGGCAGCGCGAGGTATCCTGTTTGGCCAACTGGTCGATGATCCGTCATCCTGGCCGTCGTTGTGGCCAACCGAGGGTGAGCAGGAAATCGAACGGCAACGCCTGTTTCGCCTCATCGAGGAACTGGTGCTGTGGGAGAACTCCAACGACGAGCGGGTGGTCAGCAACGCCCGGCGCGAGATCGCTCTGAGCTTTGCGCGGGGGCGGACAGCGGACGCGCAGGCGGATGCACGTGACGCAGCCGTGCTGGTCCCGAATCCGAAGGTTGCGGACGTGAACCGATATCTTGCTGAGGTGGCGCCGCCGGTGCATGACCCGTTCGCGGGCGGTGGATCGATTCCGCTCGAAGCCCAGCGCCTCGGCCTACGCGCGATCGCCACGGATCTGAACCCGGTGGCGGTGCTCATCAATAAGGCGCTGATCGAGATCCCGCCGAAGTTCGCGGGCTGGAAGCCGGTCAACCCGGAGAGCCGCAAGTCTGCGCACTTGAAGACCTGGACGGGCGCGCAGGGGCTGGCCGAGGACGTGCGCCACTACGGCAAGTGGATGCGTCAGCAAGCGAGGGAGCAGATCGGCGACTTGTACCCCGACGTCGATGTCCCAAGCGGCACAGACAGCCGCAAGGCGACGGTGATCGCGTGGCTCTGGGCACGGACAGTGGCGAGCCCCAACCCCGCGTGTCGGGGAGCGCATGTACCCCTAGTTTCATCGTTCTGGCTGAGCAAGAAGCCGGGAAAGGAGGCCTGGGTCGAGGCAGTGGTCGATAGAACGGCTGGAACTTGGCGGTTCGAGGTGCGTGACGGCGCACCACCGGACGCTGCGGTCGTGAGCGCTGGGACGAAGACCGGGAGAGGAGCGTTCAAGTGCATTCTTTCGTCAGATCCGATTCCATCCAGCCACATCCACGCTGAAGGGAAGGCAGGACGGCTGGGCGACAGGCTCATGGCCATTGCTGCCGAGGGAAAGGGCGGGCGCATCTACGTCACGCCAACGGCGGACCAGGAGCGTAGCGCCAGGGTTCCCCCGCCCAGTTGGGTTCCGGAGTTTGAGTTTGCCAAGAACTCTCGACACATGACTCCATGGGCATATGGACTCGATACGTTTGCCAAGCTGTTCACGCCGCGCCAGTTGAATGCGCTTGTGACGTTGGCAGACCTCGTCTCGGCGGCACGCGAAAATGTGTTGCATGACGCGCGGTCTTCTGGAGTTACGGAGGGCACTGGCCTTGCGGATGGCGGAACGGGGGCGGTCGCGTACGCGGATTCCATCGCCGTTGCATTAGCACTTTCCGTGTCGAAAATGGCAGATTATCACTGCAGTCTAATCGCCTGGTATGCGGGCGAAGGGCGCACCAGCCATCTCTTCACGGGCAATGCGCTGCCTATGGTCTGGGATTTCGTCGAGAACAACCCGCTTTGCCTCGTTGGCGGCAGCTTCTTGAATAATATTGAAATCGTTCACGATGCCTTTGCCGCGCTCACGATTACTGCACACTCTGCCCCGGGCATCGCACGGCAACAGGATGCGTCGGCAACCATCGCTGTCAGGAACACCACTCCTCACGTAATATCAACTGATCCGCCCTATTACGACAATGTCCCGTACGCAGACCTCTCCGACATGTTCTATGTTTGGCTGCGTCGAGCGCTGAAACCGCTTCGTCTCCCGGAAACAAGAACCTTGCTCGTGCCAAAATCAAGCGAACTCGTCGCCGATCCGCACAGACATGAATCGTCTTCTGCCGCAGAGGAGTTTTTCCTCAATGGAATGCGAGCCGCAATTGGCAATGCTCGCGCCGAGGCGACGGATCTGGCGCCGATCGCAATCTACTACGCATTCAAGCAAGCCGAGAAGGGCGACGTTGATAGAATGTCTACAGGTTGGGCCACGTTCCTGCAGGCCGTGACCGAGTCGGGCTTGGCAGTGAACGGTACCTGGCCCGTAAGAACTGAACGCGGCGCGCGCACACGAAGCCAGGGCTCGAATGCGCTCGCTACGTCGATCGTCCTCGTCTGCCGCAAACGCTCTGCCACCGCGCCCACCATCACCCGCGCCGACTTCCGCCGCCTGCTCAGACAGGAACTTCCCGCCGCCCTCAAGGCCCTGCAACACGGCAATATCGCCCCGGTGGACATGGCGCAAGCCTCGATCGGCCCCGGCATGGGAATTTACTCGCGCCACGCCAAGGTCCTCGAAGCCGACGGCAGCGCCATGGGCGTGCGCACCGCGCTGCAGCTCATCAACCAGGCCCTCGACGAGTACCTGGCCGAGCAGGAAGGTGAGTTCGACCCCGACACCCGTTTTGCCGTGACCTGGTTCGAGACACGCGCCTTCGACGCCGGCCCGTTTGGCGAGGCCGAGACGCTGGCCAAAGCCCGCAACGTCAGCGTGCAAGGCGTGGTCGAAGCGGGCATCCTGCAAGCGGCGGCGGGCAAGGTGCGGCTGCTCAAGCGCGCGGAACTGCCGGCCGACTGGGACCCGGTGACCGACACGCGACCGACGGTGTGGGAAGCGGCGCAGCACCTCTGCAAGCGCTTGGATGAACAGGGCGAATCCGGTGCTGCCGACCTGTTGGCGCGGCTGGGCGAACGGGCGGCACCGGCGCGGGACCTGGCCTACCGGCTGTACACGGTGTGCGAACGCAAGGGCTGGGCCGAAGAGGCGCGGGCGTACAACGGGTTGGTCATCGCGTGGCCGGAGTTGGAGAAGTTGGCGGGGCAGGTGAAGGTGGTGGTTGCGCCGCAGCGTGCGCAAAGGAGGCTGTTCGATGCATGAAATCAGCCGCTTCCTTGGCAAGTCCATCCAGATGTATCGGCACGGACATCAGCCGTTTCATTTTCAAGTGGAGAATATCGGTGCTGAACCGGCCACGACGGAGAAGCGATGAGCAACGAAGGCCACTCTGGTGACACTCCCGCGCGCCGCAAACGGACATTGAAGCGCACGGCAGCAACTGTGCCCGCCACGCTTGTACAAGAGATGCTTGCGCGTTCTCGTGGCCACCGGCCGAAGCGCGCCGCGTCGCCGAACCGTGAGTGTGACGTGTCGGTGTTCACGATGAACAGTGAACGGCTTCTCAAGGCATTGTTCGGCGACAAGCAGATGCACGGTGCCACAGGTGGCCGCAGCCTGAAGTACACCAAGGACACGTATCAGCGTATCCTGACGGCGCTTGCGCATTCAGTCGAGGCCAACATCTTGGTCGACAACGAGCATCACCGCGAAAGCTTGGACTGGTGCCTTCAGACTGCTCTGCAATGTGTTGGAGACGCCAAGACGACGGCCACGGTCCAAGCGGAGATGGTCGCCTGGGTTACCCGGCTGTGCTTCGAACTGCTCGGAGGGATGCCAAGACACGAGGATTCTAAACGCGTAAACAGATACGATTGGACTGCGGCGCAGCATGTCGTCTATGTGGAGTCCCCGGAGCAGAAGCTGCACCGACTTTACGCGGCTGTGGTCGACCACCTCAAGAACACCTGGGACCACGGCGAATGCACGCAGCGCCGGCTCGATTTGGGTGTCATCCGCAAGGGCGGTTATCAGCAGCAGATTGCTGAGCTTCGTACCGCCTACCCAGCGGTGTACGACCAGTTGTTCCCCTCGGCAGCTAAAGCGGCGACGCAGGGGAGGCTGGTGTGAGCGATCTGGCCGCCCCCGGCTACCGCGAGTGGCTCGATGCGCTCAAGGTCCGCGTTCGTGCTGCGCAAAGCCGCGCCGCCGCCGCCGTCCATGGTGAACTATCCGTGCTGTACTGGAGCATCGGCCGGGACATCGTGCAGCGTCAGGCCGAAGCGGGCTGGGGCACCAAAGTCATCGACCGGCTTGCCCGCGACCTGCGCCGCGAGTTCCCCGACATGCAGGGCTTCTCCGCGCGCAACCTCAAGTACATGCGCGCGTTTGCCACGGCGTGGCCGGAGCCGGCATTTGTGCAAGAGGTCCTTGCACAATTGACCTGGTACCACAACGTGGCGCTGGTCGAAAAACTCAAGGATCCTGCGACTCGCACGTGGTACGCCCGCGCCGCCATCGAGCACGGCTGGTCGCGGGCCGTGCTGGTCCTGCAGATCGAGTCGCACCTGCACCAACGTCAGGGTCGCGCGACGACCAACTTCGGCCGCACGCTGCCGCCCGTGGACTCCGATCTGGCCCGCGAGCAGCTCAAGGACCCGTATGTGTTCAGCTTCCTGACGCTGGAAAAGGCGGCGCGTGAACGCGAACTGGAGCTTGGCCTGCTGCGCCATGTCGAGCAGTTCCTGCTGGAACTCGGCACCGGCTTCGCGTTCGTCGGACGGCAGGTGAAATTGACGGTGTCCGACCAGGACTTCTTCGTCGATCTGCTGTTCTACCACCTCAAGCTGCGCTGCTTCGTGGTCATCGAACTCAAGGCGGTGCCGTTCGAGCCCGAGTTCGCCGGCAAGCTGAACTTTTACCTGTCCGTAGTCGATGACCAACTGCGCCACCCGTCCGATGCGCCGACCATCGGCCTCATGCTCTGCAAGTCGAAGGACCGCGTGGTGGCAGAGTACGCGCTGCGCGACATGAACAAGCCCATCGGCGTGGCGGACTGGCAGACCCAGATCGTCGACACGCTGCCTGAAGCGCTGGCCAGCAGCCTGCCGCGGGTCGAGGACCTGGAAGCCGAACTGGCGGCGACGACCACCGACCCGGCGAGCATGACTACCGAGGAGCCCTGATGTCCCTGTCCAACCGCGACCGCATCGCCAAAGGCCTGGAGTGCCTCCTGGCCGGCCTCGAGCCCTACGTCGTCCGCGAACTGCAAACCCAGCTCGGCGGCTACTGGCTGGAGAAGGTGACGGACAAGCTGCAGAGTGCCGCCAAGCCCGCGCCCGGAGGTGGCCTGCGTTGGGACAACTACGCAGTGCTCAAGGCGATGAAGCTGTTGTGGAACGAGGCCTTCGCCAAGACCTTGGGCTCGTCGGAGCGCAACTGGGTGCATGAACTGGGCGATGTGCGCAACGACCACGCCCACGACAAGGCCTTCACCTCGGACGACGCCTACCGTGCGCTCGACACGATGGAACGGCTGCTGGCCGCGGTAAACGCGCAAGCCCAGGCCGAACTGGTGCGGGAACAGCGTGCTGACCTGCAGCGCACTGTCTACGCGGAACAGGCCCGCAACCGGACCCGCTACCAGCCGACGCTTCTGGACGGGACGCCCAAACAGGGGCTGAAACCCTGGCGCGAAGTCATCACGCCGCACGAAGATGTTGCTGGTGGCACGTACTTGCAGGCCGAGTTCGCTGCTGACCTGCACAACGTCGCGCATGGCATCGGCGGTGCGGAGTACGTTGAACCCGAGGAGTTTTTCCGCCGCACCTACCTGACCGACGGCTTGACCGAACTGCTGTCGGGCGCGCTGCAACGCCTCGCCGGCAAGGGCGGCGACCCGGTCGTCGAACTGCAGACCAACTTCGGCGGCGGCAAGACGCACTCCATGCTGGCGCTGTACCACCTGTTCGGCGGCACGCCGGCGACCAAGCTGTTCGGCATGGAGCCCGTGCTCAAGAAGGCGGGCGTCGATGGCGCGCCCAAGGCCAACCGCGCCGTGCTGGTCGGCACACACCTCTCGGTGGCGGAAACCGCGGTCAAGCCCGACGGCACCAAGGTCCGCACGCTGTGGGGCGAGATGGCCTGGCAGCTCGGCGGTGCCGCTGGCTATGCGCTGGTTGCCGAATCCGATGCCCGCAGCACCAGTCCAGGCGCCCACGTGCTGGCCGAGCTGTTCCGCAAGACCTCGCCGGCCCTGGTGCTGATCGACGAGTGGGTTGCCTATGCACGCAACACCGTGGATCGACGCGACTTGCCCTCGGGCGACTTCGACAACCAGTCGACGTTCGCCCAGGCGCTGACCGAAGCAGCCAAGGCCGCGCCGGGCACGCTGGTAGTGGCCAGCATTCCGTCATCGGACATCGAGGTCGGCGGCCAAAACGGCAAGCACGCGCTGGCGGTGCTCAAGAACGTGTTCGAGCGCGTGGGCAAGACCTGGCGACCCGCAACGCCCGATGAGGGCTTCGAGATCGTGCGGCGGCGCCTGTTCGAGCCGATCGCCACCAAGGACGCGCCATCCCGCGATGCCGTAATCGACGCATTCGGCCGCATGTACCGGGAAAACCGGGCCGATTATCCACAGGGCTGTGGCGAGGAAGCGTACCGCAAGAAGCTGGAAGCCGCGTACCCGATCCACCCCGACGTGTTCGACCAGCTCTACGGCGAGTGGTCCAAGCTGGACAAGTTCCAGCGCACCCGCGGCGTCTTGCGCCTGATGGCCAACGTCATCCACCGCTTGTGGGAGTCGAACGACAGCGGCCTCCTTCTGCTGCCCGCCTCGATCCCGATGGATGACCCGGCGGTGCGCGCCGAGCTGACGCGCTATCTGGATGACGTGTGGGAGCCGATCCTGTCCTCGGACATCGACGGCCCGAGTTCGTTGCCGATGGAACTGGACCGCCAGAACCCCAACCTGGGCCGGTACTCGGCGTGCCGCCGCGTCGCGCGCACGCTGTACCTCGGCACAGCGCCGGGCAGCAAGGACAGGAACCCTGGCATCGACGACCGCCGGGTGCGCTTGGGCTGCACACAACCAGGCGAAGCGGCAGCGACTTTCGGCGATGCACTGCGCCGGATCGGTGACCGTGCCAAGCACATCCACCAGGACGGCAATCGCTACTGGGTCTCGACCAAGGCCAACCTGAATCGCCTGGCCGACGACCGCGCGGCGACCAAGCTGCTGGAACCGGAGGAGTTGTACGCTGAACTGGTCGGCCGCATCCGCGCCGACTGCAAGCAAAAGGGAACACGCGGCGACTTTGCGGGCGTCCACCCTTGCCCCGAAACGACCTCCGAGGTCCAAGACGATGCCGAGGCGCGTCTGGTGATCCTCGGGCCGCAATACGGGCACCGCAAGGGCGTCAGTGCTACCGCGGCGCAAACTTATGCCCGCACACTATTGGATCAACGCGGGAATTCACCGCGCCTGAACCGCAACATGTTGGTGTTCCTGGCGCCGGATCTGCAGCGGCTGGACGAGTTGCTGCCGGTCACGGCGCAGTATCTGGCGTGGCAGAGCATCCTCGACGAGTGGGAAGCGCTCAATCTCGATCCGTTCCAGAAGAAGCAGGCCGAGACCAAGACCAAGGACTCGACCGAGCGCGTGGCCTCGCTCATCAAGGAGGCATGGTCGTGGTGCCTCGTGCCGCAACAGCGTGATCCGCCGGCGGGCGAACAGGTGCGACCTGAGGATCTGGTCGGCCTGGACGAGATCAAGGTGCAGGGGCCGGACCCGCTGGCCAAGCGGGCAAGCGCCAAGCTCAAGAATGAAGAGCAGTTGCTGCCCGCGATGGGCGGCGTGCGCTTGCGCATGGAACTGGACAAGTGGCTGTGGCGCGACAAGGACCACGTGTCCATCGGCCAGCTTTGCGAGTGGTTCGGGCGCTACCTGTACCTGCCGCGCGTGGTGAATCGCGAGGTCATCGTCAACGCGGTGCGCGATGGCCTTGGGCAGATGCTGGTCGATGACACGTTTGCGGTCGCGAGCGGCTTCGACGAGACGCAGGGCAGATACCGGAATCTGCAGATGCGCGGCGTGCTTGGCGTCCTGGACAACGCGACGCTGGTGGTGAAGCCCGACGTCGCCAAGCAACAGGTCGAACCGCCGCCGCCCCCACGCCCGCCCCCTCCGCCGCTGCCCACGGACAAATGCACCCAGTGCGCTGAGCCCGCACCGGAGTGGCTCGTGGCCGAGCGACGGTGCAAGAAGTGCGGCTACATCGAACGGCCACCGCCGCCGCCCCCACCACCGCCCCCGCCGCCGCCGAAGCGGCCGAACTTGTTCGTCGCTTCCGTCCTGCTCGACGCCAACCGCCTGGGCCGTGACGCTGGGAAGATCGCGGAGGAGGTGCTGCAGCACCTGGCACTCCTGACTGGCGCGAAAGCGACGGTAACGCTTGAGATCGAAGTCGCGGTGCCTGACGGCGTGTCTGATGACGTCGTGCGGACGGTGACGGAGAACTGCAATACGTTGAAGTTCAAGCGGCATGGGTTTGAGCGGGAGTAGGGGGATTCCAGCATGGCGTTCGACGGAAGGTGCCCGCGCACCTCCGCCACCTCTCGCTGATCTCGCCGTCGACGCTTGCGCTGAGCTCCCGATCGTGATTGAACCGGCGCCCAGGCTCACAGGCGCAACCTGCCGTTTGGGTCCAGTCTCGAAACCGGAGCGTGCTATGTCCTGGCCCGTACCTTTGCGTAAACAACTCGAACGGTTGCCCCGGACGTCGGCCACCTGGCAGATCGCCATGCCGGCGGCCCAGCTTCTCATGGCAGACGACGTGCCAGGCAGCATCTGCCTCTGCCTGCAGGGCGACGGCATGGTCCGCGCGACCAAGGTCATCCAGGGCGTGCCGACCGCCGCAGACTGGACCCTGCTGCTGAAGAATGCCCTGGCCGCGCCACAGAAACCGCTTCGACCGACCTTGCCGGGCCGGCTGCAGCTGCAAGATCCACAACTTGCGGCAGTCCTGACGCCGTTCGCCGAAGCGCTGAAAATCAAGGTTGAAATCTGCGCGGAGCTGCCGGTCTTGGCGGAATTCGCCTCGGGTTTGACCGAACAGTTTGCGCAAGGTGGGCGGACGATCATCGCCGACCTCGAGCGCGACCTGTTCGCGGCCTCGGCAGCCTACGCCCGCGCGGAGCCGTGGACCCTGTTCTGCGAGGAACCGCACTTCCAGTTGGACACCGAAGTGCTTGGTTGGCCTGAGCCGGTGGCGGTCGTGATGGGCGGCATGGGCCAGACGTTCGGTCTTGCGGTGTACGCGAGCGCGGAGGTCTTGGACGACTGCCATTACGCGTCGGACGCGGGCGGACCTGAGGCTGTCGCGCGGATTTCCGATTGTGTTTCTGTCACTTTGGAGTCGTCCCGGTCGATTCCGTCGAACGAGCGCAAGCGCGTGGCGGCCCGGCAGTACGACGTGGTGCCTGGCCGTTTCCCCCTGTTCACGCGCATGAAGCCTGGCCGCAAGCCAGCGGATTTGCACACGCCCGACCAATATCAGGTCCTCACGCTGGCGTTGCGCGCCTTGACCGCGTGGGCCGAGAGACTCCTCGAAGACGCGGCGCGGCCAGGTCCCGAGCGCACCGCGGATGAACTGGTTCTGGACGACGGCCGCGTGCGTTGCGTGCTGGTCAACCCGGAGTCCGCGGGTTTCTTCGAGGCCGACGAGGACGATTCCGAGCAGGAGTAGCAGGACGGTGCAACCCGCGGATGGGCGCCGTGGCCGGAGCCGGAACCGGGGCCGGACCCGTGGCCGGAGCCGGAATCGCTAGCAGGAGCATTAACCTACGCCCGACCCCGAACCCGAACCCGAACCCGAGCCCGAACCCGAGCCCGAACCCGAACCCGAACCCGAACCCGAACCCGAGCCCGAACCCGAGCCCGAACCCGAGCCCGAACCCGAACCCGCACCCGATTCCCGAACCCGAACCCGAACCCGCCCCCGCCCCCGCCGCCGGCCCCGCCCCCGGCCCCGCCCCCCCCCCCGGCACCGCCCCCGACCCCC
>CAYHHL010000097.1:0-20396 GCA_964356325.1 uncultured Enterobacteriaceae bacterium | reverse complement strand
CCCCACGCCGACTTCTTCGCCCTCGCCCGCAAGCCGCGCACGCCGGACACCTCCACCGCCCTCCAAATCGCCGTCCGCTCGATCTGCTTCGGCCTGATCCGCTTGTTCTACCCCGAGATTCGCCGCACCGGTCGCCTCGTGCCCGACGAAGGTCCCGTGCTCGTCGTCGCCAACCACCCCAACGGCTTGCTCGATGGCTTGGTATTGCGGGTCGCGCTCGATCGGTCGGTTTCCTTCCTGGCCAAGAGCACGCTGTTCGGTAACCCCTTGGCAAAGCTCGTCTTGCCTGCGTTCGATGCCCTGCCGGTCTACCGGTCGCGCGACGGCGAGGACACCAGCCGCAACGCCGCCACCTTCGCGCTTTGCCGGCAACGCCTTGGCGACGGGGGCTGGCTCGCCCTGTTTCCCGAAGGCACCAGCCACTCGGACCCAAGCCTCAAGTCGCTCAAAACCGGCGCCGCCCGCATCGCGCTGTCGTACGTCGCCGAAACCGGGCAACACCTGGAGATCTTGCCGGTTGGCCTGCTGTATGAAGCCAAGGCAACGTTTCGCACCCGGGTTGCGGCGACGGTCGGCGCGCCCATCGAGGTCAAGACCTTCGCCCTGGAGCACGGCACCGAGTTCGACGCGGCGCAACTGCTGACCGCGCGTATCGCCCAGGCCCTGGCCGACGTGACTTTGCAGGCGGAAAGCGAGGAGTTGTGGCGCGGCCTGCTCGCAGTGGCAGCCTGGACCGTCGGTGCCGATCTGGCGGCGCGGGAAGCCAAGGCCCGGCAATTGGCCAACGCCTACAGAACATTGTGTGCCACCGATCCCGAACGCGCGGCGGCCATCGTCGAACAGACCCGGACGTTCGTGCGCCTGCTCGACGCCGTGGGCATCGACGATCCGCTGCGCCTGGAACCGCATCCGCACCGGCCGTGGCGCGCCGCCCTGCCCTTGCTGCTCGGCTGGCCGCTCGCGTTGCCCGGCCTGGCGCTGGCGTGGCTGCCGTATCGGTTGGTGCGGCCGTTGGCAGTGCGGCTGGCAGGCAAAGAAACCGATCTCGTGGGCACACTGAAGCTGCTGCTCGGTCTGGCGGTGTTCCTGCTCGCGGACGGCATCGAAGCGGCGATCGCAGCACACTTCGGGGGTTGGCGCGCGGGGCTGGTGGTGTTCGTGCTGATGCCGCTGCTCGGGTTGGCGGCGCTGCGCTACAGCGAACGCTTGCAGTTGCGCCGCCAGGCGTTGCGGGCGGCGTGGCTGCGCTGGACGGCGGCGGGCGTGGCGGACGAGGTGGCGGCGCGGCGGCGGGAGTTGGTGGCGGTGGTGGAGGCGGGGTTGGTGCAGCGGCTGCGCAAGGCTGACGTGGACGGCGAGGTGTAGGCCGGAGTCGCCTGACTGCACGAATGGAGACCCACTACCGCACAAAGACCGCCAAGTCCACATCCTGGTACTTCGGCGTACAGCCATTGAACGCGTCGTTACCATTGTAAGCACTACCATTGCTACCGAACCCGCCCTGGCTCGAGCAGTAGCCGTTCAGCGCCGCGCCCTCGTAGTACGCGCCCCAGCCGGCGCGGTAGTGCCGACCGCCCCAGCCGCCGAAGTTGTGGCCGTTGCAGTTGATGGTCGCGCATTGGTCGCCGTAGTTGGTGCCGAAGCGCGTCACGTTGGTGGCGTCGTTGGGTTGGTACGTCGAGTTCATGATGATCGCGTGCTTCTGGTCGGCAAACGCGTCGCCAGCATTGCGCTCATAGCCGGCGCTGCCCACCGAACCCGCGTTGTTGACCCGCGGGCCCGACACCGTCGCGTTCGAAACGTTGTTGAACAGGTAGTGCAGCGTCTGACCGCCATAGGTCGGCAACAGGTTGTAGGTCGCGAAAGCCTTGAACTTGCCGCCGTTGTGCAGGCGCATCATCAGCGCGGTGCCGCCGACGGTTTCGAACGCCTTGGACTTGAAGTCGCTGTTCGCCCACACGTCCGGCGTGCTGACCGTGTTCTTGGCGGTCCAAAAAGTCGTGTCGTCGTAATGGCGGTTGTTGGCGTCACTGGTGTCCAGGTTCAGCACCAGGGTCCAGCCGCCGCCGTCCGTGACCATGTCGCAGTAGGCCTGGAACGGCGAGGACCCATTGCCGGTGACCCAATAGATGCCATCGCTCGACGCGGGCGCCTTGGCCAGGATGTCCTTGCACGAGAAGCCCGGGTTGGCGTTGGTGCCGATCGCGACCATCGAGATCGGGTAGAAGTCCTTGCCGTTGCAGATGTACAGCGCGTTGTCCTTGCTGTTGGCATAGGCCGCGCCGAAGTTTGCCGGCGTGCAGGCGATCGGCGCCGCGGTGGCGACCTTGAACTGGAACAGGCCGTTGGCGGCGACCTTGCTCGAGGACAAGTTCTTGACGCCGACGCTCCAGGAGTTGAGCTTGCCGTCCAACAGATTGTTCAGGAAGCCCGAGTCGACCACGGTCAAGGTCCACGTGCCCTTGGGATTCTTGCCGGTCAGGGTCTTGAGATCGCCGGCCGGCAGCGTGGTCGTGGTCGTGAACGTGGCCTTGAGCGGGTCGCCCTTCTTGCCGGACTTATCGTACAGCGTGAACTTGGAGCCGTCGGGCGCGACCAGGAGCAGCGTGATGGTCGAGATGTCGCTGTTGGTGAGGTCGACCGTGATGCTGATGCCTTGCGAGATGCCGAGGTCGGGCACGACGATCGTGTCCTTGACGCCCGAGTCGACATGGTCGGGGATATTGATCGGCGTGGTGATGCTCGGGTGCAAGTCGTTGAACTGCGTGGTCAGCATGTTGTTCGAGACTTCGTCCAGCACGTCGGCCGGCAGGTTGGCCGGATCGAACGCCGGCACGCAGTCGTAGCTGCCGTCGGCCTTGATGCCCTGCAGCACCAGGCCGGTGCCGCACTTGTCGCCGACCTTGGCGTGTACCGGCACGTTGCCGAGATCCGCGTAGGATCCAGAGGTTGCGATCTTGGCCAGGACGGGCGCGCCGGCCAGATCGGCGTACTTGCCGGACAGCGCGACGTTGGCCAGGACCGGCGCGCCCACGAGATCGGCGTACTTGCCGCTCGAGGCGACCGCGGCCAGTTTGGACAACAGCGCGTACGGACTCAAGTCGGGCCCGCCCACCAGATCGCTATACTTGCCCGATTTGGCCACCGGGGAGAGATCGGTAGCCTTGGGATAGGCCTTCAACACGTTGGGATCCAACGCCGACGCCGCGATGCAGCCCGAGCAATCCACCGATTCAGCGACCGCCGCGCGTACGCTGAACAGCACTGAACTCACGGGCTTGCGGGGCAGCTCTGCGTCCGAGTCGATCTTCATGGCGAGAAACGGTGTGGCCCCGAGCGCGGCCGTCGTCGCCACGTCGATCGCCTTGGTCGAACCCAGCACGTGCGAGAACAAGCCGCCCTTCACGGCCAGGGCCACCGGGCCTTCGAGCCAGCTGGGCGTGCCAGTCGTGGCGTCCTTGTACAGGCTGAACGTGATGTTGTAGTTGCCGTCCGCGACTGGACCGCCGCCTGAAGCGAACAGCGCGCCTTCCACCCACGTCGAAAGTGGCACCGCGGCCACGGCGGGCAGGGCCCATAGCATCGCCAGCATGCTGGACAGCCCGAGAATTCGCGCCAAGAACCGTGGTCCCGAAAAACCGTGCATGAATGTTTCCCCCGTCATCGGCTGCAAGTCCCGGCCCTTGCACGAGGCCAGCCATACAGCGCGCGGTGCTTAAGCTACACGGCTCGCCCGCCCTGCACAATGAGTGAGTTGCAGCCAGGGCTGGGCTCAGATCGCCTGCGCCGACCGGGTCTGCATCTCGCGCACGATGCGCAGCGCTTCCACGACGTGCGCCTCGCCGCGCAGCCTGGACGAAAACACGTGGCGGATGGTGGCATCCGGGGCAATCACGAAGGTGATCCGCGCGTCGATCAGCCCGGCCAGCCGACGCGCGCCGTACTTCGCATGCACGTCGCCGGCTTCGTCGCTCAGCAGCAGGAACGGCAGGCCGTGGTGCTCCGCGAACGCCCGGTGGCTCGCCGGGCCGTCCCGACTGACGCCGACCACCTGCGCGCCGGCCTCGCGGAAGACGTCAAAGCGATCGCGGAAGCTGCAGGCCTGCGCGGTGCAAATCGCCGTTTCGTCCTTGGGGTAGAAGTACAGTACGACCGGTCCCGCCGCGAGCAGATCGGCCAGCTTCACCGGTCGGCCTTCGGCGTCGGGCAGCGTGAAGTCGGGCGCGCGATCGCCGACGTGCAAATCCTGGCTCATACAGTCCTCCGCAAACATTGAGAAACAAGCGTCCACGCGAACTGAGAAGCAGCCGTGCGCAATCGTCGCGAAACCGGGGCGGCAAGATTGCACTGCTGGGGTGCGGAGGCAAGAGCCCGACAACCCGCGCTTGCCGCCGACCGGTCCCGCCGCCTACGCTTTGGCCATGGACAAGCAAGCGGTCATCGATGCGGTCGTCGTCGTCCTCACGCAGCAGTTGCGCGAAACGGCAGGAGCTTTGGCCCACGCCCAAGCTGCGGCGACCGACGAAGAGGCCAAGCCCGAGAACAAGTACGATACCCGCGCCCTGGAAATGTCCTACGTCGCCGCCGCGCAGACCGAACGCGTCGAGGCGTTGCGCCAGGCCTTGACGCACTACCACTTCTGGCATCCGAACGCGGGGTTGCAGGTGGTGGCGGCTGGCGCCTTGGTTGAACTGGCTGGGCAACGCGCGCCACCCCTGGTGTTCCTGTCGCCCTACGGGCCGGGCATGACCGTGCAGGTCGAGGGCACCACGGTGCAGGTCGTGACCCTGGAGGCGCCGCTCGGCATCGCGCTGCTGGGCAAGGCCGCGGGCGATGTCGTGATCTTGCGGGCGGGTGGCACGGTGCGCGAGATCGAGATCGTTGCCATCGACCCGGTTCGCATCTCGGAGGCCCGATGACCGCTGCCCACCCCGCGTTGACCCCGGATGACCTGACCTTGGTCGGTGCCGCGGTCGCCTACCTGGAATCGCCGGGCTACCTGATGCGCGCCGCCAACCTCCTGGGCAAACCCGCGGAATCGTTGATGGGTCGCCTACCGGATCGCGCGCGCCACGCTGTGGCCAAGGCGGTGCAGAAGGCGATGGAACAAGCGCTGAAGACCGCGCTGGCCACGCTGGACGCAGGTGGGCAGTCCGACCACATCAAGCGCGACACGGCGTTGCACACGGCGGCGAGCGCGGCGGCGGGATTCGCGGGTGGTTTCTTTGGCCTGGCCGGGCTGCCGGTCGAGCTGCCGGTGACGACGGTGCTGATGCTGCGGTCGATCGCGCACATTGCGCGGGACCAGGGCGCGGACCTGAGCGATCCGGCGGTGCGCCTGGAATGTCTGGCAGTGCTGGCTTTGGGCGGCCAGATGCCGACGCCGGTCGACGCGACGCTGGACGGATCGGAAAATGTGAGCGAGATCGCGGCTATGGAGTCGGCCTACTACACCTCGCGGATCGGCCTGACCATGGCGATGCGCTCAGCCGCGACGTTCGTGGCGGCGCGCAGTGCGGTGGAACTGACCGAGGCCCTGGCCCACGGTGCGGCGCCTTCACTGGTGCGCTTGGTGGCGCTGATTGCCTCGCGATTCCAGGTAGTCGTGGGTGAGAAGGCCCTGGCGCAGACGGTGCCATTGCTCGGGGCGGCGGCGGGCGCGGCGCTGAACGCGGCGTTTGCCGACCATTTCAACACGGTGGCGCGACACCACTTCGGGCTGCGGCGGCTGGAGCGGTTGCACGGCGAGGCGGCGGTGCAGGCGGCGTATTCTCGATTGCTGGAGCGGCATCGGGCGGCCAAGGTGCTGGACGCGGGCGTGAAGCGTTCTTGAGCCCGGGCCGGCAATCCCAGCTTGACGAACCCCAAGGCAAACCGGACACTTCGCGGCCGCGGCGGGCCCCTTCTGCCAACCGCGCGGAGTTCCGCCATGTTTCCAGCCCGTTGGCCCTGCCTCTTGCTATGTGTTGCCACGCTGCTGAGCGCGTGCGGGGGCGCCAACTTCATTCGCGACGCCAAGGCGCCCAAGTACAAGGCCCTGCCGCCCAGGATGGAAGTGCTGATCGTGCCGACTTCGGCCGAACTGCCGGCGCCGATTGCCGACCTGGGCCAGCTGTGGGCGTCGGGCAGCAAGGGCGAGCCGGATCGCAAGGGCGTCGAGGCGGACTTCAAGTCGGCGGCGCGTCGTTACGGCTGTGACGTCGTGGCCGACATGGCCGTGGAGGACACGCCGCAAACCGGCATGCGCACGGTGAAAACCAAGGGCAAGGACGGCAAGATCGAGTCGCGGCAGGTGGAAGTGACGACGCACACGTTCAAGTGGACGGCGCGCTGCATCCGCACGGCCAAGGCGGGACTGCCCGGGGCGCCTGGGGCGGCGGAGTCGGAACTGGACGAACCGGGCGGCGTGGTGTCGGGGTCTGGGTCGTCGGGCGGTACGGTCGCGCCTCCGCGCGGTCCGGTGGCGTTGGCCGCGGACACGCCACCCGCCTTGCGCGACCTGGTGACGCGGCTGGATCCGTTTCACCAAAGCTACTTGCGCGGCTGGAAGGACAAGCTGCGGGTGGCGCACCCCGACCCCGCCGACGTGCTGGACGCGTTTGCCGAGCTGATGGTGCAAGTGACCGGACCGACGGGGTTCTGGCGCAAGACCGTGCCGATGAGCTGGCTGGGCTGTGGCACGGACCCGACCACGGATCCGTGCCAGCGCCTGGACGCTGCGACGCCGGAACTGAAGAAGTGGGATACGTTGCAGGCGGCGATCGGTGCGCTGGGCAAGGGCCAGGCGAGCGGTTGGCTGAACCGGCACCAGAAGCGGCTGATCGAGTACCTGGACACCTACGTGCCCCTGGAGCCGAGCATGTCCGGCGCGCAGGCCACGGGGTTTTACCAGGCGCGCATGCAATGACGAGGAATCCCATGAATCAGCGCTATTTGCTCCTGGTGGCACTGGCTTGCGCGGCGTGTTCGCCGACCAAGAATGCGGGCGGCGTGAGCGCGGACGTCGGCAATGACGCGGCCGCTGAGATCGCCGGCGGGGATGCCACGGCCGGGGACGCCGGGTCCGACGCGGGCGGCACCGATGCTGGCGCCCAAGACGTTGCGGCGGACGTTCAAGATGTCGCGGCGGACGTTCAGGACGTGGCGTCGGGCAAGGACGCCGTCGCCGAGATCGCCAGCCAGGACGTAGGCAAGGACAGCGCCGGCACCGACGCCAGTTCCAGCCCGGACATCGCCGCCAGCAAGGACGTCAGCGTCGGCGACGGTCAGTGCACCACCGAACAGGCCTGCAAGAGCAGCACCGGCATGTGCAAAAGCCCAGGTGCATCCTTCGGTTGCGGCATCTGCTTCCCCGGTCCGAGCACCTGCCAGGCCAGTGCGGACTGTCAGCCCGGCGAGGTCTGCAAGGCCAAGGCGTGTTCGTGCGACGGCGCCAATGCGTGCCAGCCCGGGTGCAAGAGCGACGCCGAGTGCGACCAGAGCGCAATAGGCCAAGTGTGCGGCGCCGACGGCGAGTGCAAGCCCGTTGCGTGCAAGACCGTCAACCAAGACGCGGACTGCCCGACGGATTTCGAGTGCCTGCTGGGCACTTCGGGCGCGGCGATGTGCATGCGCAAGGGCTGCAGCGCCAGTTCGCAGTGCCAAGGGGTGTGCGTCAACGGCTCCTGCTACGACCAGCCCGGCACCTGCGGTTTCCCGCCGCCGTAGCTACCTGGCCGCCACCGAGATCTTCGCTTCGCCGGCCATCGGGATGCTGCGCCGATTCAAGCGCTTGACCACCGCCATCAAGTCGCCGACGTCGTAGTGGTCCACCGTCACGAAGTTAGGCAAGCGACCGCGCTCGCGCAGGCACCTGGACGCATGGGCCCACAGCGGCGCGCCCCGGTTCACCCGAGCGGCGGCGTCACGGTCTGGCAGCGGATCGCTGATGAAGTGGTTGAACACGAACAGGCCCGCGGTGGCCTTGCCCCGGTTGACCGCGCATTGGAAGTCGCTGTCGCGCCAGGCCGCGTAGGGATTCTCGAACATCCACGCGAACTGGTTGTGATACCAGGGATAAGTGCCGCCTTCACGGTCCGAGAACACCACCAACCGCCGCCCGGTGCCGACCAGTTCGCGCAACGTCGGCCACGCTTCCCCAGCGACCTGGGCGTGGGCATAGCTGAGCAAGCCACTTTGCTCGAAGGCCTGCCGAGTAGCCGCAGCCTCGACATGGCTTTCCAGAATGACGGTGACGACTTCACGTGGATGTTCGTCCAGGAATACCTTGATTTCGCGCAGGCCGTCGACCAGCGGCTGCCCACCGAACAGGCAGAAGCGATGGCACAACCACGGCCGGTTATCGCCGCGCCGCAGCGAGTAGTTGTGCGTGTCGAGCATGAGTGCGCGGATGCCATCGTGCAGTTGCTTGGTCAGGCTGCCGCGCTGGTTGGCATTCCAAAAACCCCTCTCGCTCGCGGACATGGCGTTGTGAGTGGTGGCGTAGGCGACTTCGTCGTAGCGGCGGTCGCACAGGGCCTGGTCGCCGTTGCACGCGTTCGGTGCGGGAGGCAGACCTGCCACCGTGGTCTCGAACGGGGCGCGGATCGTCGAGCCCAGCGTCGAACACGCCATCGAAGACAACATCGTACAGGCCAACACGGCGAGCACCAGGGCAGCCAGGAGCCGCGCGGGCAGGAGGGAGAGGCGCAAGAGCATCGGCAGACCAGGGGCGACAGCCGTCAGGACGACGGGGTGCGCGGTGCGAGGGGGCCAACGGGAGGCGGGCAGGATCGAGGCAAGCAGCGGGCGGCCTGGTCGACGACCAAGCGGACGTGCAACGTACCAGTCTGGCCGGATGCGACAAGGGGAATTGACGATTCGTGACGATGCGGTGACACGACTGATGCGGATTTGCCGCGCGATTTCAGGGGATAATAAATGACCCGCGATGATGCAGGTCCGGGCGGTCGCCAGCCTTGACGGCCTACTTGCCGAACTGCATCGGCGTCCAATCGCCCGCGGCAATGAACGCCGCCCAGTAGTACGGATGCGACCGCCCGAGGTCCGGCTGGCCCGCCGCGTCGTCGCCCAGCGCTTGGGCACCGCGGTCCTTGGCGTTGGCCACCGCCTTGCCGCCCGCTTGCAGCATGGCCAACTGCGCCTGCCGCAACGCCTCTGCCCGGCCCTGTCCGACCCGCAACCGCCGATACAGGTCGACCATCAAGTCGCGGGTCGCGGCGTCGTCCACCTTCCACAAGCTCATCACCTGGGTGCGCGCGCCGGCCAGACCCAGCGCCCGACGCAGACCGTACACCCCGTCGCCATTGTGGATTCGCCCCACGCCGGTTTCGCACGCTGACAGCACCACCAGTTCAGTGCCCCACAGGTCCAGACCCGCCGCCTCCAGCCCGGTCAGCAGGCCATCCTCGCCCGCGTCGGCTTTCTGGTTGGCGCCGGCCAGCGCCAGGCCCGATCGCAGGAGGGGATTTTCCATTCGCACCGCGGACTTCTCGCCCGTGGGCGTCGCCGCATCGGCCAGGAAGAAGCCGTGCGTCGCCAGGTGCAGCACCGAGGGCGCGTGCACCGCCTTGAGCGCCGCCTCGGTCGCCGCACCACCGGTCAGCAACTTCGCCCCCGGCAGCAGCGGCGCGACCTGGCGGCCCTCGGTCTCGGCCCCCGGCAGCGGCGAAAACTGCAGGTGGCCGGCATCCGCCGAGCGCGCCGAAGCCAGGGCTTTTCCTGATTCTGCTGGCTTGGTCGGCTTGGCCAGGTCGGTCTCGAAACTCGGATTGGCCAACACCAACGCCTGACCGCGCGCCGGCAAGCGCTCCTGCAGGCGCACCAGATCGCGACCCGCCGAAAGGTAAGAAATCGCGTGGTTCTGCAGCGCCCACCGCCCCGACTCGTCGACCAGGGCGGCAAACGGCACCAGGTTGAGCATGCCGTCCGGGGCCAACAGCCACTGCTTGGAATCGCCCAGCAAGGCCCGCACCGGCCGCAGGATCTTCTCGTCCAGCGCCCGCGCCAGATCCTTGACGTCGCCGCGGCTCGGACTCGCCAAGGCGCCGCGCAACGCCTCGACCTGCTTGTCGATCGCCTCGGCCGGGCCCAGGTCCACCGCCTGGACGTCGCCCTTGCGCGTCAGCACCCAGGCGGCGTAACGGGGCGGCGCCGAACCCATCATGTAGCCCTTGGCGACCGCGCCGAACGGCCGATAGCTGGCGTACTCGACCAGCGCCGCGTGCTCAGGAATCAGCGCTTGCACCTGCTCGACGGTGACCGGCGCGATGCGTTCCCGCAGTGCCGAACTCTTGTCGCTGACCTGCCCTTGCAGCGCGTCGACCTCGGTTTCCAGCTTGTCCACCGCCTCGCGCCACGGCTGCACCTGCGGCCCCTCGGGCTTGCGACTGACCAGCGCCGCGAGCTGACCCTGGGCGTGGGTCAGGTCGTCGAGCAGCTTCTGTTCCGCCGGGCCCAACCGCGACTTCAAGGCGGCGATCGACCCAGCCTGCGCGTCGAGCAGCCGGCCTTTGCGGCGCAGCAGCGTCTCCAGGGCCAGATGCCCGGCCTTAGGATCTTCGGGCGCGAAGATCAGGTGCAGCGACAGGGCGATGTCGGTCTGCGTCTGCAACGTCGCAAGAAACTGGCGCTTCTGCTGTTCGGAACCGGCCAGCAGCAGCGTCGCCACACGCTTTTCCCGCAACGCTTCGGCGCGCTGCCAGGCCGCCACCGCCGCGGGCACGTGCCCCAGCGCCAGTTCGATGCGGGTCAGGCGCCCCAGTTCGTTGGCGAGAAAGTCCGAGTTGGCGCCGAACAGCCGCGACTTCACCGCCAGCGCGTGCGTCACCAGCGCCAAGGCCCCGGCGTGATCCCCTGTCGCGGTGCGCAATTCCGCGAGGTCGGACTCCAGGTCCGCGGTCAGCATGTGCTCGGGCCCGTGGTTCTTGCGCACGCTCGCTTCGGCCTGGAGCATGAGCGGCAGCGCCTCGGCGTAGCGCTTGCGATCGGCGAAGAAGTTCGCGAGCAGCCGCCGCCCGTTGGCGGTCCCGGTGTGATCCGCCCCCAGCAACCGCTCGAAGATGGCCAGCGTGCGCCGGTACAGCTTCTCGGCCGCGACATCCTCGTCCAGTAAGTCGAGCAATTCCGCCAACGCCTGCAGCGGTTGCGCGGCCGCCAGCGTGTCGCCTTGGCCGTGACTTTCCTGCAGTGCCACGGCACGTTCGAGCAGGGGCCGCGCCTCGGCCGGAGCGCCGCGCTGCTTGGCCAGCAAGCCAAGGGCCAGCGCGACCGAACTCAGCCGCACGTCCTGGGCCCCGAACGCCGCTTCGCCGAACCCCAGCGCCTGGCGACACAGCGCTTCGGCGTGGGCGGCACCGCGCATCTTGGCCAGACTGCACTGCAAGTCCATCAGGCGGAACAAGACCTGAGTGCGCTCGGGCTCGCCCACCTGCTGCACGACGACGAGCCCCTGGCGCACCGCCTCGGCCGCCGCGTCCCACTGGCCGTTGGTGGTGAACGACATGCCGAGATAGTGAAAGGTATTCGCCAGGTACCACGCCCGCTCGCCTGGATTCGCCACCTGCTCGGCCAGCTTCAGCCGCCGTTGGCCGAGCTGGATCGCGCGCGTGCCGTCGACCAGGTGCTTGGTGACCGTCTCCATCAGGATGCCCAGCAAGTTGAGCCTTTCGTTCAGCCCCACCTTGGGTTGCGCATCGTGGATCGCCAGCGCGCGTTCGAGCACCGCCACCGCCTCGGCAATGCGCCCGAGCTGCGCGCGCACCGTGCCCAGGCGCACCAGCACCCAGCCGGTCTGGATCGAGGTCGGACTGGTGTAGCGCTCGACCAGCGCTAGCGCCCGCGCGTAGACGGCATCGGCTTGCACCAGGCGACCTGTAGCAGCGAGCACTTCCGCCAAGGTCACCAGACGTTCGGCGACCAGGGGGTGATGGGGACCGAGACCTTGCTCGGCCAGGGTGACCGCCTCCTGGTAGCGCGCGACCGCCTCGTCAGCCTGGTTGGCGCGCGCGGCCTGCTGGGCGGCTTGGGTGGCGAGCTCCATTTGCTTGAACCAGGGCGCGTCGCGGTCGACAGGGGCCGAGGGCTGCGCGGCGTGGGCGAAGGCGGGGAGGGCGAGGAGGAGGAGCAGCAGGGCGGCGAGGTGGTGGCGCATGCGGCGATGGTGGCGGGGGTGGGTGGGTTGTGCAAGGTGATGATGGGGTTGGGTCAGTAGATGTTCACGCCCAGCCGCAAGGACAACTCGTGGATGCCCGGCGGCGCGAACTGCACCTTGTCGGTGACCAGGCTCGCGTACTGGTAGGTTGCGTCCAGGTGCAACCAGCCCCAGACCTCGACGCCACCGCTGAAGATGACCGGATAGCTCTGGAAGAATCCGAAGGAATTGGTGATCGTACAGCGCACCGCCGCCGACGCCGCGTTCAGGTCCAGGCCGGCTTCGGGGTCCAGCTTGCACGGATCCTGGAGGCCGTTGGTGTCGTCCGGGTTGCGGCGCACTACCTTGAGCGTGCCGAGACCGAAGCCGGTGCCCACCGAACCCTTGACCAGCCACGTCGGGTTCAGCGTCAAACGCAGGTGCGCGGCGATGAGGAACGTCAGAGCAAACAGGTTGGTATCGGCGATCGAGGTGCCCAGGTGCGTGACAGTGCCGGTCGCGTGTGACGCCTCCATGCCCAGACCGAGGTACGCGAGCGGCCAACGCGCCTGGTACGGATCGGATTGCCACGGCCAGAGCGACTCGCCACCAATGCCCCATCCCGTCATCGCCCAGTCGATGGCGTGCCCCTGGATCACATTGGAGGCCGAGACCTTGCCCGCACGCACGTTGCCGACCAGGTGGCCGCGCCGCAACCGCCCGATGTCCGCGCTGCCGTAGAGCAGGAAGACCGTGTAGCGCGGCGGCAGGTTCAGGTGCGCGACTTCGTCCAGGAACGCCGCGACCACAGCGTTGGCACGATCGCCGCGGATCCAGCGGGCGTTCACGTAGCGGTTGGCGGCCGCCAGAAATGCATCCACGGTCGCATCCGGCACTGCCCGCACGAAATCGAGCGCATCCAGCACGTTCGGCGCACCGTCACTGCGGGCGATGTCCAACAGCCACCGGTCGACGTCGTTGTCGGCGTCGTCGCTCGCCAGCAGCGGTTGCAGGAAGACTTTGCGCGGCAGCGACGCTGGGCCGAACTGAGGCTCGAGCGTCGATGCAGGCAGCGCTGTTATCTGGGCCAACAGGAGTATCGCTGGGAACAGGACGCGCTGCATGGCCACCTCGGGCTTGACGATGCGCGTCGGGCGTGGGTTCGGCAAGGGGTGGGGCGGCGGCGGGTGACGGCCGGACTGATGGTCAGCGTTGCCCTGACGCCGGTCAGCCCGCCCCCAACGCAGGTCAGCCCCGGCTCGGCCACGGAGTCGCGCTCGACGCGACGCCGGCAGGTTACCGCCGGATCCCCCCGCAGGCCGGCCACCACCAGCTTCGCTTGCACTGCCCCGCATGCCGCAGAGTACCCCTGGCCGCCCTGAGCGGGGGTATGACAAGGAAGAGGAGCCACGAGGGTTTTCGAGGGTTGAGGAGCGGATAGCTCCGATTCCTCGAAAACGGGCAGGTCATAGAGCGACAACGGAGCGTCAGACCTGCCCTGGGCAACGCCTTCGCAGCCGCCCCACGCCGCCACCACTTGAAATCCCCCCGCGGGATCCGTACCCATAACCTAGCCACTACGCCAGCACACCGCCGAACCAGTCGCCTCGATGGCGACCTTGGAGCGCGCATGGACCGCCTCTCGCCACGCCCTCGCACGTCGGATGCCCGTGAACCTTCGTCGGATTCCCGCATAGATCCAGGGACAGGCCCGCTGCTGGTGCTCACGCCCGGCCTGGGCGCCGTCGCCACCACGTTCATGGCGGGGGTCGAGTTGGTGCGCCAGGGCCTCGCCACGCCGGTCGGCTCGCTGACCCAGCTCGGCACCATGCAGGCCGGCGACGACCCCGACCATCCGGTCCGAGGCATCACCGGCGAGCCTTTGCGCGACGTGCTGCCCTTGGCGCGCCTGGAAGATCTCGCGTTCGCCGGTTGGGACATCCACGGCGAGGACGCGCTGACGGTGGCCAAGCGCTCCGACGTCCTGACCGCCTCGCACCTCGCCGCGGTCCAAGCTTTCCTGGCCAAGATCCAGCCCATGCCCGGCGTGCACCATGTCGCCTCGTGCCGCAACTTGGAGCCCATCGCCGTGGTCACCCAGACCCACCGTCGCGAGCAGGCCGAGCAATTGCGCCAGGACATCCGCGACCAGATGGACAAGGCGGGCGCGAACCGGGCCGTCGCGGTGTTCGTGGCCTCGACCGAGCGCCAGCAGGCCCAGACCGCCGCGCACCAGAGCATCCAAGCCTTCGAAAGGGCGCTGGATCGCGACGATGCGAGCATCACGCCCACGCAGTTGTACGCCTACGCCTGCTTGCAGGAGGGCGTGCCCTTTGCCAACGGCACGCCCAATGCCAGCGTGGACATCCAGGCGCTGAAGGACTTGGCTCTGCAAGTGGAAGTGCCGGTGACAGGTCGCGATCTCAAGACCGGCCAGACCCTGCTCAAGACCGTGGTGGCGCCCGGGCTGAAGGCGCGTCTGCTCGGCGTCAACGGCTGGTTTTCCACCAACATCTTGGGCAACCGCGATGGCGCCGTTTTGGACGATCGGGAAGCGTTCGCCAGCAAGGAATCGACCAAGAAGGGCGTGCTCGACACCATCCTCAGCAAAGACGAGCACCCCGAGCTGTGGGGAGACATCGCCCACGTCGTCAACATCAACTACTACCCTCCGCGCGGCGATCAGAAGGAGGGCTGGGACAACATCGACATCTTCGGCTGGCTCGGCTACCAGATGCAGGTCAAGATCAACTTCTTGTGTCGGGACAGCATCCTCGCCGCGCCGTTGGTGTTGGACCTCGCGCTGCTGATGGATCTCGCGCATCGGGCCGGCCATGCGGGCGTGCAGGACTGGCTGGGTTTCTTCTTCAAGGCGCCGATGTTCCAGCCGGGCCTGGAGCCGGAGCACGACCTGTTCGCCCAGGAACGCCGTCTGTACCAGGTGTTGGCACGCATCGCCCAGCGCGCGGCGGTGGTCGAGGAACTGCCGCTGGGCCGCAAGCCGCTGTACGCCAAAGGCAGGTAGCCGATGGAGCAGATGTCGACGGCGCAAGCCCTCTGGCATGCGCTGGGTCCGGCGCTCGTCTCCACGGCTTACGTGCTGGGCGGCCTGGTGGTCTACGCGATCCTGCGGGCGACCGGCTGGCGCTACCGAGATCCAGATCTGGAGGCGCGCAAGGCCACGGCTCTGCTCGGTCCAGAGCTGCGCCTGGGCTTCACCTGGCTGCTGCGGCCGCTCGGCAAGCTGCTGTACGCGAGCGACATTCCGGCGCAGGCGCTGACCACGCTCTCGGTGGCGCTGGCGGCGGGCGCGGCGGTGGCGCTGGGCACGGGGCGCTTTGCCTTGGGTGGTTGGCTGGCGATTGCCGGCGGGCTGTGCGACTTCTTCGACGGCCGGCTGGCGCGGGCGCGGGGCGAGGCGGGGCCCCACGGCGCGGCGCTGGACTCGGTACTGGATCGCTATAGTGACGCGCTGTTGCTCACGGGCCTGGCCTGGTATTGGCGCGACACTTGGGTGCTGCTGCCGGCCTTGGCCGCGCTGTCGGGCTCGCTGCTGGTCAGCTACGTGCGCGCCAAAAGCGAAGCGATCGTGCTGAACGGTCCAGCGGTGAAGGACGGCTTGATGCAGCGCGCCGAGCGGGTGGCGTGTCTCGCGGCGACCACGGCGCTGACTCCGGCGTTCGACCTGCTGACCGGCGAGCACACCCTGCACTGGCTGGCGATCGCGGGCGTGACGTTCGTGGCGGTGGCGAGCCAGGTGACCGCGGCGGGTAGGTTCCGCACCCTGCTGCGGCAGTTGCGCCCCGAGGTGGCGGCGCCGTCGCGGGCCCACAGGCTGGCGGCGCTGACGGCGACGGCGGCGGATCTGGCGCTGGTGGTCGTGCTGGTCAGCCAGTTTGCCCAACCGCCCTGGCTGGCCACCGCGATCGGCTGTGCGCTGGGCGGGTGGCTCGCCAGCGTGTTGCACCGGGGTGCGCGTCAGGCCCAGTTCTGGCAGTCCGCACTGCGCCAGACCGTGGCGGTGGGCCTGAACGCGGGCGGCGTGGCCCTGCTCACCGACGTGGCGATGCTTTCGGAAACCGCGGACTGGGCGCTGGGCTGGCTGCTGACCCGCGCGGTGGTGTGGCTGGCCTGGAACCGCGCCTTGGACCCGGGCCAAGTCACCGCTCCGCTTGCCCTTCACCCCGCCAAACCCGTCCCGCACGGCGGCCTGGCGTGATGCCGCCGCGCCGGCCAGCCCTGCGCTTGCAGGCGGCGCTGGGCCGGGTCGCGACCGGAGCCTTCCTGTGGCCGCGCGCGACCCTGCTGATTGCCTTGGCGATCCTGCTGCCGGCCATCTGGGCGGGGCGCGCGGTCCTGGCCGGGTTGCCGAGCCACCTGCCGGCCTGGCCGCTTGCCGCCGTGCTGCTCGGCGCCTGGCTTTCACTGCGGTTTCGCCAAGGGCTGGCGGTGTGGCTGGTGCTCGGGCCGCTGCTGGGGCTGACCCTGGCGCTGACCGGCTTCCTGCACGTGGCGCTGGGCGGGCCGACGCCACTGGCCGATCTGGCGCTAGCCCTGGTGCTCGGGCTGGCGGCGCGGCAGGGCGCGGAACTGCTGGATCGCTATACCACCGAACTGGCGCGCGCCCGGCCGCCGACCGAAGCCCTGCACGTCGTCTGGCACCACACCGGTCTGGCCTCGACGTTGGCCGTCACCACGGCCCTGGCGCTGTTCTTCGCCCTGGGCATCTCGCCGCGGCCGGTGTTGCGCGATTGCGGCCTGGTGGTCGGCGTGGGCCTGCTGGCGGCGCAGGTGCTACACGCCACGGTGCTGCCTGCGCTCTTGCGTCTGCTCGGCGATCGGCTGGCTCGGCACCCGCCGCTGCAGCCGCTGCCGGGCTATGCCGGCCTGGTGCGCAAGTGGGCGCCGGCTTTGGTGTGGCTGTCTGTGCTGACCACGCTGCTGGCGGTTTCGTTCGCGCCGCACCTGGACCTGGCCGCCGCCTTGCCCAACGCGACGCCGACCGCGGTGCTGAACCACGGCCTGCGCGTGCAAGGGCTGCTGCTGGCCTGGCCGGCGCTGCTGCTGGGGGCGCTGGCGCTGGTGTGGCTGGTGCGCGACGTCGGGGCTTGCCTGCTGGCGCTGGTGCCGGTGCTGCTGTCCTTGTGCGGGCTTGCGGCGCTGCTGCCACTGCTGGACGGCGCGGCGGCGCGGTCGAGCACCAACACGGCGATGGTGCTGCTGGTGGCGGTGGCGGCGCCCGGGCTGGCCACGGGGCTGGACTGGGCGCTGGCGGTGCAGCAGGCCCGGCCGCTGGATCGGACCCTGGGCGCGACGGTGCGCGGCGTGCTGCACGGCATGGTCGCGCCCGGGCTGGCGGTGCTGGCGGTGGCGGCGGCGGGCAACGACACGGTGCGCCAGGTGGCGATTCCCTGCCTGATCGGGCTGTTGCTGGCGACGGTGGCGAGCGTGGTGACGTTGCCGGCGCTGCTCGCGCTGCTGGAGTTCCGGCCTGTGCGCCAGCAGGTCACGGCGCCAGGCGCAGTCGGACCGGGGCAGCGCGCCCAGGACTCGCAACGCGAACCGCTGCTGCAGGTGTGGCGGCGCGAGGGCCTGGCGACCGTGGGTCTGGCCGGCTATGCGCCGTTCGCAGCGGGCACGTTCGGCGCCTTGGTGGCGATGCCGGTGGCGGCGGTCATCTCGCCGTACCCGCTGCCGATTCGTGCGGCGGCGGCGCTGCTGCTGGCCCTGGTGTCGGTGGCGGCGGCGGACCGCTACTTGCGCGACAGCCCGGGCAGCGATGTGCCGCAGGTGGTGGTCGACGAGTTCGCCGGCTGTCTCATCGCGCTGGTGTGCATCCCGTGGCAGCCGACCTGGGTGATTGTGGCGTTCGTGCTGTTCCGCGTGCTGGACGTGTGGCAGCCGTGGCCGGTGCGCGTGGCCGGGCGGCTGCGCGGGGGGTGGGGTTTGGTGGCGGATGATGCGGTGGCGGGGGTGCTGGCGGGTGGGGTTGCGGCCGCCGCTCGCGTGATCTTCTCATGACTTGGGTATTTCGCCGCACATGAGGAGAAACCAGCTCTCAGGGGCACGCTACGCGCTACCCCTGACGCAGTTTTCTCCTCATACTCCTCTTCCTTGTCACACCCCTCGCTCTGGGCGGCCAGAGGTACTCTGCGGCTTGCGGCGGTCGGCGGGCGTACTGGAGGACGTCGGCTTGCGGTCGGTTTCGTTGGCTTCGTTGGCTTCGCCCTGCGGCGATCAGGTTGGCACAACCCCGCGCTCGGTCTCACCCGGCAGCGAAGCCAAGAACAGCCGCAAGCTCACCGAGCGCTCCTGGCACTGCCGCAGCGTCCTGCCCTTGCGGAAGCCTTCGGACTGCATCGCCAACCGCTCGCGCACTTCGGTCGGCCACTTCTTGCCGCGTGGAGATTGCACCCGCGCCAGCTGCTTCTTCGGATCGACCCACCGCTCCGGCCGATCGCCGCTCTCGTGCAGCAACAGCACCCACGCCTCGGTCTCTTCGACCGTCACTGCAAAGCGCACCGAAGTCGCCAGTTCGCCGAGGTGCAGCGCCAGCATCGCCACGACCCGTTCGCGCAGCAATGTCACGTAATCCGCGCTCTTCCGGTCGGGCCGGGTCACGCCAAACTCCGGCTCGTCGGCCGTGTCGGTATCGAGTTGCACCACCACCAGCCGCTCGTCGGCGGTCGGCGCGTGCAGGAACTGGCGGATGGTTTCGCGCTGCCGGCAGGTCTCGATCACGAGTTGCCAGTTGCTGAACTGCGCCTTCCCCATCGGCACGTGGCCTGACTTGCGGGCCGCGAGGTCGGTCTCGTCCAGGGCCAGGCGCGGCTGGATCTGCATCACCTTGTAGGCGTCCAGGCCCAACCAGCCCTTGAGGATGTTGCGCAGGACCGCGATGTCACCCAAGCCTTCCGCGACGATGCCGACCTGCATTCAAAACCCTCGCGGCAAGCCGCCCAGGTGGCCGCGCATCCACAGTTCCGAGAGCTTGAGGCTTGCATCCGTCTCCGGCTTGACCCGGATCCGCTCGGTCACCGTGTGGCCGGCGTCGTTGCGGCTGACGACGAACAGGCGCTGCTCGTCGTCGTGCAGGTTCAGGCCGTCCAGGATCGCCGGGTTGTGCGTGGTGATCAGCGCCTGCTTGTCGTGCACGACCGCCAGTTCCGCCAGGTGCTTGGTCAGGTCGCGGCACAACTGCGGGTTCAGCGCGCCCTCCAGGTTGTCGATCGCCAGGGTCTTGGGCGTGCCGGCACTGGCGAAAAGCGTCAGGTGGAACAGCAGGTAGAGGATGCCTTCGTTGGTGCTCTCGGCGGAAAACACGTTGTCCTTCCGACGCATGAACTTGTCGCGGAAGTAGAGCCTGGACCGGCTGCGGCCCGGCTTCATGCCCTCGAAGCGGCGGCTGTCGTCGGGATCGAGCACGATGTCCTCGAACCAGGAGATGCAGCGCGCGCGCTCGATGATGGTGGCGCGCTGGGCGTCGGGCAGGGCCGAGAAGGCGACGTCGAGGTTTTCGCCGTAGATGCCCAGGGGGCTGCGCATGCTGACGGTTTGGTGGCCGCGCAAGGCGAGGGTGTTTGGGTTGTAGATGGCGTAGTCGGATAGGTAATCGCTAATCCTGCCTCTCGATATGCCAGGCGCGAGTCGTTCCCAGAGAATTTCGGTGCGCGGATCTCTTAGGAGCTCTTGGAGTTCCGCACGATCGGCCTTGGAGGCCTCGAGTCCGGTATGAGCCGGACGATTCATGAACGCAAGGAACTTCTTGAATTGCTCATCGCTAGCCAAGTCGGCAACGCTCTCTGGTGGCCGATCGACCCAGCCAGACACACCAGACTCGGTGTCCGGCATGATGCCCATTCGTATCTCGTCCTCATCGATAGCATCGACGAGTTGCAGGTTCACGCCAATCTCATCAACGGCCCTGCCGCCCTTGAACGCCCCCCGCGTCATCGCCGCCGGCGCCACCCGCACGCCTCGGTTGTACAGGTCCTCCACCGTCGCCTTGCCGTTCAGCACCGCACCCGCGAAACCCAGCGCCTCCAGCAAGTTGCTCTTGCCCGCGCCGTTCTCGCCGATGAAGACGTTGAACCGCCCGAGTTCGACCTCGTAGCGGTGCAGCGACTTGTAGTTGTGCACTTTCAGGTTGCGGATCATGCGCGTCGCACCGTTTGGACCGCGCGGTTGCGGCGTGGCCGGATGGTGCCGGACCGTGGCCCAGCGCGCAACGGGCGTGCTAGGGTTGGATGGTCAGCGGCGGCGTGAG
>CAYHHL010000096.1:14149-20530 GCA_964356325.1 uncultured Enterobacteriaceae bacterium | reverse complement strand
GCCGGAACCGGAGCCGGGACGGGACTATAACCATCGGGCATCATTCGCTGAAGACTGAGGGGGTGAGGTCCCTCGGCTGCGCTCGGGATGACAGTTTACGGGTAAGCCTTCGCCCGAACCCGAACCCGAACCCGAACCCGAACCCGAACCCGAACCCGAACCCGTCCCCGAACCCATCCCCGAACCCAGGGCGGGTCTGACGCTCCTTCGTCGCTCTATGACCCGCCCGTTTTCGAGGAATCGAAGCTATCCGCTTCTCGCCCCTCGAAAACCCCCGAGCCCGCACGCCACCCCCGCTAGATCCCCCGCCTCCCTCGCCCGTCCAACCACCAGCAAGTTGACACGCCCTCGCCCGCGAGTAGCTTCCCTACCCGGCCCGCGTGCACTCGCGGCAGCAGGTGCGCGTGCCCAAGGCAGCCTTCGACCTCGCGATCCTCACGCTGGCCGCGATCTGCCTGCTCGCGGCCCCGGTCCTTGCCGCCAAGCCCGCCACGCCGACCCAGCCCGCCAGCCTCGAAGCCCAGCGCCTCCAGCTCGCCACCAAGCGCCTCGCCAGGTCCCAGGGGCCGCACGCGATCGCCGATGTGCTGGAGATCAGCCGGCTGTTCGGCGCCCTGCCGCCGGCTGCCATCGTGCAGGCGGTGCTGCCCGTGGCTGAGCGCTGGCTCGCCGACAAGAAGCTAGCGCACACGGCCGCCGCCGACACCTTGCGCGCGCTGCTGGTCCAGGCCGCCGAAAACGCGGGGGATACAGCGATCCTGAAGCGTTTCGCGCCCGTCCGCGGCGCCGTTGCGCGCTGGTCGTGGATAGGGCCCTTCGGCGACGAACACGGCTCGGCGTTTGCGCGCACCGGCATTTGCGAGCAAGAACCGGGCCTTGCCGCCGCGGACCAGGCCGTGCCCGGGCGCAACGGTCTGGTGCATTGGCGCGTCGTGCCCGAAGGCCTGGTGCGGCCCGGGGCGCGCGTGCCGTTCGAGGAACTGGTCGAGCGCGCCGACGACGCCATCCTGTACGTGCAAGCCTGGGTGAAGCCTGCGAAACCGGGCATGGCCATCTTGCACCTCGGCGTCGACGGCGCGGCGCGCGTGTGGCTGGGTGGCGAACCGGTGCTGCAACTCGATGCCAAGCCTGAGCTTTATGGTGTGCCCGACGCCTGTCCGGTGCTGCCCGAAGTCGACGCCGTGCCGGTGACCCTGCTGGCCGGGTGGCAACGCCTGCTGGTGAAGTTGGCGCCGGCCGGGCCGCGCCTGCCGCTCTCAGCCTCGCTGACCGACCTGCGTGGCGAGCCGATCGACTTGGAAGTGCGCGCCCTGCCGCCGGCCGATCCGGTCACGCCGACCGCCGCGAGCGAGCCGGGGCCTTGCCCGAACGCGGTGCTGGCCGAGGATGCCGCGGCCGGTCTGCGCTGGCCGCTCATGGGATCTACTGGCAAAGCCAAGAATCCTCTGCCCGGTCTGGTCGCCCTGGCGTGGCACGGCTGGCCGATGTCGCCGCCCTTGAGCGAACGGCTGCTCGCGACCCTGCCCGAGGAATTGCCCGCCGACGCGCAAACCGCCCTGGGCCACGCGATGTTGGCGGGTGAACTGGGCGATCGCATCGACCGGCTGCGGCAATGGTCCGCGCTGCTGCCCGACAGTGCCGAACTGCTGGTGGCCCAAGCCGAAGCGCTCGATCAGATGGGCAAAACCGCGCAGGCTCAGCGACTTTGGCTGCAGTGGACCGAGCGGACCGGGCGGCATCCCGAGGACGCCAGCCTGCGCGCCTGCATCGTGCGGGTGGATTTGTGGACGCGGTTGGGCGGCGAACTGGCGGCCTCGGCGCTGCTGCGGACGTGCGGGCAGCGCTGGCCGGACTCACCGGAATTGCTGCAGGCGCAGGTGCGCGACGCCTTGGCCCACGATCGGCTGGCCGACGCGCGTCAACTTCAGGAAGCGCTGCTGCGGCTGGAACCGGGGCAGTTGCCTCGGCACATGGCGTATCTGCAGGCTTTGGTCGATCTGGGCGACGTGGCGGCGGTGGTGCAGGCGGCCCAGTACATCACCCAGCGGTTTCCCCAGCGCAGCCGGGCGTGGGAGGTCGCCGCGCAACTGCTGTTGGCTGAAGGCCAAGCGCAACCAGCCCGCGAGGCGTTGGCCCATCTGCCGGCGCACCTGCAGCGCGCCTCGACGCTGGAACTGCGCGGGCGGATTGCCGCCAGGCAGGGCCAGAAGGACGAGGCCTTGACGCACCTGCGCGCCGCGGTGGAGCAGTCGCCGGCCCGGCCGGATCTGCGCGCGCGGCTGCAAATGCTGCGTCCGGACGGCGACTTCTTCGCCTGGCACCGGCGCGATCTGCTGGCGATGGTGAAGAAGGACGCCCAACTGGCCCGCCAGCAACCCCTGGAAATGCGCCTGCGCCAGACCGTGCTGCAAGTGGTGGGCAACGGCCAACAGGCTAGATTCGATGCCGAAGTGTATTACGTGGGACCGAGCGGGGAATCGACGCACGAGGTGACGATCGAGTACGCACCGAGCCTGGCGCGCGCCGAAGTGCTGCAGGCCGCGGTGGTGCACGCCGACGGTCGGATCGAGCGCAATGCCAGCCAGGAAGTCGATCAGGTGGGCGACGACGAGTCGGGCATGTACTTCGACCTGGAGCGCATCACCCTGGGTTTCAAGGGCTTGAAGAATGGCGACGCGATCGTGGTCGAGTACGCGGTGCGCGATCTGGCGCCGACGCCGTTCGGCCTGGTGTTCGGTGAACTGATGGTGCTGGGCGACGCCTTCCCGGTGCGCGAGACCGACGTGGTGGTGCAACTGCCCCAAGGCACTCCGTTTCACTATGATCTGGAGGATCCGCGCCAGGAGGTGCAGGAAAACGTGCAGATGGCGCACCGCAAGCTGACGCCCACCGGTCTGGAGCGCGACGATGCCGGCACGTGGGACGAGTGGCGCCTGCAGCTGGGGCCGATCGCCGCCGCCGAGCCCGAGGAGCGCATGGCCGGGACGACCGACGTGGTGCCGTACTTGCACATGAGTTCGTTCGCGAATTGGCCAGCGGCGGCGCAGTGGTACGCGGGCCTGATGCAAGAGGCCCTGCCGGCGCGCGGCACCGATCCGGCGCTGCGCGACCTGGCGGCGCGGCTGACCCAAGGCCTGACCACGCCCCAGCAAAAGACCCGGGCGCTGTACAACTATGCCGCGGCGCAGGTGCGCTACGTGGGTCTGGAATTCGGCATCCATTCGCTGAAGCCCCATGCCGCGCGCGAGGTCATGCAGCGGCAGTTCGGCGATTGCAAGGACAAGGCGACGCTGCTGGTGGCGCTGCTGGCCGAAGTGGGCATCGACGCGCAAGTGGCCCTGGTGCGCACCGTCGAAGAGGGCCGCTTGCACGATCAGGTGGCGTCGCTGGGCGTGTTCAACCATGCGATTGCCTACGTGCCTTCGCTCGATTGGTGGCTCGACGCGACCGCGCAGCACCACGGTCCACTGGAACTGCCGGCGCAGGACGCGGGCGGCATGGCCCTGCGGATTCCGCGGCTTGCGGGCGGCGAGCCGGCCCGGCTGCAGCGGCTGCCCGATGCCCCGGCCCAGGCGCACCTGCGCGAGGAGATCGCCGAGTTCACCCTGCAGCCCGACGGCTCGGCGCGCCTGGACATGACCTTGAAATTGCGCGGGTTGCCGGCGGCAGAAGTGCGCCAACGGTTGGACACGGCGCAGGCGCGCAAGGATCGGCTGGAGCAGGATCTGGCGCCGCGGCTGCCCGGCGTGAGCGTGACCGACGTGACCGTGCAGGGCATCGAGCCGCCGGCCGACGTGGTGGTCGTGCACCTGCAAGCCCGCGTGCCGCAATGGGCCCAGAAGCGCGGCGAGACTCTGGCGGTGGCGGCGCTGCGACCGCCGTTTGCCTACGTGCAGGGGTTGGCGAGCCAGGCGACGCGGCGCCAGGAGGTGGTGCTCGACCATGCGTTCGACGAGTTGACCATCGTGCGGGTGCTGCCGCCGCCAGGATTTGCCGTGGTGCGCCTGCCGGCCGCCCAGCAAGCCCTGGGACCCGCGGGCGTTTTTGCCCTGACCGCGCGGGCGCTGGGCAACGGTGGCACCGAGCTGACCACGCGCATCCAGCTGCAGACGCGGCGGGTGGCGGCCAAGGATTACGCGGCGTTCCGGGCCTGGTTGGGCCAGGTCGACGCCGGCTTGCGGGCCGAACTGGTGCTGCAGCCGATCGTGCCAGGCCACGAGAAGGTGGCGCCATGACCGGTCGCTTGGGCAAGTGCCTGATCCTGCTGCTGTGGGTCCTGACGGCCTGCAGCGCGCCGCAACTGGCGTGGACGCCCGACCTCGACGTGGCCCGGGCGCGTACCGAAGCGCAAGCCCTGCTACAGCAACCGCAAACCCGCGCCGAGGGCCATCAACGCCTGGGCTGGCTGTGCCTGCTGTACGGCGACGGCTGCGCGGACCTGCCCGAGCACGGTCGCCAGGCCCGCCCAACGGTACAGACCGGGCCTTTGCTGAACGCGCAAGCGATCTTGCTGGCGGCGCTGGCTCTGCAAGGTCAGCCCGACATCGGCGCGCGGGCCCAAGCCTGGCTGGCGGTGCTGGAGGCAGGTCTGGCGCTGCAGGCCGACCGCAGCCAGGGCGATGCGCTGATGACGCTGGCAGCCGAGGCGCTGGCCCGACTTGCGGTGCGCGATCGCCAGGCGGTGGTGCGGCAGGTGGCAACGCGAGCCGATCTGGCGCGGGCGGTGCTGGCGGCCGGGCAAGCGGAACCGAGGTGGCGGCGCACGTTGGCGCTGGGAGCCTTGCTGGCCGAAGGGGCGCCGGACCCGCAGCCGCAGGTCGAGCCACTGCGCGTGCCGCTGCAGGTCGTGGCGCGCGTCCAACCGGTGTCGCGGCGGCTGCACACCGGCCTGCAAGCGCTGGGTGAAACGGTGCCGCAGGCGCTGGACCTCTCGCTCGAACCGACGCGTGCGGCTTTGGATCTGGTCCCCCTGCCCTTGGACGCCGCCCAGGCGCCGTTGCCCAACCATCTGCAAACAGGGCGTTACCTGCTGCCGGCGCGCGATCCCGGCGTGTACTTGCTACGGGCGCAGTTCGACGGTGGCCAGGGCGGCAAGCGGCTGGTCCTGGTGCGGGCGCCGCGCGGGCTGCGCCTGTGGGTGCAGGGCCGGCTGGCGGTGGACACGGCGGCGCGGCAGGGCCCGAAACTGGATCGCGATCGACTGGTGCGGGCGTGGATCGACGCGCGGCCGGGCGTGAACCGGCTGGACCTGGCGCTGGCACTGGCGGGCAATGCCGAGGTGTTGGATCTGGACGTGTTGCGACCCAATCATACTCTGGAAGATGCGGTGCCTTGGCTGGCGACCTGGCCCCAGGCGCTGGCCGATCTGGCCCGCGCGATGCTCGATCCGCAGGGGCCGGCGCGCACCCGTCTGGCCCGGCAATTCGCCAAGGGCCCGGCGGCGGCGTTGGTGAGCGTGGATGCGGCGGCCTCGCTCGATGCGCAGCGCACGGCGTCGACGGCGGTGCTGGACCGCGTGCTGGACCTGCTGCCGTGGCACCAGGACGCCCAGATCGATCGGGTGGCCAAGGTGCGCGAGGCGGGCAACCCGGCGCTGGCGTGGCAGATGCTGCGGCAGGTGAGCGATCGCCGAGGCCCGGAGCCGACGCTGCAACAGGGTGAGACAAGCCATGAACGTGTGGGCGGTCGCGCGGACCTGGCGCTGGAGCGGGCCAACGTGCTGTTGGCCTTGGGCCTGAACGACGAGGCGGTGCTGGCGGCGGGGCAGGCGGCGCGGGTGCAACCGAACGATTGCGAGGTGTTCGAGCGGGCGCTGACGCTGGGCATGGACGCGCTGGACCGGCCGTTGTTGCGGCAATTGCTGCAGAAGACCCCGCGCTGTCCGGACCGGGCGTTGACCGTGGCACTGGCGCAGGCCTCGACCGGCGATGTCGCGGCGGCGCGCAACACCTTGACCCGAGCGCTGGAGCAGCCGGCCCAGGCGCGCGAGGCGTCACAGCGGCTGACGGCGATGACCGACGCGGGGGCGCAGCCAGCCGTGGAAGTGCCAGCCTGGCTTGCGGATTCGACCGCGCAGACCTGGCGCACCGCCCAGACCGCGGCGCTGCGCCATGACGTGGTGCGGAGTCGAGCGACGCTGGCGGAACTGCTGACGGCGCCCGGCCATCCGCTAGAGGCGCGCCAGAAGGCGATGCAGGCGGGTGCCGCAGCGCCGTGGCAGGCGTTCGAGCGCGAGGGCGAGCCGATTGCGCAACAACCCGATGACTTGGAGTTGGTGCAGGGGGCGAGCACGGCGTGGCTGTTGGACCAGGAGATCGTGCTGCTGCTGCCGGGCGGCGGCGCGCTGCGGCGGATCCACCAGATCGTGCGGGTGCTGAAGGA
>CAYHHL010000096.1:0-14049 GCA_964356325.1 uncultured Enterobacteriaceae bacterium | reverse complement strand
CAGGCGCGCTTCGAAACCTCGGCGACCGCGCCCAAAGCGGAAGTGACGCAGATTGCAGGGTATACCGTACACACCTGGCGGCGGCAGGCGGTGCCCAGGTTTCGTACCGAGCCGCGATCGGTGCGCGCAGATCTGGCGGTGGCCTCGGTGCGCACCACCGTGCAGGCGGACCTGGACTCGGCGCTGGGGCCGTGGAACGAAACGCTGGCGGCGTGGCTGGATCTGCGCGACGACGATATCGACCGTTGGCTGGATGCCGCGCGCAAGTTGCCGGCCGGCAAGGCGAGATGGCAGGCGATCGCGACGCGGCTGGCCCAAGCGGTGCAGCAGGCGCACGAGGGCGGCACGCCGGGGCGCCCGGATTCCGCGCTGAAGAACGGCAAGGGCGATCGCGCTGCGGTGGTGTACACGTTGGCGAAACGCTTGGGCGAAGACGCGTGCCTGGTGCGCGTGCTACCTCTGGCCAGGCTGCCCGGGCGCGATCCGCCGGATCCCGAGGACTGGGGCCTGGAACTGGTGCGCATTCGCCTGCCAGCGGGCGAGCTTTGGTACGATCCGGGGCTGGAAGGCGGGCTGGTCGACCACTTGCGGGCCGGGCTGCGCGGGCGCTCGGGTCTTCTGGCGGGCTGTGCGAAACCCATGGATCCTAAGCTGGAAGATGAGAGCTGGCCGCGCGTGACGGTGCCGAGGCTGGGCGACGGCAAGGACCACCGCGCGATCGCCGTGGCGCTGCAGTGGCAGGCCGACGGGCGTGTGCAGGCCGAGGTGCGCGACACGCTGTCGGGGGCGCTGGCGGCGGTGGTGCGCAGTTGGCTGGTGGGCTCGACCGAGGCCAACCGCACGGAAATATTGCAGCAACTGACGGGCACGAGCTTTGCCGGACTGACCGTGGCGTGGCAGGACGTGCTCGGCCTGGACCTGCTGCCCGGCGCGCCGCTGACGCTGGTGTACACTGCCACGGGTCTGGCCGAACCGACGCGGGCCAACGCGCTGGACCTGCCGCTGTATCCGGACCAGCTGGGCCAGACGTACGCGGCATTGGCGAACCGGCGCACGCGGTTGCTGTTCAGCCACAGCCTGGACACCGAACTGGACGTGACGGTGACGAGCGACCAAGCGTGGACCGGGCAGCCCGTCGCGGTGGACATCGTGCACCCTTTGGCGCAGTACCATCGCCACGCCGAAGTGAAGGACGGCAAGCTGCACGTGCGCAAGACCCTGGTGGTCAAGCCGGCGGTGGTGCAACCCGAGGAATACATGGACCTGGCGCGGCGGCTGCGCGACATGGACGCGGCGGACGTGCTGCGGCTGGAACGTTGACGGGAGGGGACGGTGCGCATAGGACTTGTCGGATCAGCGGGCACGGGCAAGACCACGCTGGCCAAGGCGCTGTCGGGGTATCTGAACGTGCCGTACGTGCGCGATTACGTGCTGGACGTGCTGCGCGACCACGGCCGCGATTCGTGGCGCGGCGTGCTGGACATGAAGGAACGCCGGACGATTCGCGAGGATGCCTTGCGGCGCAAGACGGTGGCCGAAGCCGAGCACGACTCGTTCGTGTCGGACAAGACCGCGATCGACTACCTGGCGTACTGGCTGCAGAACCAGAGCGAGCACGTCGATCGCCAGGGCAACCTGGAGTTCCTGGAGAAGTGCAAGACCGCGGCGCAACGCTATGACGTGCTGGTGTTTCTGCCGTACCGTGAGCAGGTGGACTACGCGGTCGGGCGCAACCAGGACCCGGTGCACAACCTGAAGGTGGCGGCGCACAAGCGCGGGCTGCTGGCGCTGCTGGGGCTGCCGCACGTCGAGGCGCCGTATGAATTCGGGGAGGATTTGAGCGCTTGGACCCAGAAGTGGTTGGAGCCGTTTCGCGGCAAGGAGAGACGATGACAGCCGAAGTGGCCTACATCCTGATCGACGGCGAAAATATCGACATGACCCTGGGCGGCATCCTCAACGCCCGCCCGCAGCCGCAGGAACGGCCGCGCTGGGAACGGGTCGTGCGCTATGTCGAGGAGCGCTGGAAGAAGGGCCCCAAGACGCTGTTCTTCCTCAACGCTTCTCGCGGCATGCCCATGTCGTTCATCGCCGCGCTGCGGGCGAGCGGCATCCAGCCCATTCCGCTGACCGGTACGTCCGAACAGAAGGTCGTCGACCTCGGCATCCTGCGCACGCTGGAGGCGATCGAGCACCGGCCCGGCGACGTCATGCTGGTCAGCCACGATCGCGACTTCGCTCCGGCGATGGCTCGGTTGGCAGCGATGGGCCGCAAGGTCGGCGTGCTGGCGTTCGACGAACACGTGTCGCAGGACTTGCGTGAAATCATTGGGTTGGAGATCCACGACCTGGAGTTCCACGCCAACGTCTTCGAGGGCGCCGCGCTACCCCGCATCCGGGCGATTCCGATCGAGGAATTCGACCCGCGCGCCTACCTCTAGCCTGTCCGGATTCGCGCCGTTCCCGCCATCGCCGCGCGCGTTTGCCCGCCACCGGCTTGAGGCCCGACCGCCGCGATCTACACTTGGGGCAGGCACGCCCGCAGAAGATTCGCGCGGACCAGCGCGGATCGACATCGTATCGCAGCTTGCGCGCCAAGGAGTTCCCCATGGCTGGCACCTGGATCCTCGTGGCCGATCGCAGTTCGGCGCGCATGCTCGAGTACAAAATCGGTCGTCCACTCAAGAACGTGCGTGAGTTGGACCACCCCGAGTCGCGGCAGCACAACCGTGACGTCCTGTCCGACAGTCCCGGGCGCCAGTTCGAGTCGGCGCGCCCCGGTTCACACGCGATGACCGGTTCGCAAGGCCCGCGGCAACATGAAGCCGAGAAATTCGCCATCGAGGTCGCCGATGTCTTGCACGACGCCAGGTCGCGCGGCGAATTCGACCGGCTGATCCTGGTCGCCGAGGCGGGCTTCCTGGGCCTGCTGCGGCAGAAGCTGGACGCACCGACGGCCAAGCTGGTGGTGTCCACGCTGGACCGCAACCTGACGGCCGAGAGTGCGCGCGAGATCGAGAGCCACTTGGGCGAGTCGCTGCTGCGCGGCGACATGCACGCGCAGAGGTAACCACTTGGTCGCGTAGGTCGTTTGCTGCCGGGATCATGGCACGCACAGCGTCCGGTGCAGCCACGGCTTGGAGCCCTCGCTTGCCGTGAACCAGCCCAGGCCGTCGGTCCGCCACGTCACCGCCTCGCCCTGGACCTCGCTGGCCACTGGCACCTTGGTGACGGCCGCGGTAAAGGCGCTATCGAACGGGGCGCCCGCCGCGGCCTGCAGCAGGTACAGCGAGTTGTAGTTGCGCAGCAGCAGCCGGTCGCCGCAGGGGTGGATGTCGCCGCCCGTAAGCGCTGAATCCGCTGTAGCTATAGGTAGTTCAGCGACCAGCACCAGTTGCGCTACCTCGCTCGCCTGCAACGGCTGCGGCAGCCGAAACACGCTGCTGGGCTTGCCGGGACTCCGCTTGGTGATGACGTACACGGCGCCGGTTTGCGGGTGGACCAGCAGGGTCTCGGCGTTGTTGCGGACTCCGCCCGGGTAGGTGAACGCGAACGCCTCGGCTGGTGCGTCGACGGTGCCGATGGGCGCGTCCACGGCGATCGCGGGCTCAGGCACGCGATAGATCACATAGGTCTTGCGTACCAATGAGTTGTCGCCTATGTCGCCGACGTAGAGGCAGTCGCCGGTCGGGCACGGGCCGAGCGCCATGTCCTCCCAATCGACCGCCACGGCCCCGGTGACCGCGATGCGCCCCAAGGCCTTGCCGCTCGTGGTGGCCGCGAAGATGCGCGGGCCGTCGCCGGTGTCGTTGTGGCCGTACAGGACGCCCGGATGGAGTCGGCTGGCCGCGAGCCCCGACAATTCGTTCACGCCACTGTCCGCCATCTGGCCGGCGTCGGTGGGCGCGCTCCAGGCCTGACACGCGGCGGGACAGGCTGGCGGCGGCTCCGGTGCGGGCGGCACGATGCACGGCGAAATCACGGAAAACAGGCACGATCCCGTGGCAGACTCGCAACTGTCGGCCGTGCACGGGTCGGCGTCGTCGCAGGTCGTCGCGGCCCCGGCCAGGCAAACGGCGCCCGCGCAGGCGTCCGCCGTGCATGCGCTCGCGTCGGCGTCGCAGGGGCCGTCAAGGTTGCCGTGCTGGCAGCCGGTTTGGGCGTCGCAGGCGTCGGCGGTACACACGTTGGCGTCGTCGCAGTCGACCGTCAAGCAGCCCGTTGGCGCTCCGCAAGTCACCACCAACATGGGTGGATCGGTCTGTTCGCGCGAAGTGAACTCGACGCCGTCGCTCGATCCGGGCAGCAGCACGAACGCGTAGACGCCGTTGCCGGTGACCGCGGCCTTGACGTTCAGCGCGACGAGGCTGCCGCCCGCGATGGCCTTCTTGCTTGCGAGGGCGCTGCCCGTTGGAAGGGGCCGGCCGGTCCAGGTCAGGTCCGCCTCGGCCCAGCCACTGGCGGTGCGGTACAGGCTCGGGCCGCCGGTGGTGCTGCTCGTGGCGCGCAGGCGGACCTCGGCGCCGAGCACCGGCCCGGTCAGGCCCTTGACCTCGAATTCCAGGAATGTCTGGACACTCTTGCTTGATCCGCCGTCGCAGCGCAGAAATGACGCCCCGAACTGGCTGCCGGGCAGTGCTTCGTCGACCCGGGCGTCGGCGCGGGCGACGAAGCTGTGCACAATGGCGTCGGCGCCCTGCTCGATCACCAACTCGCCCGGGTGCGCCCCCTCGCGCGCGGAGAAGTCAGCGCCGTCGGTCGAGGGCTGCTCGAGCACGAATTCGACGTTGCCGTCGCCGTGGACCAGGGACGAGACGTCCCACTCGACCCACGAAGCCGAGGTAATCGCTCCGACATTGGCGACGGCGGCCCCGACCGCACCCGGCTGGTTCGCCCAGGTGACCGCCGGCTCGGTCCACGCGCTGCCTGCGGGCGCCACCGAGGGGCCGTCCACCGTCGAGCCGGTCGCGTACAGGCGCAACTTGGCGCTGGTCACCGCGCCGCCCGAGCCGCTGACCGCGAAGCGGAGGTAGGTGCGCACCCGCGCGCCACTGCCGGCGTCGCTGCCCAGTTCGGCCGTGGCGAAGTTGGCGTTTGTGCTGTGCTCCTCGACACGCGCGTCGGCGGTCGGCGCGAACGTCATGGTAGCGGCGTGCAGGTCGCCGGCGCCGAACCCGAGCACGCAGGCGAGCAGCCACGAGGCGCCGCGCCGAGGACACAAGACGGGACATGACATGGGCGACCTCCGCGAGACTCCCAGGAATCCCCGCCTCCGGGTGATTCCAAGCTAGCCAACCAGACGTGGCCGGGAAGAGCTGGCGCGGCCAGTACGTTGGATCTGCACCGGTCGCTCGCCGGGCGGGCAATCGCAGGGGGGGGGCAGGCAGGGTGCGGTGGGTGCTTCCGGGAAGGACCTGGCGAGGGTCAGCGCATGCCGCCCGCCAACAATTGCCGTGAACGTTCAGCCACTTCGTCGCGCAAGTGATCGACCTGGACGCGCAGGCCCGCCTTCCACATGTCCCAGTCGTCCTCGGCCACGGCCGTGAACGTCGCCAGGCGCTCGCGCACCGTCCGCCGGGCCACGTCCAGCCGCGCCACCGCAGCGCCGACCTCCGCGCGCAGGTCGCCGGTGCCGTCCGGCTGGTGGCGCAGGCGTTCGATCCGGCGCTCCAGGCTCTGCAGCCAGGCTAGAGTGCCCTGGCGGTAGTCCTCGCGCCGGTCGAATGGCAAGCGTTGCAGAAGCCGCCACGTCTCCTCGGGATTTCGCCCTGACAGACCGAGCTGCGCGCTATCCAGGGTCAGGCGCAAGCTGGCCATGGCCAGATTGGCTGCCGACTGCGCCGACGGCCACAGCGCTTCGGTCACCGCCGCCGCATGCTGCAACTCCCGGTTCGCCTTGGCAGACTCCGCATGCAGCACCGCCAGGGAGGCTTCGATGCGCCGACGCGGCTCGGCCGGCTCCACTACCACGCGCAACGCCAGGCGATCGATGCGATCCTCCAGTTCCGCGGCCTGGCTCTTGGTTTCGGCCAGCCAGCGCGCGTGCTCGGACCAGGGCAGCACGATCCCGGCGGTCGGGGCGGCGTCCCCAGCCGAGTGGGTGCAAGCGGCCAGGATCAGCCAACAAGAGCAAGACAGCAATCTACGCGAACACTTCCACGTCAGCATGGCGCCTCCGCGCGCACCGGTCCGACCGCGAGCCGGGCCGCGGGCAGACGCATCGAAGGTGGGCGTGCCTTCACGCTAGCGGTTTGGCGAGCCTGGGTGCAAACGCGAAGCTCGCGGGCTTGGCGCGCCTGCGTTTTCGGCCGACGCCGTGGTCGGCTTTGTTTGCGTCTTGACGCTCGGGAGCCTGCTCGCTAGCCTGCCGGACATGAACATCATCCAAGACATCCTCGACTTCTTCTTGCGCTTGATCCGCGGTCGCATCGATTCCGTCCAGATCCAGGCGCGCTCCAAGGTGATGGGCGTGGAAGCCCGCGCCAAGGCGGCGGCGGCCAAGCGCTTCAACCAGACCGTGGACGGCGCGGTGGGCAAGGCCAAGGGCGCGGTGCCAGGCCAGTCGGGCCAGCAGGGCCAGGGCGTGCAGCCGCATCCATCGGCGGCCAAGAAGACCTGATGCCAGCGCCTGCGCCGGCATGAGTGCACCTCTGGAATGATTCCGGCGCCCCGGGACCTCTGCCCGACGTCCAGGAGGTGCCCCGTGAACGATCCGACGCGAAGCCACGATCCGAGCCGGCGCGACGTACTCAAACGCCTCGCAGTCGCAGGCGCGGCGGCGGCCGGCGCTCCGATGCTGGCGAACGCGGCCGGTTGTGCCAAGGCGCCCGCTGCCCAGGAGACCGCCGTGGCGTCCCAAGCCCTGCCTGTACCACCCCAAGCCCTGCCGGTGGCCGCGGCGCCCAAGCTCGATCCGGTCCTGCGCACCATGCCGCTCGGGTTTCCGTGGCCGACCCCGGATCCGTTCCTATTTTGCGTGTTCCACCAAGACGCGTACCCGGCGGGCAACCCGACGTTCGGTCCGGCGGTGTCGCTCGCAGGTCGGCAATTGGGCCAGGACTTCACGGTCAAAGACGGCTTTCGCATGTACCACGGGCGGCAAGTCCCTGGGTTTCCTGCGCATCCTCACCGCGGCTTCGAGACGGTGACGGTGGTGCGCCGCGGCCTGGTCGATCACGCCGACTCGCTGGGTGCGGCGGCTCGCTACGGTCACGGCGACGTGCAATGGCTGACCGCGGGCAAGGGCATCCAGCACGCCGAGATGTTCCCGTTGCTCGATGCGGGCAAGCCCAACCCATTGGAACTATTCCAGCTATGGCTCAACCTGCCCGCCGCCGGCAAGATGGTCGATCCGCACTTCTCGATGTTCTGGGATTCGCAGATCCCGCGCCACGTGTCCCAGGATCACGCCGGGCTGCAGACCACGGTCACGGTCATCGCCGGACGTTACGGGGCGACGCAACCGCTGGCGCCACCGCCGAAATCGTGGGCCTCTCGGCCCGAGAGCGACGTGGCGATCTGGACCGTCAAGATGGCCGCGGGCGCACGTTGGACCCTGCCAGCCGCGGCGCCGGGCTCCAACCGGACGCTGTACTTCTTTGCCGGCCAGCAGTTGCAGGTGGGCGATCACACCTTGCCGGTGACCCATGGCGTGGAACTGCGCGCTGAAGCCGAGGTCGTGCTGGTCAACGGCGCCGAAGCGGGCGAATGGCTGCTGCTGCAGGGCCGGCCAATCGGCGAACCGGTGGTGCAGCACGGTCCGTTCGTGATGAACACGCGCCAAGAAATCCAGCAGGCTTACAGTGACTACCAGCGCACGCGTTTCGGCGGTTGGCCCTGGCCGAGCGAGGCCCCGGTGCATGGCCAGGACGGCGCGCGGTTCGCCAGGCACGCCGATGGGCGCATCGACAAGGCTGGCTGATCCGGCGCGTCACTCCCGCTGCACCTGCTCGGCACTCGGCAGGTCAAGGCCCGCCCAACACCTCTCGCACTTTGCGCGCCAGGGATTCCGGCGTGAAGGGCTTGGCCAGGAAGGCGACACCCGCATCCAGCACGCCATGGTGCACGATCACGTTGTCGGTGTAGCCGGACACGTAGAGCACCTTGATTTCGGGACGAAGCCGCTGAACCTCGGTGGCCAGCTCGCGCCCGTTCCGGCCGGGCATGATGACGTCGGTCAGCAGCAGGTGGATGGCCTGCGGGTGCCCGGCGAGTACGTGCAGGGCCTGATCGGCATTGCCGGCTTCGAGCACACGGTAGCCTCGTTTGGTCAGGATCTTCCGCGCGACGGCCCGCAACTGGTCCTCGTCTTCGACCAGCAGCACCACCTCGCCATGAGCCAGGACGCTGGTGACCGGCGCTGCGGTCGCAGCCAGTTGAGGCTCAGCGTCGACGCGGGGCAGGTAGATCCTGAACGTGGTGCCTTGCCCGGGTTCGCTGTAGACCGCGATGTCGCCTTTGGATTGCTTGACGATGCCGTGGCACGTCGACAGCCCGAGGCCGGTGCCGCGCCCTACGGGCTTGGTCGTGAAGAACGGCTCGAAGAGACGCGCCTTGGTCTCCGGCCCCATGCCGACGCCAGTGTCCGAGACGGCCAGCAGCACGTAGTCGCCGGGTGTCAACTCGAAGTGGCTCCCGGCCAGCGCCCCTTGCACGGCGATTTCCGTCACCTCGAAGACCAGTTGCCCGCCATCGGGCATCGCGTCGCGGGCGTTGACCGCCAGGTTCATGACGACCTGCTGCAATTGCCCGGCGTCGGCCAGCACCGCGCCCACGTCGCGCGCCGTGACGATGCGCAGTTCGATGTCCTCGCCGATCAGCCGCTGGAGCATCGGCGCCATGTCGCGCACGAGGTCGCCGACGTCCAGGACCTTGGGTTCCATCACCTGCTTGCGGCTGAACGCCAGGAGCTGCCGCGTCAGGTTGGTCGCGCGCTCGGCCGCGGAGATGATCTGCTCCAGGTCGGTCCGCTGCGTGCCCGGCGGCAAGTCATCGAACACCATTTGCGCGAAGCCCCGGATGACCGCGAGCATGTTGTTGAAATCGTGCGCGACGCCTCCAGCCAGCCGGCCGATCGCTTCGGTCTTCTGCACCTGCAGGAACTGTGCCTCCAGCTTGCGGCGGTCGGTGATGTCCTCGCCCGAGCTCAGCGAGTGGGTGATGCGGCCCGCCGCGTCGCGCAGCACTGTGTTGTGCCAGGCAATCAGCCGCTCGGTGCCCTGCCGGGTCAGGACCGGGTTCTCGTAGGACTCCATCGCCTCGACCGTGCCCGCCATCATGGCGCGGAAGCCCGCCAACACCGGCTGGCGCAAGCGCTCCGGCAGGCAGGTACCGAACCAGTCGCGCCCGAGCAGCTCCTCCTCCGCGAAGCCAAGCACTTCCAAGCACTTCTTGTTGATCGCGGTGATCCGGCCATCGGCGTCGATCACCACCATCAGCACGCCGGCGATTTCGAAGTACCGGCGCGCGCGGTCGCGCTCGGCCTGCAGCGTCTGCGCGTGGCGCCGTTGCTCCTCAGCCGCAATTCGCCGCGCGGTGATGTCGCGGAAAGCGCCCGTAAGCTTGACGGTGCGTCCTTGCTCCACGGTCGGCTTGCAGGTCGCCTGCACCCAGATGCGCCGGCCTCTTGCGGTGATCAGTTCCAGTTCGAGGTCGTAGGGCTGGCCACTATCGATGGCATCCTGCACCGCGGCTGAGATGACGGGGCGCCACTCGGGGGCATAGAAGTCGATGGCGCTGGCCAGGTTCGGCGTGAACTCCTCTGGCGAGGTGTCGTGAATCCGGTAGGTTTGGGCCGTCCAGAACAGCGTGCCGTGCACCACGTCCACTTCCCAGCCACCGACACCGGCCAGCGTCTGCGAGGTTTCGAGCAGCATTGCGGCCCGCTTCAGCTCCTCCTCCGCCACCTTGAGCGCGGTGATGTCGCGGAAGATCACGATGCCGCCGAGCAGCGTGCCGTCACCGTCGAGCCACGGCCGGGCGCTGGCACTGATGAACCGGCCCTGCGCAAGCGCCGGATTGCGGATGAACTGCTGAACGTCGGTGCAGGACTCGCCGCGCAGGGCGCCGACTATCGGCAATTCGGCGGCGGGGAACAGCGTCACCTGATCCGGGCGGAAGATCTGATAGACGCTCGGCCATCCTTCGGCCGGCGCATCGGTCGGGCCGCGGCCCAGGAGTTGCGCCGCCGCGGCGTTGAAGAACACGAACTCGCCCTTCTGGTTGGCGACGACCACCCCGTCGCTCATGCAGTCCAGCAGGTTGCGCAGTGATTCTTCAGTCATGGTCGCCATTCCCCTGAGCCGCCACGGCCGTCTGCAGCGACAGTCCCCGTGCCGTACCGCGGGGCAGCGAGGGCCCCAGCTTCGCATCGACGCCGACCTGCCCGCAAGAGGCTGATCCGACGCGTCACGTCGGCGGCATGCACTTGGCGATCTCGACCTTGCACGTGTTGGCCAGGCACGTATCCTCGCAGACTTTCTGGTTGTCGGTGCCCTGGCACTGCTTGCCGCAAGCCTGGGTGCACACGTAGGCCGCCTTCCAGTCTGCCGCGCCTGCAACAGAGCCTGCCGCCAGGCACTTCAGCAGGCAGCCGGGGCCCTGGCTGCTGCACGCCTGCGCGCATTGCGTCACCTGGCCGCAGGTCTGCGTGCCGGTCGGCGGGGCGCACTTCAGGAATCCATCCGCGCACTTGGCCTTGTCCGAGCCGGGATCGCCGCAGCCGGTCAGCTCGGTGAACAGGGCGACGGTCTCGACCTTGCCGCCGTGGAAGCACTCGAAGATGCAGCCCGGGCCCAGATCCTCGCCCGGTTTGCCTTGGGGGCACTTGGCGGCGCAATCGAAGGTCTGCACGCACGTTTCCACCCCGGTCGGCGCGATGCACGCGAGCATCTTGGCCTGGCACGCCGGCGTTTCCGGTTGGCCAAAGCAGGGTAGCGCCTCGATCAGCGCCTTCTGTCCCGCCGCGGTCATCTGGCCCGCGCACTTGGCGATGCACTGCATGTCGTCGCCGGGGCCGCATTCCTGCTGGCAGCCGAACAGCGTGTAACAGCCCTTGTCGCCAGTCTTGCCGCCGATCAGGCACTGCAGCATCTCACTCGCGCACGCGTCCGCTTTGCCCTTGGTCTGGATGCACGTCAGCATGCCGTTCAGGGCCTTCTTGCCGGCCGCATCCAACGCGTTGTAGCAGGAGCCGATGCACGAAAAAGCCTTGCCTTTGGCAAATTTGCACGTGTCGAAACAGCCGAACGCGTCGCCGCACTGACCCGCGCCCGCCTTGCCGTCGTCCACGCAAGCGGCCAGCGGCAAGCCGCACTTCTGGCCCAGGCAGTCGTCCAGGCAGTCGGTGTTGGTCGCGTCCTTGCACAAGCCCAAGGTGCACTCGCTCTGGACACAGCCGAGCAATGGCAAGGCCTTGCCGAGCGCGTCCCCGCTGGCAGCGGCGAGGCAGGGCTTCTCGCAGTCCTTGGCGTTGGTCTTGCACGCTTCGGCCACGCAATCGCTGACCGCGATGCAGGTCGGGTAAAGCGGAGCCACGACGTCGCCGCCGGGCAAGTCAGACAGGTTGGCATCTGCGCCGGTGGTGTCGGGAACTGCGCTCGCATCGGTCCCGGAGCCAGCGTCAGCGAGGGTGTCTGCCGTGGTATCGCCAAGTTTGGAGTCGGCCGTACTGGCGTCGACGCCGGCCGGGGTGTCCTTGGCCGCGCCGCCGCAAGCCGTGGCGACAACCAGCAGGGAAGCAGTCAGCAAGATCCGGTAGTTCATGGGGGTCTCCAGGGCCACGCGGCCAAGGCTAGTGTAGAAACCACGGCCAGCGGAGGCAAGTTCTTGCCCAAATGCTGCTTGTCGCGTGCCCTGGCACGTGTTTCCATCCGCGCGCGTCCGCAGTGCGACGCCAAGGCAGAACCCGTGCCCAAGCTTCGCAAGAAGGCCGTCCTCGACGCCGACACCACCCGCCTCGACCTCACCGTGCAGGCCTTGACCGGAGCGTCGCGCGCCATCGTGCGCGGCATGTTCGACCACGGTTGCGTGACGGTGAACGGGGCGAAGTGCGCCGAAGCCGGTCGTCCGGGCGGTCGCGGCGACGTCGTGGTGGTGGAGTACGACGACCAGCAGAAATACAAGGAAATCCCGCGCACCCGGCTCAGTCGCAAGTTCCGCATCGCCTTCGAGGACGCCCACCTGATCGTGGTCGAGAAGGTCGCCGGCGTGCTGACGGTGCCCACCGATCACGGCGAACAGGACACGCTGGTCCACGAAGTCGCGCGCCACTTCAGCAAGGGCCAGCGCATCACCAAGCGCGCGTACATCGTCCACCGGTTGGACCGCGATACTTCAGGTGTTCTGGTGTTCGGCAAGACGGCCCAGGTTGCCGAGGCGCTCAAGGACCAGTTCGAGGCGCGCAAGCCCGAGCGCGAGTACGCCGCCATCGTCGCGGGGCAAGTGCGCGAAAACCGTGGCACGTTTCGCAGCTTTCTGGCGACGGCGGAGGATCTCGACCAGTTCTCCACCCACACGCCGGGCGAAGGCAAGCTGGCGGTGACGCACTTCCAGGTCGAGGCCCGACTGCGCGACGCGACGTTCGTGCGCGTGCATTTGGAGACCGGGCGGCGCAACCAGATTCGCGTGCATTTCGCGGAGGTGGGCCACCCGGTGCTGGGCGACGTGCGCTACCAGCCGGAGCGGGCCAAGCACCCACTGTGGAAGGAGAAACGCCTGGCGCTGCATGCGCGGACGCTGGGGTTTACCCACCCGGTGACGGGGCAGATCGTGCGGGTGACGTCGGAGTTGCCGGGGGTGTTCATCGCGTTCTTGCGGGCGGCGAAATAGGCAGGGGTTCGGGTTCGGGTTCGGGTTCGGGTGCGGTTTACACAGCCACCGTCCGCTCCATCTCTGCCAATGTTTGCGCATACAGCCGGTACAGCCGGTCCGCCCGCGCGTGGATCGCCTCCGCGCTGGCATCCTCGGCCCCACTCGGCTGTTCCGGCAGCATCCGCACCGTCACCACGCCCGGGTTGCACTGCTTCTGCCAGCGCGGCCACAACTCGCGCGTGCCGTGCAGCACCAGCGGCACGATCGGCGCATCCGCCGCCGCCGCCAGGTGAAACGCGCCCAGCTTGAACGGCTGCACCCGCCCTGTCCGCGAGCGCGTGCCTTCCGGGGCGATCATCAGCGTCAGGTCGCCGCGCCGCACCCGTTGCGCCGCCCGTTGCAGCGATTGCGTGGCCTTGGCGTGATTGCCGCGGTTCACCGGCAAGAAGTCCAGGAAATACATGGCCCAGCCCATCAGCGGAATCCACAGCATCTCGCGCTTGACCACCGCCACCGTGCCGTTCGGCCAAAGCGCCGTCATTACCATGATGTCCATGGTCGAGGCGTGGTTGAAGGTGAGCACGCGCCGCCGCCGCCGGGAAAGCTCTGCCACCGCAGCGGGTTCCACCACCAGCCGCACGCCGACCATGCGCAGCATCGTCCGGCCCCACCAGCGCACCAACGGCGGCGACAGGGTGTGCACGCCGCGGCCCCAGCTCAACAGCAGCACGAGCAGCACCGTCGGCACGTAGAACACCAGCACCGTCCAAAACCCGAGTTGTTGCCAGAGGTAGCGCGGCACGTTGGTGGGCGCGCGGGGCTGGTCGGGCTGGGCGGTGGCGGGCGGAGCTTGCATGTGCGCGCCGAGCCTACGCCGCGGACCCGTCGCCAGCAAGGCCGTGGTCACGCCGGGTTGACTGCGCGCAATCGTGGTAGCCTGCCTCGCCTGGAACCGGAGCCGGAACCGGAACCGGAACCGGAGCCGGAGCCGGAGCCGGAACCGGAGCCGGAACCGGAACCGCACCCGCACCCGCACCCGCACCCCAGGGCGGGTCTGACGCTCCTTCGTCGCTCTATGACCCGCCCGTTTTCGAGGAATCGAAGCTATCCGCTTCTCGCCCCTCGAAAACACCCGCACCCGTTCCCGCACCCGTTCCCGTTCCCGTTCCCGATCCCGATCCCGACCCCGAACCCGGAGCCCGCCCATGACCGCCTCCACCGTCCAAACCGCCCGCCGAG
>CAYHHL010000095.1:0-20656 GCA_964356325.1 uncultured Enterobacteriaceae bacterium | reverse complement strand
TGTCGCCCATCTCGCGGACTTTCTTCACGGCGGTACTGGTAATTTCCATGGTCGTTCCTCCGGCCGGCAGGGACTTGAGCCTGGGCGTCAGCCAGATCCTAGGATGCGTGGCGCGGGTGTCAATCACGGACTGCGATGGTCCGCTTTCAGCGTGTGGGGCCCGAACCCGAACCCGAACCCGAACCCGAACCCGCACCCGAACCCGAACCCGAACCCGAACCCGGAACCGTGGCCGGAACCGGACCCGCGCCTGGCACGTTGGCAAGCGCGGCGCGCGAACCACGCCCCGCCAGTGTTGGATCTATTGACAACAGCAAGTGGACGCACCATCCTGTCCGCATGAAGGCGAACCTGCTGACGCAACGCCGAATCGTGCTCGCGGCGGACGCATTTGCCGAGATCGTGGTGTGGCGGCTGCCTCAGCCGCTGTCATCGTCGCAACACAGGTTCAAGTACCGGCTCGCCTACGTCGTCGACGGGGCGTGCGTCGTGCGTTTGGATAACGAACGTGGTAAGGGAGACCATCGCCACGTGGATGCCGTTGAAATACCGTATGCTTTCACGACCCCAGAGCAACTGATGGCGGATTTCGCCGCCGAGATTTGGAGGTGGAACCATGAACACGGTCGTTCTTGAGGTCCGGTCCCTTGCCGACACGTTGGCCGAGGCTGCCGCAGCCATGCGTACGAACCACGGGGACCCTGAGGCGCACATCAGCTTCGCCACGCCCGAACTGCTATGGCAGGTCTTGTCTGCCAAGCGCTGGCAATTGCTGCGGAGCATGTGCGGCGCAGGTCCGCTGGCGATCCGCGAGGTAGCGCGCCGTGTGGGCCGCGACGTCAAAGCCGTGCACGGCGACGTGACGGCGCTTCTGCGTGCTGGCGTGCTGCAACGCGAGCCGGACGGTCGCGTGGTATTTCCGTTTCGGGCCGTGCGGGTGCAATTCGAGTTGCGGGCGGCGTGAGGCGTGACAGGCACCGGGGACGGCCCCAGAGCTCCATCCCGGTCCGCAATCCGAAGAAAGCCGCAAGGCTGGAGGAAAGCCCGATGGCCATGGAGATCGCATAAGGTGGTCGCGGCGATGCGGCGGGCCAACCGCAGCGACCTCGCGAAGCTGAAGACCTTGCTCGAAAGTCGTTGACTGCGGTCAGGGCTGGTTCTGGCTCGGCAGGTCCGCCAGTTTCGGCCACGCGCTCGGACCACTGCGCACCACCAGATGCACGCGCTCCTGGTCGCTGTCGTTGTCGATGCGGTGCCAGCGCCCCACGTCCAGCAGGAACGCGCGTCCCAGGGTGAAGGGCACCGTCACGGTCGCTGGCCCTTCGGTCCCGCCTGGATCCAAGCCGATGCGCATCGTGCAGCCCAAAGGCTGTGAAAGCGCGAGGTTGAGCGAACCGTTGAAGACCTCGCCCACCTGGTCCTGCGTATGCGGTGCGTCCGAATGCGGCGCGATGTGCCCGCGGGGTGCCAGACGCATCGCATGGATCGCGGTACACGCCGGCAAATCGACCAGCGACTCCAGCAAGGCGCGCAGCCGCGGACAGGCTTGCCCGACCGGCGTCCACGCCCAAGCCAGATTCGGCGCCGCTTCGTCATGCGAAGTATCCGCGCCGTCCAGCCCGCCGCGATTGCGCAACGCCACGCTCGCCCAGCCTCGTCCCGCGGAATCCCGTTGCGGTTCGGCGACCCACAGCGCCCCGGCGTGTTCCGTCAGCACCTGATTGAGTTCGCTCAACAAGGGCAATGGATCGCACACCACCCCCAGATCCACGCACGGCACGTCCCGCAATCGCTGCGCGAAGTCTCGCGGCTTCTCCTGCACAATCGCCAGCAATTGCGCCCAGGTCACCTCCGCCAGCTGCTGCGCCACCGTCTGCAGCCGCACCGCCAGCCCCGCCGGCAGTTCACGCCCCGCATAGGACAGCGACAGCCCCGGCAGCGGCAAGTAGCAGCGCTGGCCCGGCGGTTCGAGCAGCAGCGTGCCCACGTCCAGTTCCACCGTCACGCGCAAGGCCGTCGCCTGCACCCGCACGATGTCAACCCCGTGCATAGAAAACCACGCAAGCGGCCCTACCTTTCCAAGCTCCAGCATTTCGCACCGCCATAATGGGCACTTGAGGCCCCCAACGGTCGAGCTTGAGGCTGTTCCCGGGACCCGGCAAGCGGTTTCTCTGCATGACGCGCAAACCGTTGCATTCCCGGCCGAATCTTGCGACGATCCGTTTGGTTGAGCGCTCGGTTCCTGTGTTCTGCTGCCCTAAGTTGCAGCGTGGTCCGCGTCCGCCGCACAGGGAATCGTGTACTCCACGTGCCTGCCCGCCGGGGGGCCGCGTTGACAGCAGGGCAGGCACAGGCGAGATCTGTCGGGGTACGCGGCCACGGGCCAGCGCGCACGGGAGATCGGCGCATGATCAAGGTTCTTCGGAAGTGGACGGCGCCGTGGCTCGCGTTGGCGTTGCTCTCCATGGCAGCGCTTGCGGTCCAGGCGCGCGCGGCGGCAGCGCTGGAGTTGCGGGTCGGCGCGTTCGACGGTCCCAGGCACGCGGCCGCCGTCGCCCTTCGCGACAAGCTGGCCCCGTTGACGACGCTGCAGGTCGCGCCGACCGCGGACGATGCAATGGCGTTGCGTGACCTGACGGGCTTTGCGCTGGTGCGGGCGTCGAGTGCGCGCGAGGCCTACGAGGGCAAGGGCCGTTTCGACAAGCCGCAAGAGACCTTGCGTACGGTTGCGCTGCTCGGTCGCGAGGTCGTGTACCTGATGGCAAAGGCGGATCGTACGGATCTCGCGGCCTTGCGCGGGCGTCCCGTGGCGGTGGCGCCGACCGATGCCGACACGCTGCGGTCGCTGCTGGCGAAGGGCAAGGTCGGGCTCGCGGAACTGCGCACGGTGACGGTCGATCCGTTGGCGGCAGCGCAGGCGGGCAGCATCGACGCGTGGCTGGCGGTGGACCTGCCCGGATCGGCGACGGCGGCGGCATTGGCGGCGCGCGGCTGGCATGCCTTGGAACTTTCAGCCGAAACGAAAGACCGGATCGGCATCGAAGGCTGGCCGTTCCAACTGGTCAAGGCGGCCGATCTGCACATGCCGGAGCCGGCGAACCGAGACGTGGTGGCGCTGGCCTCGGTGCTGGTGGCCGACGCTTCAGTGCCGCGCGCGCTGGTCGAGGATCTGGTCGATGCGCTGTTTCCGACCGGAGCTGCGGAGGCCGGCAACGTGCCCCTGCTGAGCGACGCGCATCGGAAGTCGGCGGCTCAGCCTGTGCCCACCGCGCTGCATCCCGGCGCGGCGGCTTCGTATTCACGCGCGGGTCCGCTGACGGGCCCCATCCAGGTTCAGGTGACGCTGTGGATCCTGGACGTTTCGGACATCGACATCGGCCGTGGCACCTTCGACGCCGACGTGACCTTGGAATTGCGCTGGCAGGACGCGCGCCTGGACGTGACGACGCTGCGGCCGTTCGAGTTCATCAACGCGTCGGACGTGCACGTGGAACCGTACGGGTACGCCTCGCACGGCGCCTGGCATGCGTTGAACTGGCGGATACATGCCCGTTTACGCAGCGCTTTCGATGTACACAAGTACCCGTTGGACCAGCAGCGCCTGACCATCGCCCTGGAGCACCCGCTGCAGACCGCTGACGAACTGGTCTACCGCTGCGAAACGCGATTCGGCTCACCCGATGTCAACCTGCGTCGCGATCGGCTCGGGCCGGACTTCCACTTGCCGGACTGGCGGTTGACGCGCGTGCACACCGAGGAGGGCAACGTCAACTACGGGCCGAGCGAGGAGTTCAGCCGCTACAGTTTCGTGCTGACCATCGAGCGTGCGCTGCTGCCGTTCCTGGTGCGCGATCTGTGGCCGATCCTGCTGATGGTGCTGGTGGGGCTGGCGGCGAGCCTGGTGCCGTCCGAGAAGATCGACGCCAAGCTGTTGCTGACCGTCCTGGCGCTGCTCGTAGCGGTGGAATTGCAGGTGGCGCACGACGAACAGGCGCCGCACGTGGGCTATCCGACGCTTACGGAATACCTCTTTCTGTTCGCGTATCTGTCCATCGCGATCGCCGTGCTGACCGCGATCGTCGAGTACCGGCTGCACGATCAGGGCCGGGACCCGGCGGCGATCCGCTTGCGCAAGTGGGGCGCGCTGGCGTCGACGCTGGCGTTCCTGGTGCCGGCCGCGCTCGTGACCTGGACGAAGGTGTTGCACTGACGTAGCCTGCGGCCATTCCACACTCGAATTCCCCGCGAACCAACCAGGAGACCCCATGGAAATCGCAGAACTGAACGGCGACGAGCGACTGGCGCTGGCGGCGTTGATGAAGGCGGTCGTCATGGCCGATGGGGCCGCGTCCGCCGAGGAGCACGTGTGGCTGGCCGACGTCGTCTCTCGCTTCGGCGCCGATGCGTATCGGGCCGCGCTGGACCAGACGGACCGCCGCTTTCCGGACGAGACTTCGCTCAAGAAGTTCCTGGCCACGACCGGTCGTCCCGATGCGCGCGACCTGATCTATGGAACTCTGCTCGGGGCCGCCACCGTCGACAGCACGGATCGCAATGAAGTCGCACTGCTGGATTGGCTGGCCGACGCGTGGCACATCGAGGTCGTGTTCGAAGGCTTGCCCGAGGACGAGGACGAGGACGGCGACGGCGACGAGTAGCCGGGTTCGCTGCGGCGATCAGAACCAGACGCGGATACCGCCATTGAATTCAAATGGTTGCAGTTGGAAGAAGTCCACCAACCATAGCCTGGGCGTCCATTCGATGAAGAGGTCGATGGGTGGCCCGGTGAATTGCATCGCCATGCCCAGGTCGCCGTGGAAGCCGATGGCCGCGCCGCTGCCGACGCCCAGGTCCACGCCGCCGCCCGCATACCAGGGCAGGCTGAAGCCACGCGCGCTGCGCGCCAAGTTCGCTTGAGTCATCAGATAGTCGGCGTGGATCAAGAACGCCCCTGCGTCGTAGCCGTAGTCGTAGCCATAGTAGTAGCGGCCTTTGTGGAACGTGCGGTACCTGCCGTAATCGTAGGCGTTCAGGCCGAACTGGAACGCGTAGCTCGGCGCTGGCTGGTACTTGAGCGACAGACCCGCGCCGTGACCGGCTTCCAAGCCGATGCCCATGGTTTTCGACGCGCCAATCGCGCTCTGCGTCGCCGCCTCGGCCGGCGTGACCGTGGCCAACAGGGCCAACGCTGCGGTCGCGGCCAGCAGCAATGCTCGCGCGGCCCAAAGACATAGGGATTTCATGACAAGCCTTCCGATACAGCACCGGGCGCGCACGGACGGTGATCGTCTGGAGCGCCGGTCAGCAGGCACACGTGGCGCCTGTCCAGCAGCATAGCAGGCGGCCAACCTCGAGCTTGTGGGCGCGGGGGAGGTTCATGTAATTTAGCGAGAAGATCGAATTCGTCAGGCGCAACGCCACGCGTCCGATGGTCGACACGTGGCTCGCCGAGAATTCCGCAGGGCCCTAGGTGGTCAAGGCTTGCTCACCACGATCGGCTTCTTGCTCGGCACGTAGGTGTTGTCCAACTCGCCGTCGACCACGCGCAACGCATCCTTGCCCCAACTGTAGTCCATGCCTTGGGTTCCAGCGGCGACCAGCAGTTGCAGGTAGCTCGCCTGCGTGCCGTCCACCAGGCGATTCATGAAGCGGCCCAGACCCGCGCCCGAACCGTCCGACCAGCTCTCGACGCCGTTGGTGATGGTTTCCAGGTCCAGGGAGCCGCGCTTCTTGAGGCCGAAGTAGTCCTTGTTGTAGTAGTTGAAGGACACGCAGCCGTCGATGAACATGATCTGATAACTGCTGGGGAAATCCGCCGCCGTGTAGCGTTCTGGATCCCACGGGCCGCTGCCGATGTACGAGTGGCCGTTGTACAAGATGACGTCGCTGGTCTTGATCGCGCGACGGTGCGGCGTCTCGTTGGAGCCCGCGCCGAAGTACTGCTGGACCTTCAGCGTGACCTTGCGCGCCGCCGCCGTGCCGATCTTCACCGTCAGCGGCTCCTCGAGCACGATCCAGCGCTGCATCAGCTTGTCGCCCACCGCGCGGCGCAACGCGATCCGGTCCGCGTAGCTCGTGATCGTCGCGGGAAAGCCGATGCCGTTCTCCCAGTTCACGAAGTCGAGCATGCCCACGCCTTTCACGGTCTTGCCATTGACGGTGAACGTCGACATGTCGGTCGGCGGGTCGGTTGAAACGATCTTCAACTTCGGGTGCGCCTTCAGGATCGTGTCGAACTGGCCGATCATCTCGCTGTAGCCCGAGTCGTCGATCACGTAGTGGGTCTCACCCGGCTTGGCATGGTCGATCTCGCCGTTGACCAGCGCCACCACGATCTTGTCCTTCTCGATGCCGCCCGCCCACAGCCGAGCGTACTCCGGGTACTTGGTCCCGGCCGCCATCGTCTTGGCCTCGAGCTTGACCGTCGTGGGCAGGTACAGCCGAGTTGTTTCCGCCGGAACCACTTGGGTCTTGGGCAGTTTCAGCCCGACGCGCGCCAGGTCGATCGCCGCCTGTTCCGCGTTCATCGCCGCCCGGCACGCAGTGCGCGACGGATCGAACACGTACCAGATGGAATCCGCGAAGTCCTGGTCGTGCTCGGTGTTGGCCGTGCATTCCTTGAGGATTCGCTGGGTCTGCTGGTCGTAGTTGCCATGCAGCAGGCCCAACTGCAGCGAGCTTTTGCGCGACATCGTCTTGGGCACGATCGCCTGATCCAGGTAGGTGTAGCGCACGCGCAGACCGGGCGTCTTCACACCCTTGGCGTCCACGATCTCCACGGGTTCCTTCACGAAGGTCTTGATGTCGATGTCCGCCAGCTCGCGCTTCGAGACCGAGACGTTGGCCTCACGCAGCGCGCCGAATGCCGAGCGCGTCTGCTTGCGCGCCGTGTCGAGCACCGTCGAGTCCGAAGCGCCGGGCTGTACGTAGACCACGCCTTGGAACGACAACTTGCGCTCCAGGGCCGTCACGCTGGTCAGATCGTCCGAACTCTCCTCGACGCTGGCGTCCGCGCAAGCGCTCAAGGCGACGACGACGGCCAGAGGCGCGAGGGTGCGGAGATTGCGGAGCCGGGACAAGTGGCGCATGGTGCACTCCATTCCTGGTGAACTTACTCAGTGGCCATCTGAAAACAAGGGGCAATTGCTGGGCCGTACGGGCCGGGAGCATAGCCGTTTCGCGGGCGAGCGCAATGGTGCATTCGCTCGCCGGTCTCGATCAGGCGTCGCGCGCAGGCGGCTGCCATTCAGGAGGTGCGAGATGTCCTTCAGTAGTGACTTCAAAGCTTTTGCGCTCAAGGGCAACGTGCTCGATCTGGCAGTGGCGGTCGTGATCGGCGCGGCGTTCGGCAAGATCGTCAGCGCATTGGTCGCCGATCTGATCATGCCGGTGGTCGGCGCCATGCTGCCCGGTCAGGACTGGCGCACCTTCGCGGTGACGTCGCTGAACATCAAGGTCGGCGACTTCCTCGGCACCGTCGTGGATTTCGTCTTGATCGCCTTGGCTTTGTTCATCGTGGTGAACAGGATCGGCAGCCGCATCTACACGCCCACGGTCGAAGTGACGACCAAGGTGTGTCCCGCTTGCCTCGAGACGATTCCGCTGGGCGCCCGGCTGTGTCGCGCGTGTCGGACCGAGCAACCGAGCACGCAAGCCGTGTTCTAGAACGCCTCTTCCGGCACGTCCATCAGCGCGAGATCACTGGCTTCCACCAGCTTGCGCGTCATCGTCGCCAGTGGCAGCACGTTCTTGCAGTACCAGCGCGCCGACGCCACCTTGCCCGCGTAATACGGCAGATCGGCCTTCACCGCGCCGGGCAGCTTGGTCAGGGCCAGCGCCGCGTGCCGCACCAGCAGCCAGCCGATGACCAGTTCCGCCACGGCGAACAGGATGCGATTGCCCTGCAGTCCCGCGTGGTATGGCGACTCCTGAACCTTGCCTGCCATGGCCGCGAGAATGCCCTGCACGTCGCCCAACGCCCGCTGCAGCGCCGCCCGCTCCGGGGCCAGATCCTCGCCGCCCTCCTGGCTTTCCAGGGTTTGCACGATGCGCCCGAGCAACTGCTGGAACGTGCGCCCCTGATCGCGCAGGATCTTGCGAAACAGCAGGTCCAGCGCCTGGATGTGCGTGGTCCCCTCGTACAGCGAGTCGATCTTCTGGTCGCGCAGGTACTGTTCGAACGGGTAGTCCTGGATGTAGCCCGAACCACCCATCACCTGCAACGCCAAGCCAAGCATTTCCGTGGCTTTCTCACTGCTGTAGCCCTTCACCAGCGGCAGCAGCAGGTCGTTGAGCGCGTCCGTCGCCGCCGCCTCTTGCGCGCCGTGCCCGCCCAGGACTTCCACCTGATCTTGCTGCGAGGACGTGAACATCGCCAGCGCCCGCATGCCCTCCGCGTGCGCCTTGCAAGCCATCAGCATCCGGCGCACGTCGGGGTGTTGGATGATGCGGACCCGCGGCGCCCGCTTGTCGTTGGCCTGGGTCAGGTCCGCCCCCTGCACGCGTATCTTGGCGTATTCCAGGGCGTTCAGATACGCGGTCGACAACGTGGCCATCGACTTGATGCCGACCGCCATGCGCGCTTGTTCAATGACGTGGAACATCTGGCGGATGCCGTCGTGCACCTCGCCCATCAGCCAGCCGCGCGCCGGCTTGTCCTCGCCGAAGACCATCTCGCACGTCGAGGACGCCTTGATCCCCATCTTCTTTTCGACTTTGGAGACCCGCACGCCGTTGCGCTCGCCCAACGTGCCGTCCTCGTTGACCCAGAACTTGGGCACGATGAACAGCGACAGGCCCTTGGTGCCGACGTCGGCGCCTTCCGGTCGGGCCAGGACCAGGTGCAAGATGTTCTCGGTCAAGTCGAAATCACCGTTGGTGATGAAGGTCTTGGTGCCGGTGATCTCCCAAATGCCACCTTCGACCTGGCGAGCGCGCGTGCGCCCGGCGCCGACGTCCGAACCTGCGTCGGGCTCGGTCAGGACCATGCTGCCGCCCCAACGCCGGTCGACGTGCGCCTGCAGAAATCGGGACTTCTGCTCGGGCGAGGCGAGGCGATCGAGGATGCGCGCGATGACCGAGCCGAACAGGTAGAAGCAGGCGCTGGCGTTGGCTCCCGCGACCAGTTCGAACGCGGCCCAGGTGACCGAGGGAGGCGCGCCAAAGCCGCCCAGGTGTTCGGGGATTTCGAGCAGGTGCCAACCCGCGTCCCAATAGGCATTCAGCGACTTCTTCAGCGAGGCGGGCAGCAGCACGTTGCCCTGGGCGTCCTGGGCCAAGGGGGTGCGATCGGCGTCGGCGAAACTCGCGGCGATTTCCAGGCGAGCCAATTCGTCCAGGGCGCGCAGGGCATCCCGGGCCGAGTCCGCGTCCATCGATCCGTAGGGCGCGCGACCGAGCGCGTTGTCTTGCACCCGGTTGAACTCGAACAGGTTGAAGTACACGTCACGCAGGTTGCTTTTGTAATGCAGGGCAGTGCTCACGTCGTCCTCCTGGCTTGCGCACCCGTTGTCGAGTCGGACCCGCCGCGAATCTGCCAGAGGCCAGCGCGTGACGCAATGCGTCAAGGCTCTCGCGCAGTGGGTTTGGCGACCGCCTGGTGCGCGCGTAGAGTGAAGCAGATACACTGACGCGACTGCTGTTGGAGAAGATGCCATGCTGGACCGTGACCCGGTCGAGATCGTCACCCGTACGCGTGTCGGCATCCGCACGACCCGGACGCCGCCCCGCGCCGGACGGGCGCTACCTTGCATGCCGTGCCCGCACCAGTCCGCGTGCTGTCGCTACGGGACGTCGTTGACCGCTGAAGAGTTCAAGGCGATCGCGCAGGTACACGGCACCCACACGGTCCGGGTCACCGAGGACGACTTGCGCACCGCGGTGAACGACAAGGGTTGCGTCTTCCTGGGCGACAACGCCTGCACGTTGCACGGCAAGGGCTATTACCCCGCGACATGCGAAGGCTTTCCGTGGCGGGATCGCGACGGCGGCGACTATCCGTACACAGTGGAGATTTGTCCCGAGCTCAAGGATCGCTGATTCCAGCTACTTGCCGCAGTTCGTCACCTGCACGTCGTACGTGAAGTCCTTGCCCGCGCCGGTCACCGCGACGTGGTACGTCGTGGCCGCCTGCGCCTGCCAGCCTTTGGGCGTGAAGGCGATCGCGTGGGCTGAACCATAGCCGGCCTTCAATACCCGCGTGGTCACAGGCTTTTCCACGCCAGCCACCGTCACGTGCACGGTGGCCTTGTCCAGGTTCAGCGCGTCGCTCTGGATCGACCAGCCCGTCACGTCGAGCGAGGGCCCCCAGCCGGACGTGAAGGCCTGCAGCGGAAACACGCCCGGCGCGGGCCAGGCCGTCCATGTCTTCGCGCCCTTGCCGGTGCCGCCGATGACCCACAGGCAGGACGCCGAGGTCGTGCCGCCGATGCCGATAGGTCCCAACGAATTCGAGAGGATCCAGCGGCGATGGCCCAACGTGGTGTCATTGCCAGCGTCGATCAGGTAGTTGCCCACCGACTGCACCGCGGGCGCCGTCGAGAGGTTGCTGTGCTTGGCGGCGTCATCCGCCTCGGCATTCCAGCACTTCCAGGTCGACGGCGGGTCGTGGGACAGGTCGCCGTTCGCCGCCATCAGCATCGAGCAGGCTTGTGCCTGTTGGTCGAGCGCCGAATCGTGGCCCACCGCCGGCACGTCCGCCAGGAATCGAGCAAGATTCACGAGTTTGAGAGTATTTGCCAATGCGGGAGCGGTCAGGCCGCCCGCATCGCACAGCGCCGTGGCGCCGGTCCAGGTGCCTTCGTCCAGATCCGCCCGATCGGCCAGCCAGCGCTGGCAACGCGCGGTCGTGGCCGCGGAACCGAGGGACGAATCGGGTGAATACGGTTGCACATCCTGGGCTTGCCCAGACGCCACATCCGCCGTGTCCGCGCCGGTGTCGGCGGTGTGCAGACTTTGGCCGCCCCCCGCGTCGTCCCAGTCCCACAGGCAACCCGGCCCAGTGCATGGCTTTGGCGTTTGCGCACAGGCCGTCGCGAGTCCGGCGAGGACCAGCCAGATCGGCGTGTGGGCAGGGACGCGGTGCATGTGGTGGTCCGGGGCAGGCCGCCAGGCGCGGCGACGTGAGGGTATGCGAAATCGCGCCCGATGGCAGCCAGAACAAGTGTGAAGACGCCGTAACTACGGCTGGCAGCGCGTGTCGTCCGGCTCGACCCAGGTGACGATCTGGCCCTGGCCAGCGATGATCTCGCTGCAACTGGTCTTGCCGTCACCGTTGCTGTCGAGCGCGAGTCCGCCGCTCCCGATGCGAACCAATCGTGTGTAATTGTTGTGGTTGTTGACGTTGTTAGGCGCGCCGGACTGACACAGGCCGCTCGACCCACCCAGGTTGAGCTGCTCGTTGCTGCGCACGCCACCGCCCACGAAAGCGCCGTCCTTGCCGCGGATTGCCGTGACCGACGAGAGCGCGCGTTGCGCCACGTACAGATCGCAGGCGTTGCCGAGGCGGAAGCTGGCGCCTGGATGGCCGTCCTGATCGCCGTCGAACACGCGGGGGTCCGCGGCGGTGGTCGGCATGGGTTCACTTAGTGGATCCGCAAACTTGACGCCGAACAACTGCACGTCCACACCGCTCGCGTAGCCCTGCTCGGGGCCCTCGCCAAACACGGTGCTCTCGACCTGGATGGTGCCGAGCGCTGCCAGGGTGCCCGGCGGCGTCGTCGTGGGCAGGCCGAACACCTCGGTGGAGAAGATGCTGCAGACCTCACGTTTCTCATGCAATCTTGCGCCATTCTGGATCATCTCGACCCGGGTCAGCGTCCTGGACCGCGTTTCCACCTGATCGCCCAAGTCCACGCAGGTCGAGAAGTCCGCGGCGAGCACCCAGGTTCCGGTCATGCTGCCGGGCACCGGGCCCCCGTTCGCGTCACCGCCCAGACCAGCCGCGGCATCAGCGCTCGCCACCACCTGGGCCGGGTAGGGCGCTGCCGTCAGCACGGGCTCGCACCCAGTCAGGAGCAGAAGTCCGAGCGTGGTCCAGGGCTTGGGCACGAGCATCGGCATCCTTCACAACCACACGATGGGCGAGATGTTCAAGCGCGTCGCGAGCTTCAGCGCGTCGGCCTGGCTGCCGTGGAATACCTCGAAGACCCAGGTCGCCTGCACGTTCGCGGGCAGGGTTTCGTCCACGAAGTCAAAGGTCTGGCTTCCGGGTGCGACGCGGGCGGCCAGATGCACCGTGGTCGTGTGCTTGATCGCGTACCAACCGTCGCCCAGGCCCAGCAGGCCGTTCGGCAGCGGCAGCCACGCCTCGCCCTTGCTGAACGAAAACGAGGAGAACGGGTAGGTGCGCACGACGTCCTCCAGCAAGCCGGGCGAGTACTCGATGGCGTCCTGTTTGCGCGCAAATTGCACGCTGGCCACGCGCACGTCCGGCTCGCAATCGTCCGGTTGGCAGGTCGCGACGCCAAGCTGAATCTGCAAGCGCCAGCGGTCCTTGGCCACGGTCTGCCAGATCTCGGCATGAGGCCGGTCGAGCGTCGTCACGGTGATGGCCAGGGGCGCCTCGACCGGACCTGTGCCCGGATCGACTTCGAGACTGCCAGGCGGCGGCACCTTCTTGTCCAGGACCTGTACCTGACCGGTTGCCAGATCGACGCGCACGGAGCCCAACTGGTTCGCCTTGGTCAGGTTCAGCAACTGCCCGACCGTGGTCAGGATCTGCTCGTTGGTCGTCAGGCCGAACTGCACCTCGCCGTACCACGGGTTTACCCCTGAGCAATCGCTGACTTGCGAACGAAACACCAGCGCCCACAGTGCCGCCATGTCGCCGAGCAGGTTGGCGTACTTGGGATCGTCGACCAACCGCTGCAAAGCCGCAACCTTGTGCCGCGCCAGGACATTGCCCGTGCGCACCGCGTTGTCCTGCTCGACCTTGAAGATCGCGTCGATGTTGCCGCGCCCGCCCAGCCAGCGATGGATGCTGTCCGTGCTCGGCGCCTGCCAGGTGCCATCGAGCAGCGCCGGTGCGGGTTTCGCCTGCAGTCCCGCGGCCTTCAAGTGGCGCACGTAATCGCTGACCCGGGTCAGGTAGTAGCCCTGCGCCTCGGTCTGCAGCAGTTCCTGTTCGAACTCGGCGATGCGCGCCGGATCGTGCGGCGCTTCCGCGGCGAAGTAGGGGTTGAAGGGCCCGGCAGCGGTCTTGCCCACCGCGCGCAACTCGCCGTCGTCGAAGAAGTTCCACGCGAGATCGATGCCAGCCGCCTTGTCCAGCCCGCCCGGCCCGACAATCAGATCGCCGCCTTCGCTGCTGTAAAGTGGCCAGTAGCCTGCGGTGTTGCTGCCCGAGTGCACATAGTCCCACAGGTTCTTCGGGAACACGCCGATGGTGTAGCCCTCATCCAGGAGCATCTTCTGCCGCCCTTCGCCGGCCTGGCCCTCCTGGTCGAATACGACGCCCGACAACGGCAGGCAATGCTTGGTAAAGGTCGCGCGAACCGCGGCGATCGAGCGGTGCAGGTCTTCCTTGGGAAAGGCCAGGAACAACTGGTCGTTCAGGTGGAAGCTGATCAGTTCCGCCTGCCCGCGTTGCGCCAGTTTGCGTAGGAGTTCCAAGGCGTCCGGGTGGCGCGCGGCCATGGCGTCGACGAAGCGCCCCTGCAGTTCCAGGTCGACGCCCCAGGTCGGGTGCTTGTCGTACAACTGCAGGATCGGCAGAAAGGTTTCGCGAATGATGTAGTCCTCGACCTTGGCGTCGGTCCAGCCGGCGTTGATGGCCTTGTCGAGGAACAGATGCTTGGTGCCGTCGGCGTCCTGCATTTCGAGGCCGCCGATGACGTACTCGAGGTTGAAGTGGAACAGGGACAGCGCGAATTTCTTGCGTTTTGGATCGGGCGCGGTGGTTTCGACGTAGGGTTTGCCGCCCAGGCACGCAGGCGAGGAGGCATCGGTGGCCATGTCGACGGTTGCGTCGGGCGTGTTGGCCGGCGCATCGGCCGAGGTGACGTCGGACACATCTTGGACATCGGGTGTGCCGGGCGCGGGATCGCCGCAAGCAGCGAGTGCGGTCAGGAGGAGGAAGACGCTGGATCGCATGGGCTTCTCCTGCCGTGAACTGGGAGCAGGAGGGCGGGCTGGAAGCCCGCCCCTACACGGAACCCGAACCCGAACCCGAACCCGAACCCGAGCCCGAACCCGAGCCCGAGCCCGTACCCGTACCCGTACCCGAACCCGAACCCGAGCCCGGAGCCGGAGCCCGGAGCCGGAACCGGAGCCGGAGGGCGGGCTGGAAGCCCACCCCTACACGGAACCCGAACCTGGGCCGGAGGCCAAGCTACCAAACCGCGCAAGTCGTCGCCGGCCGCATAGCCGTGCCGACTTTGCACTGGAAAGCCGCCGAGAACTCTGGGGTATTCGCCAGCGGGCCGTTGACCCGGAACCGCGGCGGCGAGTGCGGGTTCTTCTGGATCATCTGGCGTTCGTACTCCGGCCGCGCTTTGCCGCACCAGACCTGCGCGTTGGCCAGGAAGAACATCTGTTCCTCGGAAAATCCCTCGGCGACGATGGGTTGGCTGTTCTTGCGCAAGGCCTTGAACGCCGAGAAGGCCAGCTTCAAGCCGCCGAGATCCGCGATGTTCTCGCCCAGCGTCAGCTTGCCGTTCACCTTCAGGCCGGGCTGGACCTCGAAGCCGCTGTACTGGTCGGCCACGCAGCCGGTGCGCGCCTTGAACTTCTCATTCACTTGCGGGGACCACCAGTTGGCGAGGTTGCCGTTGCCGTCGAACTGCGATCCCTCGTCGTCGAAGCCGTGCGTCAACTCGTGACCGATGACCATGCCGATGCCGCCCAGGTTGACCGCGACCGGCGACTTCGCATCGAAAAACGGCGGTTGCAGGATGCCGGCCGGAAAGACCATGTGGTTCTTCTGCGGGTCGTAGTAGGCGTTGACCGTCGGCGGGCTCATCTGCCACTCGCTGCGGTCCACCGGCTTGCCGATCTTGTTCAGATCGTAGCGCAATTCAAACGCCCGCGCGGCCAGCACGTTCTTGACGTGAACCTTCGGATCCAGCGCGAAATCGTATTGCCGCCACTTGTCCGGGTAGCCGATCAGGAACGCCATCTGCTCGCGCTTCTCCTGGGCCTTGGTGCGGGTCGCGTCGTCCATCCAGTCCAACGTCATGACCTGACGGCCGAAAGCGTGCGTGATCGCGTGCACCATCTGCTCCGCCGCCTTCTTGCTGTCGCCAGCGAAGTGTTTGGCTACATAGGGTTGCCCCAGCAGTTCGCCCAGCGCCTGGTCAGTCGAGTCCAGGCAGCGGCGCCACCTCGGCTTTTGGTCTGGCTGGCCCGAAAGCGCGTTTTCCATCGTGAAGGTCTCGTCCACGAACGCTTTTCCCAGCGAGCGCGCCGTCGACCGCACCACATGCCAGGCGAAGTAACGCTGCAACGCGGGCACGGGCGTAGTCGCCACGACTTTGTCCAGCCCGGCGAAGAACTTGAGTGACGTCAGGTTGATGTCCTGCACGTCCGGCGCGCCGATGCCGGTCAGGTACTTCGGCCAGTCCAGGCCCGGCGCCAGCTTGATCAGGCCCACGCGATCGATCTTGTTGTACAAGCCTTGCGGATCACGACGTTCCACCCGGGTCTTGGACACCTTCGCCAGTTCGGTTTCGATGCGCATGACGTCGGCCGCCGCCAGCGCCGCGTCCTTGGCCTTCCACCCGGCCAGGACCAGCATGCGCTGCACGTGCGCCACGTAGGTCTCGCGAATGACTTTGGATTTGCCGCCGTCATCGTCGCGGAAGTAGTCGTCGCGGTCGGGCAGTCCCAGGCCGCCTTGGTCCAACGTGGCGATGACGCGCGTGGCGTCCTTCATGTCCTGCTCGGCGGCGATGTCGAACAACGGCCAAATGGCCTGCGCGTGCAAGTCCGCCAGCAGTTTCGGCAGCGCTGCCTTGTCCTTCCACGTCGCGACTTTCTTGAGCAAATCCGCGACGGGGCCCAGACCCGCCGCCTCTACCGCTGCCTCGTCCATGCACGCGCCGTAGTACGCCCCGACCTTTTGCAGGGCCGGATCGCCGCCCGGATCCTTGCCCGCCGCCTCTAGGATGGCCTTGAGGTTCATCTCGTTGCGCTTGTCGATCTCGTTGAAACTGCGGTACCAGCTCGCCTCGTCGCTGGGGATTTCCACCTTCTTGATCCAGCTGCCGCACGCGAACTGGTAGAAGTCCTGGCACGGATCCGCGCTGCGATCCAAGGCGTCGCCATCCAGGCCGGCCTCCTTGAGCGACATCTGCACGGTTTCAGGCGCCGTGGGCTTGGCCGGCTCGGGCGGGGCCGTCGGCACGACCGGAGTCGCGGCAGGACCGCAAGCCGAAAGGGAAATCAGCGCGGCAAGGGCGCAATGGGCTGAACGACGCATCGACGGATCCTCCAAGTGCACGGGCCGCGAGGGTGCCACAGCTTGCCTGGGGGATCCAGCATGCGCCGGCTGACGGAAACAATGCAGAGAAACAGTGGGTTGACTCAGCTGGGCGAAGCCACCGGGGCAGCGGGTTGGCGGCCGCCGACGTGTTCCTCGATGGCCCGCTGGATGCGCGCCACGCCATAGCCGTGTTCGATCGGCACGAACGGCACCCCGGCGTCCCGGCAGGCATCCACCAGCTTGTCCGAGGCCTTGTGGCTGGCAAAGCTCTGCAACAAAAGCAGCAAATCCAGACCACCGGCGCGGATCCGCGCGGCCAGGCTGTCCAACTGCTTGTGCTGATCGACCTGCACCCAGGTCAGTTCGTCCATGCCGAACGTCTTCTCGATGCGGGCCCGCGCCGGTTCCCTTGGAGTCCCGCCCAGAATCGCCGCGCGCCGCTCCTTGACCACCGGCCAGTGCGCCCAGTCCGAGGGCGGCCCCGAACTGGGCTCCTCGGCATCGGCATCCTCGACTTCCTCACTGGCGCGGATGGCGCGTCGAAGCGTCTTGAACCGTGCGAACTTCACCGCTTCTGGCCAAGGCTGCAGCATGCGCATCAGCCGCTGATCGTCTTGGGCCACGCCGGCCGCGATCGAGACGTCGAGCTGTGCCACCACCTGTTCGACGTCGGCGCGGGCCTCCAAAAGTTGTTCGAGCGCCCGCAGTTCCCGCTCCGGATTCAGGGTGGGCTCGTCGGCCAGGATGGTCGCGCGTTCCGCCAGTTCGTGCCACAGCGCGCGGGCGTCGGCGTGCCAGGTACCCCGTTCCGCGGTGTGGTGGCGCCCCAAGCCGTGCACGAAGCCGGGCTGGTGCGCTCGCTGGTGCGAGGTCCACGCCGAAAACAGCGGTTCCATGGCCTTGTCCAGGTCCAGCGCGACCAGGTGGTGCACAGCCGGGGCTTCCTGCAGGCAGCGGGCCCGCGCCACCAGATGACCGATCAGCAGGCATTGCACGTCGCGCGGCATTTCAGCGACCCAGAGGAGCCGTTCGGGCCGGCCAAAACGTTCCAACCGCTTGAATTCGGACTTGACCACGGCCTCGGTCGTCAGATCGGGCGGTGGATCGCCCAGATTGGACGAAAGTTCCAGCCAGCGCGGCGCGTCGAACGGTTGCGATTGGGCCCTGGTCACCGCCGACTCGCCCCGCAAGGCGGCCTGCAGCTTCTGCAGTTGGCGATCGTCGACGGGCACAGCGGTCGCGTCGGCGCGCTGGAGATGGGCGGCCAGCAGCGCGGGCAGGCGGCGTTCGGTCGTCCACGTCGCGGGGGTCGAATCCACCGGGCGAGCCGGCGCGCGGGCCAGACCGTGCGACACGGCGATATGCAAGGGCGCGTGGCCGATGGATTCGAGCACGCTGACGCCTGGCTTTTGCACGGCCGACGGCGCTTCGACCGGCAAGCTCCACTCGACACTGCCGCCAGCGAGGCGCAACTCCGCGAGAAGCTGGCACCATTGGCCGAGCAGGGCATCCCGTTCGGCAAACAGGCGGCCGCGCAGCTCGTGCAACCCCGCGTCGGTCCGTCGGTCGTGCGAGCCCGGTACGGTCGGCGCAAGCGCTGTAGCTTCGAGACGTTGCCAGCCAGCGTCCAACCGCGCCAACGCAGCCTCGACGTCACGCAGGTCGTCAGCCATGGCGTCTGGCGTCCGCGGCGACTGCGCCAGGAACAGGTCTATTTCGTCGTGGATGCTCACGAGGGCCCCCGGTAAAAAAGGCTTGATCCCACATGCTTCTCGAGTGTCGGCCAGGATACCAATTCCCGCCAGGGTGCCGCAAATCCGGCCAGCTCGAGCGGGGCTGCAGTTCGCCGTCTGCTCGCACGGGGCCAGCAGGGGCAAGCTTTTGAGGTCCAGGTTCAAGTGCACTGCCCAGTAGAATCCAGCCGAGCTCCTTGCGCAAGAACCATGACACGCTGGCCGGTATTTGCCAGCAAAATCCCACGCTGGTTCGGCGAGCCCGGCGGGCATGGTCGACGCGGAGGCGCGAATCCGCTATGGGCACGCCTCGCTTCGTTTGCGACCGGATCGGCCGATGGAACTCACGCCCTGCTGTCATGACCGCATCGTCGCCACCACTTTGCAGCCGCTGGATGATCGCGACCCGCCCGAGACCATCGCCCGGGAAGCGAGGCGGCGCGCCCAGGGCCTGCTGACCGGAGTGACCGACGCGCATGTCCATCTGTTTCCGGACGCTTTCTATGCGGCGCTGTGGCGATGGTTCGACGCGCACGCCTGGGAGATCGCTTTTCGCGGCACGGCCGAGCAGGTACTGGCCGAGTTGGAGCGGGTGGGCACGGCTCGGCTGGTGGCGCTGGTGTTCGCGCACAAGCCGGGAGCGGCGCGCTACTTGAACCGTTATCTAGGGGACTTATGCAGGAACCTGCCGCACGTGACCGGCGTGGGTACGGTGCTGCCGGGCGAACCCGACGCGCGCGCGGTGGTGCGCGAGGCGGTCGAGTTCCATGGCCTGCGCGGCATCAAGCTGCACTGCCACGTCCAGAAGCTGGCGATCGATGACCCACGAGTACTCGAAGTGCTGGAGCAATGTCAGGATCTGGGCATCCCGGCAGTCGTCCACGCCGGGCGTGAGCCGTCCTCGCGGGCGTACGGCGTCGACACGCAGGCGATCTGCAGCGCGGCGCGGACCGAAGCGGTGCTGCGGCGGTTGCCGAACCTGAAGCTCATCGTCCCGCACGTGGGCGCCGATGAATTCGCTGAGTATTTCGCGTTACTGCAACGCCACGAGCACCTGTACCTCGACACGGCGATGGCGTGCGCGGAGTACTTCGCCGTGCGCCCGGACTGGGACGCGGTCGAGCGGTGGTCGCATCGAATCCTGTACGGCACGGACTTCCCGATCGTGCCCTACGAGGCGGATCGCGAACTGCGCGTGCTGGCAAGGCGGTTGCCCGACGACGCCGCGTTCGAGCGCATTGTGCGGGGAACAGCGGCGCGGCTGTGGGCGTGACCGGCGCGGCTACTTCTTGGAAGCGGCCTTTTCCTTCTTCTTCTTCTGCTTCTCGGCCGTCGTCACCTTGGGCTTGTTGGTCTTCGCGGCTTTCTGTTCACCCTTGGGCATCTCGACCTCCGTTGCAGCGCTCCGTAGCGAAGTCGCCTGTGCGCACTGCTTACCGCGTTCCAATCGCGATGTCGAGCACATGGCTGGCAAGAGCGGTGCGACGCCGGCCGAGCTATTGCGCCGTCGCCGTCGATTCGTCCGCCAGATCGATTTCCGGTCCCAGGTTCGGCTGTTCCGGGCACCCCTGCTTCGGACAGCGGAACTTGATGTGCGTATGGTTGTCGTGACCTGCGGCGTGCGTGAAGATTCGCGCGAACCATTTGGCCTGAGCTTCCGCCGGGGTCTTCTGGCGCCGGGCTTCCACTCGCAGCATCGCGATCACCCGCCGGTCGAGCAGGATGCGGTGCACCAGGCCGGTCTCGATGAGCGTGCGCAAGAAGTACCACTCCCGGCGTGCATCCAAACTACCTGAAACTGCGCGCTTCAGCCGCTTCACCTCGGTCTTGTGGTACAGGCCGACATCGGCCTCCAAGCCACCACGGTGCTCGCGGTGCGGAGACATGCAGCCTCCTTGGGGCATCGAAAGGTCTTCCACGACCAGACGCGGCCCCGGCAACCTTTGCTGCGTGCGTTGGGCCGCGGCCTTCAACACGGAAACTACAGCTTTTTGCCCCCACGCCCGCGACGGATTGACCACGATCAGGTTGGCGTCGGTCGGCCCGAGCGACTCGCCCTGCACCAGGCGTTCGCCGAAACTGCCGCGCGCCGAGACGTAGCGACGCCGATGCACGAGCCTGGCGTCCGCGGGCAGGTGGTTCAGGGCCATGAAGGTCGGCACCGAGATGCGATTGCGCGCGGCAAACGTCGGCACCGTGTCGCGGAATCGCGCCCGATCGAGGCGCACCTTGCAGCGCCCGGGCGGCGAATCAGCGGTGAACGAAGGCGGCATTCCCCTGCGTTGGCGCGGCCTTCTGTGCTTGCCCTTGCCGTGATGAACCGCATGAACGGCCTGGCCACGGTGAGGCCGGTGCGGCGTCGCCCTGGCCTCGGGCAGCGCGAGCAGGAGCACGGCGCAGGCGGCGAGCAAGTGCAGCAAACGCTGGGGGATTCGCAGGTTGGTCGGCAAGTTCTTCGCTCGCTGTGGCTCGGGGCAGCCAGACGGTGCAGCCTCGCACGTCG
>CAYHHL010000094.1:0-20955 GCA_964356325.1 uncultured Enterobacteriaceae bacterium | reverse complement strand
CGGGGCGGCAAGACCCTACGCGCCGGCAGGGCGCCCGGTCCGTCGGTTGGATTCGCCACACCGCGGCCTTACCATGCTGCCGGGCGGTCGCCCTGCCCGATTGAGAGACGCCATGCGCCACCAGAGCCCGGCACCGTCTGCGAAGAAGGCCCCCGCCAAGCCACCTGCGCCACGCGTCGATGCGCGCGCCAAGGTCACCGCGCCCAAGACTGGCGGAACTGCTGGCTATGACGCGCAAAAGGCGACGCTGAAGCCCAAGCCCACGGCCGGCGAGAGGCAAGGCGCGACGCTCCAGAACAACCACGCGCTGAAGGAACAGGGCAAGCCGCAGCCCCAGCACGGCAAACAGCACGGGCAAGAGCCGCCCGGCCAGTTCCTGGTCGCGGGCCAGGCATTCGCCACGCTGGGCGAGGTGCACGATTGGCTGACGACGGCCAAGCCCCAAGACCCTGAAATCGTCATCAAGGTCACGCCCGGCGGCCAGGTCCAGGCGACGGCGCAGACGCTGTGGAACTATTACAACCCCAAGCAGAAGATCGTGCTGGACGGTCAGGGTGGCACCGTGACCGGTGTCCACGGTGGGCACCCGACGGTCGGCTACTTCCTGTCCTATCGCCCCGCAGTCGGCACTGGCACCACCAGCGTGGACCGTCCGGCCGCCGCCAACCTCGAGGTCAAGAACCTCAGCATCCGCGGCTTCGAGTCCGGGGGCATCGAGATTTCGCCCCAGCAGGTCGCCGGCAAGGCCAACGAATGGGACGGTGGCATCAACGCCTTCGTGGGCGGCGCGTCGATCCACGACGTCAACTTCTCCGACCTCGGCAATGCGCACACGGCCCGCAAGGAGCGGGTCTGGAACGACCTGCGTTTCGGCGCGGCCGGCGTCATGATGCGCGGTGTACAGAATTCGGTGGTGGAGGACTGCAACTTCCAGGGCCTGACCAACGGCGAGATGACCTTCCACAACACCGACGACAAAGGCAGGCAGACCACCCAGCACGGCGAGGGCAACCACCTGTTCCACGCCGTGTACCTGCGCGACCAGTCCTCGAACAACTTGGTGCGCAACAACCAGTTCAACGACGTCGGCGGCGATCCCGTGCGGGTGTCCAACGCCTCGAACAACAACGTCATCGCCGGCAACAAGGCGCAGAACGCGGGCGTCCACGGCCTGGTGTCGAACTGGTTCAACTCTGCGAAAGGCGAGAAGGATTCAACCGGTACGAAGATCCGCAACAACAAGATCGGCCATGTGCACGGCAAGAGCACCCAGGGCACGGCCTACAACCGCAAGGAAGCCAAGGGCAAGCAGGGCTCGGTGACGACCTGAGTGCTCGAGGCCGAACGCTGCGATTCAGGGCACGCACGGGCAATGCAGTCCACCAGGGCTGGCCGCAGCCTCCGCCGTGTTGCCGTAGGCGCCTCGATCAGCTCGACATCCATTGGGTTTGGGCTCAGCGCACCATGGCGCGGCCGGATCTGCCGAATCGATCGCGGGGGATGTCGCCTTGAGGTGGAAATCTCCCTTGGCGGCATCGACGAATTGCGGGTCGGCGACACTGCAGGTCGCGCACACCGGTGGGCCGATGCAGCCGTGAAACGTCGTGTAGCTGGCCGTCGTGGCGCCAGACAAGCAAGGGCCGCCGGTCGAAACGAGGCTGTTGCTCAGAGTCGAACCGGCGCTCGCATCCTCGATTCCCAAGGTCGTGAGGCCGTGGCAGGTAACGTGGCTGAGGGTAGCACTGCCGGCCGAGACCTCTATGCAGCGAGAACTGGCCGGGGTTCCCCCGACAAAGCATGAGTAGACGTTGGGCTCATCGGGCGGGCATTGCCAGGACAAACCTTTGATGTCCGACACCAGGACGCCACTGACGGACACGTTGCCGGAAAGGCGGATGCCGGCCACGTTGCCGCCGATGTAGTAGGATTCGTATGTAATGCCTGGGACGTAACTCGTCACGCTCAGTTGCGGGTACGCCTTGATTTTGCGAACCGTGCCGCCGACCAGCGCGGCTCCTGGACTGCCCTCGATCTGGATGCCTGTGGCATAGCCTGAACCGGATACACTGATCTGCTCGACCAAATTGGCCAACAGCATGGCATTGGCCGAATTGGAGACATGGATGCCCCAGGTCGGGCCCGGAGCGCCGGAAACCAGCGAATCGCTTTTGTCCACGTAGATGTTGGCGCTGTTGATCCCGGTCACGTGATTGCCGAGGATCTGCGCAGCAGGGCAGCCCTGGATCCGCAGGCCGAATGAAGGGTCTCCCTTGGGAACAGGGCCGATCTTGTCGGATGGCTGGCTAGGGGCCGACCCGCCCAAGACGTCATTGTCTGCCACGGTGACCGAGGGTGAGGTGGCGATGTCGATTCTAGCGTCGGCGTAGCCATTGGAGGTCAGGATGTTGCCGACGATGTGGGCATCGAGCGAGTTGCTGACGTTGATTTTCCCGGAGACCGTGTTCTTCGCCACGTGGATGTCCGAGCACGCGACGACGTTCACCGTGACCGGCGTACTCTTTTCGATACGGCAGTGAACGCACTCGTGCAATTCGATGGTTCCGCCCAACCACCCGGTCACGGTCACGTCGTGCGCGCAGTCGACATGCACGTCGCCATGATTCGTCGCGACCATGGTGCCGGCAGTGCCGGTGACGCTCGTCGCCGATGCCTCTGGACCGAGGAATCGGATCGGCACACCTTGCGCCAGGTTGTCGGCGGCAATGACGACACCTTGCTGCGTCGACACGATGATCGCGACTGGAGTCGCTGTCTTCAAGTCATAGCATTCAAAGGACTTGGTATTCTGCACCGCGAGGTTGTCCACCGTGTTGGCTCGCACCTCGCTGGCACCGTGAAGATGGATGCCGGAGAGGTTCACCGAATAGCCGCAACTCTCCTTCGTGATGTCATGCACGGTGTTGCCGATAACCTGGCCGCCCTGTTGCAAATCGATGGCTGCGAAATAATTCGAGCCGGGGGAAGTGGGGCCGACATCGCAAAGTGCGACCCGCGTGGCCTTGGCTTGCGATCCGATGAACGAACCGAGCGACACTGCCGCGAATTGTGCATGCCGAACGACGGCGTATGGAGCGGAGATCCCGAGTTTCACGAGCTGGATGCCTTCGAGGGTGACGTGAGGTGCGGTAATGATCCACTCCCCGCTCGTGACTTTTGTCGGCTCCAGGTCTTCACCGCGGATGACCAAACCGGGAGTGCTGACGATGACAGGTTTGTTCCATACCTTGTATTCACCTGGCAGAATGCGGATCCAACTCCCTGGCAGCGCTCCGTCAACCGCGGCCTGAAGGCCGGCGAAAGGATGCGCGGCAGTTCCGTCTGCCACGTCGGGGTCGGCCGCAGCGTCCACCCAGCGCTGCGACGTCGCCGGGTGCTCGATCTCGCAGCCGTCATGCCCATGGCCGTTGACGTCCTGCCAGCCCAGGGCGCAGCGGGCAACCACACACAACCCCTGCACGCACTGGGTCGTGGCATGAGGCGCGGCGTCGCAGGCAGCACCGCAGGTCGAGGTCGCGACCGAGGGCAGGTCAGGCATGTCCTTGACGCCGCTTGGACAATCCTGCCATGGATTGATGGCCGCGTAGGCTGCCATCGCAGGCGGTGTCCACGGCTTCGCGACAGGGGGCGGTCCCGTGTCGGGGGCTCCGGCGTCCTTGGCGTCGGCAGGTGCACCATCCACGGTCGCTACGTCGACGGTGGCATCGATGAGAGCGAGAGCGGAATCCGCGTCATCCGTGACTTTGGGCAAGTCCGTTCCGGCATCCGCAAGGGACCGCGGCGTCGTATCCTGCCCCGGTGCGGTCGCGGCGTCAGCATCCGGTGTATTTCCAGAGGCATCGAGGACAGCATCCCCCTGAACCTGGACGTCCGGCGCTGGCACGCAACCGACCCACCACCAGGCCAAGCAGAAAGCCAAGCGTCGTCGCATCGCCATCGCGTCCCCCACGGATACAAACTGAGATAGACGCCCGCGGGTTCATATCGAGTCCCTGGCCACGCTGCACCCTACGCCGCCCTCCTGTCGCACGCAACCCGGATCCTCGGAACCTCGAAGTCAGACCACCCGCTCGCCCTGCCCCACCTCCCGACCGACGCGGTACCAATCCAGGCGCCGCGTCAGCACCATCAGCCCGGCCAACACCGCGAACAGCAGCAGCGCCCCCAGCAGAAGCGCGTTGTCCTCGGACTGCACCAGGCCGAACAGCGCCGCGTACAGCAGGCCCAGCAGCGCGCCGACGCCGAAGCCACGCCGCCAATGCTGAAGCACATGCGCGAGATAGAAGCCGATGAGGCAGACGCAAGCCACGCTCGCCGACGCGTAGGCCCAGGCGAATTCGATGTGCTCCGAAAGGGCGATGACCAGCAGGTAGAACATCGCCAACGCCGCTCCGACCAACAGGTATTGCATCGGATGGATGGGCAAGCGCTTGAGCACTTCGAACAGGAAGAACGCCGTGAACGTCAGCAGTACGAACAGGATCGCGTACTTGGTCACCCGCTCGGCCTGCTGGTAGGTGTCGACCGGTTGGATGAACGCCACGCCGAAATCTTGCGCATGCACGCCGGCCAGATCGCGCGAGTCGAAGCTGCGGTCCATGTTGGTGGCGAACCAGGAGGTCTGCCACTCGGCGCGAAAACCGTCCTCGCGCACCTGGCGTTGCGCCGGCAGGAATCGCCCGGTGAACGACGGATGCGGCCAGTCCGCGCCCAGCGTCACGCGCGTGTCCTTGCCCAGCGGCGTGAAGTGCAGACTGCCGGTGCCCAGGAGCTTCAACGTCAGTGAAAACATGTAGTTGCCCTTGGTCTTGGCGTCCACCGCCACCGGAGCGTGCACGCCTTCGCCCAATGATCCGTAAGCATTGCCGGGCTCCACCGCGATGGCGCGCCCTTGCCACTGCAGCACCGGCGCATTGCGAATGCCGCGCACGTCACCCACGCCCAGCGCGACGTAGGGCTCGCCGAACGTGGCACTCGGATCGCGCGCCAACGCCACGACGTCGACCTGGAACGTCCCGGCAAGCTGGGTATCCGCCGTGAAAGTCAGGGCTTCGTAGATGCCGCGGTACAGCGTCGTGGTCGCCGCCTTGCCCTGGATCCGCAGCGTTTCGGGCAGCACTGTGACGCTGTGGTCCGAGTAGGATTCCGTGACCACCTCCTTCCACACCTCCTTGATCACGGGCTTTTCGCGAGCCTGACCGTCCTCCTGGACTATGACCATGACTTCTTGCGGAACCTTGACCTTCTCCTTGCTGACGTGGTGGACGCGATACGGAATCACCAGCACAGGTCCAGTGATGCGCTGCGGGCCGCTGGTACTTTCCTCGATGTTGCGTTGGACCATCGCGTTTTGTTGGCGCCGCTCGCCGACGAGGCCAGACACCATGTCCAACGGTACGAGCAGCAGCAGCATGAGACCGGCGATGACGAGCAGTTTGACGAACAGGGAACGGGACATGACGGACCTCCTCGGGTGGGTGAGGTCCCAGTGTCGCGTGCCTGCGTGAAGCCACGATGGGCTGGAAGTGAAGCGAGGGTGAAGTCAGCGAACTTGGGTGAGCGGCAGCACCAATGTCGCCACCGCCCCGCGCTCCGGACGATTGGCCAACGTCACTTCGCCGCGGTGCAGGTCGCTGACTTCGCGCACGAAGGGCAGGCCGAGCCCGGTGCTCTTGCGACCCGTCGCCGGCCGGGGCAGCGAGTAGAAGCGTTCGAACACGCGCGGTTGGGCATAGTCCGGCACGCCATCGCCGCTGTCGGCCACGGTCACCGTCACCGTGTCGGTCGCCAAGGTCAGCGCCACGTCCAGCCGCCCGCCCTGTGGACTGAAATCGATGGCGTTGTCCAGGAGGTTGCCGATCGCCTGGCCCAGCAGGAACCGATCGCCTTGGACACTGCAGTCGGCCCACTTCGCGTCCAGGGTCAGCTGGCTCTTGGCGATCTGGGGTCCGCGCGCCGCCAGCAGTTCCTCGACCAGCGGTTGCATCGCCACCGGCGCGACCTGCTCCAGCCGTTGCCGCGACTCGACGCTCGCCAATTCCAGCATCCGTTCCACCAGTTGGTGCATGCGCTCGGTCTGTTCGAGCACGTTGGCGGCGAAGAGTTCACGCTGTTCGGTTGGCAGGTCCTCGCCCAGCAGTTCGGCCGCGCCCCGGATCGCCGTCAGCGGCGTCTTCATTTCGTGTGTCAGCGTCTGGACATAGCGCTCGACGTACTGCTTGCCCTCCAGCTTCTCGCGCATGCCGGCCAGCGCCCGGCTCAGCCTCGCCAATTCCGAGCTACCCAGGGCTGGCGGCTCGGCTTTCTCGCCCTGGCTCACCCGTTCGGCATAGCGCAACAACTGCCGCAGCGAGCCGGTGATCCAAAGCGAAAACAGCACGCCGATGGCCAGCGACACGCCCAGCAACCACAGTCCAGCCATCAGGATCTTGCGTTGGCTGCGGGCGATGAACGGCTCGACCGTGCGGTTCGGCTTGGCCACCGTCAGCACTCCGAGCAACCGTGTGCCGTCGCGAATCGGCGCCGCCACGTGCATGACGGACGAGGCCGCGTCCGCTGGATCCGAACGCGTGCTGCGGGCGCCATAATGGCCGTGCAGGGTGCGCCGCACGTCGTTCCAGCGCGAGAAGTCGCGGCCCAGGTCGGTCCTGGCCGAGTCGAAGACCACGATGCCATGGGTATCGGTGATGTAGACGCGGTAGTCGATGTGGGCCTTGCGCACCGACCACACTTGCGCATCGAGGCGCTGGCGGTCGACGTCCTGCAACGCCTTGGCAAACGCGCCGTCCTGGATGCGACCGGTCTGCAAGTCCGGAGCGGCGAGGCGGGCGAGCACGTTGGCGGTGTCGACCAGCGTGTCTTCCATCGCCTGGCGCACGCCTGGTTTGACCTCGGCCATGAATACCGCGAGGACGAACCAGCCAGCCACGCCGACGATGAGGAAATAGCCGAGCAAGATCCGTAGGCTGATGTTCACCGCTGCGCCTGCAGACTGTAGCCCATGCCGCGATGGGTGGCGATCGGGTCGCGGTCGGGATCGACTTCGCGCAACTTGGCACGCAAGGTCTTGACGTGGGTGTCGACGGTGCGGTCGAAGGCGTCGGCTTCGCTCCAGACCAGATCCAGCAGTTGCGCGCGGCTGTAGATGCGATCCGGCGAGGCGAGCAGCGTTCCCAGCAGCAAGTACTCGTAACGCGTCAGGTTCAGCAATCGGCCTTGGTAGCGGATGCGTCCCGCGGCGCTGTCGTGCTCGAAGCTCGCTTCAGCCGCGGGCGGGCGCGTGCGCTTGAGGATGGTCCTGACGCGGGCACAGACTTCGCGCGGGCTGAACGGCTTGGCCACGTAGTCGTCGGCGCCGATCTCCAGGCCGATGATGCGGTCGATTTCCTCGGTGCGCGCGGTCAGGAACATCAGCGGCACGTCCGAATGCCGGCGGATTTGCTTGCACAACTCGAAACCATTGCCATCGGGCAGGCCGACGTCGAGGATGACCAGATCGAACGTCCGCTGCTGCAACGCGGCCAGGCCATCGCGACCGAGCGCGTGCCAGGTGACTTCGAAGCCCTCGGTCGTCAGCGCGTAGGTCAGCGTGTCGGCGATGGGCGCTTCGTCCTCGATCAGCAGAACGCTCGGCCGGGGCCGATGGGCGGCGGGGGGCGACGGCGCTGTCTCCGAACCCGTCGCAGCCATTGACACTCTCCTCAGGCAACAGTTCGTGCTGGCCAGCCAACGCTACTTGCAGTAGTACCAATAATCCCAACAACAATCGCCAAACACCGTGCACAAGTTGTCGCAATAGCAAGCCCCGTAGCTCTTGCCGCCGCACTGCCACGAACAGGTGCCGACCTTGCAATCCTTGGGGCAGGTCCAGCTCGACTCGCCCGCTTCGCAATAGCCGTTGCCGCAGGTCGAGGGCTCCGAGCAGTCCGACGGGCAGGTCCACCAGGCCTCGCCGAGATCGCAGACTCCGTCGCCGCAGCCGCTCATGGGCTTGGCGCAGTCCACCTTGCAGTTCACCGCGTCCTCGAGCCCCTGGCACTTGCCGTTGCCACAGGTGCTGGGCGCGCACTTGCCCTCGCCGGTGCAGGACCAGCCCGTGTAGGGACCACAGGGCGTGCCGGCCGCTTCCACGCCGTGCGCGCACTTGCCCTGCGTCGAGCACAGGTCGGTCGAGCACGGGTTGGCGTCGGCGCATTGCGTGTCTTCGGTGCACTCGCACGAGGCGACCCCGCCGGTACCCATCTTGACCAGCCAGCCATCGTCCTGGCCGTTGCCCTTGGATGAGGTCATTCCAGCAAAAACATAGGCATCTGGCAGTGCCGCGACCGCCCAGAAGCGCTGGTTGCCGGTGCCGCCGGTCTGCTTTTCCCACAGCTTGGTGCCCGCCGAGTCGACCCGCAGGCTGACCGCTTCGAAGCCGGTGGACGGGTCGTACCGGTAGCCCGAGCCGATCACGCCGCCGTCGGACAGTCCGCTGATGGCCGTGAAGTTCTCGCTCTTGCCCAAGTCGAACGTCTGCTGCCACAACAACTTGCCGCTGCTGTCGACACGCATGAGCCACAGGTCCTGGTCGGCCCACGCGCCGCCGGGGGCCAGACCGCCAGCCACGGCAAAGCCGTCGCCGACCGCGGCTACGCTGGTCACACCCAAGCTGGCGGTGGGGGCCAAGGTCTGTTGCCAGGCAATGGCGCCGCTGGGCTTGAAACGGACCAGGACCACGCCCTTGCCGGTGTTCGAACCGCCGGCTGCGATGCCGCCCGCGTCGGGCGCCGCGGCGATGGTGACGAAGTTGTTGGCGCCAGTGACGATTTCCTCCCACAGCAAGGCCCCGCTGGCCGCGTCGACGCCCATCAGCCACCCGGAGTACGCGCCACTGAACTTGCCGTACCCCGCCGCCGCCAAGCCGCCCGAGTAGGACACCACGGCCAGCAGCGTCTGGGTTTCGTTGTCGCCATAGGTCTTGTTCCACAAGGACTTGCCGGTGCCGTCGAAGCGTACCAGCCAGCCGTCGCCATTCGCGTCGCTGCCACTGTCGGTGCGCCCAGCCGCGGCGCAACCATCGGCCAGGGCGGTCACGCCAGTGAATTGGTCGGTGGCCGCTCCGCCCGCGGTCTTGTCCCACAGCTTGCCGCCGTCCTTGTCGATGCGGACGAGCCAGCCGTCGTCCTTGCCCGCGCCCTTCGAACTGGTGATGCCGGCCGCGAAGAATCCGTCTGAACTCGGAACCAACGCCCGCAAGTCGTCATTGCCGCCAGCGCCGAAGGTCACGTCGAAACCGGTCAGGCTGGTGGCACAGACCCCGGCGCTGCACTGACCGCAGGCGCCAGCGGCCTTGCACGGGACGGCGTTATTGGCGTGCGAACACGAGCCGTTGGCGCAGGTGTCGTCGGTGCACGGGTTGGCGTCGTCGCAGTCCTTGGGCTTGGCAACGCACTGACCCTGGAAGCAGACGTCGCTGGTCGTGCAGGCGTTGCCGTCCGAGCAGGTCGCGTTGAGCTTGGGCGTGAGCGTGCAGCCGGCCTTGGGGTCACAGGCGTCGAGCGTGCAACTGTTGCCGTCGTCGCAAGTCTTGGCGGCGCCGCCCGCGCACTTCCCGCCCTGGCACTGGTCGCCCACCGTGCACAGCGAGCCGTCCGAGCAGTCGCCCGATTTGGCGGCGTGCGTGCATTGGCCACCGCTGCAGGCGTCGGCGGTGCAGGGCTCACCGTCATCGCAAGTCTGCGAACCCGTGGTGCACTTGCCGCCCGAGCAAACGTCGCCGAGCGTGCACGGGTCGCCGTCGCTGCAGGCGTTGGCGTTCGGCAGCGCCACGCAACCCTGTGATTTGTCGCATATATCGTCGGTACAGGGATTGCCGTCGTCGCACACCTTGGGCACGCTCGCCTTGCATGCCGAGCCGAGGCAGACGTCGAGAGTGCAGGCGTTGCCGTCATTGCACAGCTTGCCGGTCTCGTAGCCGCTGCCGTCGACCTTGCAGGCGAACAGGGCCGCGCCGCCGCAAGCCGCGACCTTGCACTGGACCGGGGCGCAGGCCCAAGCCGCGGTGCAGTACTGGCCGCTGGCGCAGTCGTCGCTGGCCACGCACGCCACGCACAGGCCGGCGGGACTGCAGACGCCATCGCATTCCTTGTTCGATTTGCATGCCTTGGCCGCGACGCACTGCTGACCCGAGCACTGTTGGCCCACGGCGCAGTCGTTGGCGCCCAGGCAATCCACGCAGGCGAGCGCCGCCTTGTCGCAGACTTGCTGGGTAGCCTTGCACTCGCTGTCGTTCTTGCAACCAACTGCCGCGACGCATGTTTTTCCTTGGCATAGGTGGCCAGGACCGCAGTCGGCCGAGGTCTGGCAGGCAACGCAAACGTGGGCGGCTCCGTCGCAGACTTTGGCTACGGCATCCGAACAGTCGGCCGAGGTCGCGCACGGTGGAGCGGGCGACCATGCTGGCGGCGAGGCGGCATCGACCGAGGCGTCTGCCGTCGGATTGGCATCGGCACCTGCGCTGTCGGCGGGGCCGGCGCTGTCGACAACCGGCTGTGCGTCTGGCGGGTTGGCAGCGTCGGCTGGTCCCGGAATGTCGGCCGGTGCTTGGCTATCGACGGGTTGAACGGTGTCGGTGGCTGCCATCACGTCTGCGGGCTCAGGCACATCCGCAGGTCCCGGGGCGTCCACGGGGGCGTCCGCGGCTGCCTGGAGGTCGACAGGCTCGGCAGCGTCTGCCGCAGCCAGGACGTCGGCAAGGCCTGGGATGTCGGTGGGTTCTGGCGTGTCGGCAGGCGCGGGGGCGTCGGCCTGGGCATCTGACGCTGCGTCGGCGACAGCGTCCTCGGCCGAGTCGGCGGCGGCGACGTCGGCGCTGTCCTGCGTGTCGGCGTCGCCCTCGCTGGCTGGCGCCTTGGCCTTCTCGCAGCCGAATGCCAGGGTCACGGCAAGAACGGCAAGGACAAGACGACGCATGGTAGCTCCGCAATAGGAGAACGGCAGACGTTGGGCAACGACCCAGAATCTGTGGGCAACGGCCACTTGGCGCCCAGGGCCGGCAACGGCTGAACCCAAGAATCGACTGGAGTTGGCGCACTGTCAAGCCGGATCGCCGGGGCGCAGATCTCCGAGCGCGGCGCATGGCGATCTAGCCTGCACCCTGGCAGACTCTTCCGCCCGTCGCCCTCAGGCGCGAAGAAGGTGGCCGTGGCGCTGTGGAAATGGACTGGAATCTGCCTCGTTGTGGTCGTCTCGTTCGGAGGCTGCACGTCACCGCGCACGGGGAGCGTCCGGACTGGCACGGTGGCTGACGTCGCCGACACGGCCGCCGCGCTGGACGACGGGCTCGCGGCCGATAGCAGTCCGAGCGATGCCGGGCCCGACTCGGTGGCCGACACCAGCCCGGATGCCATCGGGCCCGATGCGTTCGCCGACGTCGCTGCGGATGCGAAGGGCGACGGCGGCACCGATGTGGCAACGCTCGGGGACACTCCAGGCCAGCGCCAGGGCGGCCCAGTCGACTGCTGCACGGAGGCTGGCGTGTGTCCTGCCGGCGCCCAGTGCATGGCGCTCTCGGGGATAGGCTGGTCGACCTGCGTGCCCGTGGCCGAACCGGGCCGCTGCTGGAAAGACGTCGACTGCCCCGCCGGCCAGAAGTGCCAGGGCGCGGCGTTCTGCCCGTGCAACCTCGACTGCGGCGCGGGCTACTTCGGCCCGGGCGTCTGCACGCCGCCACCGCCTGCCTGCACCGCCATCCAACCGGCTTGGGTGGCCGAAATCTGCAACGCCAAGGGCCTCGTCGTCTGGAACGGCACCAAGTGCGTGTCCACGTGCCCAGGCTGCTGTGGCTGCGAGCCTTTCTGCGACAAGACGTTCGAGTCGCAGGCCGCGTGCCAAGAAGCCTGCCTTTGACGGGCGCGACGGCATCACCGCAACGCCTTCAGCCCACTCCCAACCGCTGCGCCGCCAACAGGATCAACGCGCCCCAAGCCCCGGCGAACACGTCGTCCAGTACGATGCCCCAGCCCGCCGGGTGGATGCGCTCAGCCTGACGCGCCGGCCACGGTTTCCACACGTCCAGCAGGCGGAACAGCACGAAACCCGCGATAATCCAACGCCAATCGTCGCGCGCGCCCAGCAGGGTCACGAACATCCCGGCGACTTCGTCGATGACCACGATTTGCGGGTCATGCAGCTTGCGTGCGTCCGCCACGTGTTGCGCCGCCCAGATGCCTACGCCGGTCAGCAGCAACGCCACCAGCGCCACGGCGTCCAGGCCCAGGGGGCGCACCACGAGGTACAGCGGCACTGCCCCCAGTGAGCCCATGGTCCCCGGCGCCCGCGGCACCAGACCACAGCCAAACCACGTCGCGAGCCAGAACCGCAGGCGCTGCATCCGTCCTCACGTCGTCGCGTTGTCCACCAGCAAGGCTGGCTGTGTCTCAGGCTGGGTCACCGGCTGGATCGCCCGGCGCACCAGCGCGTACACCACCAGCGTATACAGCGTACCCAGCGCGACGTCGAAAACCCAATGGTGGTCGAGATACACCGCCGCCGCCGACATCGACACGAAGAACCAGCAGGTCAGCGTCCGCCCCAGCGCGCCGTGTCGACGCCACCCTTCGAGCACGATCAGCAAGGGATAGGCGACGTGCAAGGACGGCACCGCGCCGAACACGTCGTTGGACCGCGAGTAGAAACCGGCGAAATACTGAAAGCCCAGCAGGGCATCGACCCGCGCGAGGTGCATGCCTTCGCTCGCCTTTGCCGCCAGATCCACCGTGCAGCCGTTGGCGTGGAAATACCAGGGCGGCGCCGCGGGGTAGATGTGATACGTCAGGAATCCCGCGAGGTTGGTCAGCAGGAAGGTCCAGGCGAACCGGCGCAGGCCGTCGTACTCGGCGCGGTACAGCCAGATGGCGTAGGCTACCGTGACGTACAGGAAGGTGCCGTACGGAATCGAGAAGTAGACGTCGGCTGCCAGGTTGCCGTGCGCCAGCCAATAGTCCGGCCAGGACTGCGAGCCCAAGCCGAACCACCGCGCGTCCAAGGCTTGGAGATCGCAGACGTGGACCCGCTCGGGCGTCACGCCTACGTGCTTGACGAAGCGCATCGCGTCGTACACCAGACCGACCATGAACAGCGGAAAGATGCCCACGAACAAGCGCTTGGACGCCACGTTACCCCAAGCCAGCAGCGGCGGCAGGGCGAACATCACCGCGTGCTCCCAGCGCCGCTCGCCAATCGACACGCAGTACAGCGGCCACAGCATCAGCGGCGACACCAGCAGGAGCCATTGCCAGTGCCGCAGCCACTGCCAGATCCTGCGCCAGTGCCAGGGTGGCAGTGACAGAGCGGGCTGAGGCTTGGCCTCGGTCTGCCATAACTGGCTGACGTGGGTCAGGAAACGGGTCACGGCGCGCTCCACCAACCCTGCTGCGAAGCCTCGTCCAAGGCTTCGCGCAGGATCGCCGCGCCGGTCAGCGCCGTTTGCGCGTCCAGGGTCAGGGCCGGTTGCAGGCGCAGGTGCGGCGACGTCGCCATGGTGATCAACCCGCGCCGCACCAGGCCGTGGAACAACTGCTTGCACGCCGTGCGCGACATCGGTGCCTTGCTCACCTGGTCGCGCACCAGTTCGATGCGGAGCATCAGGCCGCGACCGTCCACCAACCCTACGAAAGGATAGCGCTCAGGCAGGTCGCGCAAGGCATCCAGCAGCACGGCGCCGACGTCGCGCGCGTTGTCCACCAGGCGTTCCTCGTCGACGATGCGCACCGCCGCCGCCGCCGCCGCCGCAGCCAGTGGATTGCCTCCATAACTCGACGACGAACCCGAGGGCGCGCTCCACGGCTTGGCTTGCGCAATCGCGTCGGTGGTCAAGAGGCCACTGACCGGGAAGCCGCCGCCGAACGCCTTGCCCACTGTGACGATGTCGGGCCGGACACCGGAATGATCGACGCCCCAGAAGGTGCCGGTGCGGCCCACGCCAGTTATCATCTCGTCGGCGATGAACAAGGCGCCGTGTTCGTGGGCGATGGCGGCCACCGCGGGCAGGAAGTCGTTGGGCGGCACGATGTTGCCCGCGGTCCCCTGCACGGGCTCAGCGATGATGGCGGCGATTTCACCAGTGTTCTTCATGGTTTGGCGCAACAACTCGACGCACGCCAGCCCACACGTGGGGTAGGTCGACCCCAGCGGGCAGCGGTAGCAGTCGGCGTACGGCGACTGGTGCACGCCCGGCAACAGGGGGCCCATGCCCTTTTTCCAGTTCGATCCCATCAGCGAAAGCGCGCCCATCGTCTTGCCGTGGAACGCGCCCCAGAAGCTGATGAACTCGTGGCGTCCCGTGTAGTTGCGGGCCAGACGCAGCGCGCTTTCGACCGCTTCGGCACCGCCCGAATACAGTTGCACGCGGTGCACGCCCGGTGCCGGCGGATGTTCGGACAGGCGTTCGAGCAGGTCGACGCGGGCTTCGCTGGTGTACGAACCGATCGCCGTCCGGCCCGCCTGTTCCTGAACGGCCTTGACCCACTTGGGGTGTGAATACCCCAGCGCGCCGACGCCGATGCCGCCCACGAAGTCGAGCAGGGTGTTGCCGTCGACGTCTGTAATTGCCGTGCCTTGCGCGAAGTCGACGACCACGCCGGCCTCCAGCGCATAGGCCTGGGCGCCCGGCGCGAGGTGCTGATCTTCGAGCGCGCGCAACGCCCGACTCCTCGGTCCCGGAATGGCCGTGCGCAGGATCGGCCGCTGGTCGGTCGGTTGGCCGATACGCATTTGGTGCAGGGCTTTGCGCTTGACCGGAGCTTGCGTGACGTTCATGGCGACCTCAGGGGGGCGAAGACGAAGTGGCGGTGCATCGGAAAGTTCCACAACCAGCCGACCAGAAGCGCGGTGATGGCGCGAGCGGCGACGTATTGCAGGCCCAGTTCCAGGGCGAGCAGCCACACGCCGAACGCGTTCCAGCCCAGGCTCAGCGTGGCGACCAGCGCGTAACGCAGGGCCTGTTGCGCGGGATGGCTGTGGGTGGCGCCGAACGTCCAGTGCCGACCCAGCGCGAAACTGGCGACGGCGCCAAAGCTTGCGCCAATCACCGTGGCGGTGACCGGCGACACGCGCAGGAAGCGCACACTCGCGATCATCAAGGCGAAATCCACGAGCGTGGCGAGCACGGAAACGAGTTGGTGACGACCTAGCAGGTGCAGCGTGTGCAGGAGCGGCATCGGTCACCGTGGCCCGGACGGCTGCGCAGCCGAGGTGGCGATGCGCAGGCTTTGCGCGACGACACGCAACCGCTGTACGGCCGAGACGTTGGCCACCACCGCGACCAGGATCAGGGCGGCCAGCGACGGCCACTCGGGATGCAGGCGGAATGGCGCCCACGCTGGAGCCAGCGACGGCACGAGGTCGCTCAGCGGCTGCCAGAGCGAGGTCAACGCCGCACCCGCGGTCAGGTACACGCAGCGCTCGGCCCGACGCATCGCCCCGCGCGGCGCCTGCACGTGCATCGCTTCGGCCTTGGCGGTGGCATAGCTGACCGTCCAGCCGCCCTGCAACGCCCACATCGTCACGGCCAGCCATAGGAGATCATGACGATAGTGCAGCGCAAGGCCGCCAATCCAGGCAAACTCGACGTAGCGATCGACGGCGGCGTCCAACACCTCGCCCGCTTCCGACGCCGTGTGGGTCAGGCGAGCCACCAGACCGTCCAGCGCATCGCCCAGGAACGACAGCGCGCCCAACAGCGCCCCGAGGCCGAAGCTGCCCATCGCCAACGCCACGCCCGCGCCCAGGCCGAGCACGAGCGACGCCCAGGTGATGGCATCGGCCGTCACGCCCCAGGCGGCCAGACTTCGGCCCACGGGCTGCAGTGCCCAATAGGCCATCGCCTGCAGGTGCTTGCCCAACAGCGCGCTGCCGCCGCCACGCTCGATGCGCTCGAACGTCGGCATGCGGCGCATAGCGATGCGTCCGGTCCAAGCAACGCCTGCTACCGCGCCGACGAGTACGAGTGGATAGCCCCAGTCGGGCATGCGAGCTCCTCGCCGGGCTGATTCCCGGCCTCGAAATAGGGCGGCAGCACAGGCAGTTCCACACTACCCTGGCGCGCCGAGGCATAGGCGGTCTCGATCAGCCGCACGCAAGTCCAGGCCTGCATCGCCTCGTCCGAGACCCAGTCGCCGGCCGCGATGGCGCCACGGAACTGCTCGAACAAAGAGGCGAACCAGCTGACGTGGCTCGCGTCCATCCAGTCCGAGGGCACCGCTTCCTTGCGCACCTGCCAGGTCGCCGCGCCATTGCCGTTCGGACGCGGCGGGCCCATCAGCGCCAGTTCCACGTCGTCGTCGCACACCGTGATAGCGCCTTTTTCCCCATGAATCGTGTAGTTCACCCGGCGCACTCCGGCGGTCCAGGTCAAGTGCGCGACCGCCATGCCGCCGGGCAGCGTGACCGTGCAGGAAAAGGTGTCTTCGCACTCGTCCGCGCGATCCTCACCCCCCTCGTTTTCCGGCGCGGCCAGACACCCGCGGGTGCTCATCTTGGCCGTCACCGCGCGCGGCAGTCCGCCCAGCCAGTCGAACGCGAGGTAGAAGGTGTGGGTGCCGTGATCCATCGCGATGCCACCGCCCGAAATCCGCTTTTCGCGCCGCCAGTCCGGCCGCCACTCCGCGACCCCTTTGGCGTGCGTGTTGCGAAACGTGTGCAGCGTGACGAGGTGCACGCGGCCGATGTGACCCTCGTCCAGCAGTCTCTTCACGGTACGGATGACCGGCGCATGCTTGTAGTTGTGACACGGGAACAGCACGCGGCCGTGGTGGCGCGCGGTTTCGATCATCGCCCCCGCGGCTGCAGAGGTGGTCGCCAGCGGCTTCTCGCACAGCACGTGCAGCCCGCGGGTCAGCGCCTCGACCGCCAGGGGCGCGTGATCACAAGGCGGCGTCGCGATGTCCACGAAATCCAGGCGGCCCGCCTCCGCGTCCAACAGCGCCTGCGCGTGCGGGTAGGTCCTGACGCCTGGAAAGTCACGCTCGGCCTGCGACCGCCTCTCCGGGCAAACGTCCGCCACTGCGCACAGTTGCACGCCGCTGGCCGACCGGTAGAACGGCGCGTGGCCGTGCTGGGCAATCCACCCGTAGCCGATCAAGGCCCCGCGCAACGGCACGGGCACCTCGTGGCCATCGAGTGGCTTCACGCTAGCGCTGCTCATGGAGACCTCCGATCAAACCGGTGCCAGCTTGCGATCGCGGTGCACGACCACCACCGGTTCGCGCTCGGCCTGCGCCGCCCACTGCCTCGCCAGCCGACACAACGTCGCGTTCAGATGCTGCTCTTGCACGAACAGGTCGTGGTCCGGTTGATCGCCGTCGCGCACCGTCATCGGCGCCTTGAAGAAGAACGAGAGCCACGGCTGCACGCCCGCCTCGCCCGCCCGTTGCGCCAGATCCAGCAGCAGCGCCAGATCCAGGACCAGCGGCGCGGCCAGGATGCTGTCCCGACACAGGAAGTTGATCTTGATCTGCATCGGGTAGCCCAGCCAGCCGAACACGTCGATGGTGTCCCAGCCCTCCTTCTGGTCACCGCGCGGCGGGTAGTAGTTGATGTTCACCACGTGATCGATGTGCGCGTACAGGAACGGCTGGTCCTCCTTGCGGAAAATCGAGTCGAGCACGCCCTTCTTGGTCGATTCCTTGCTCGCGAACGCCTCCCGATCGTCCAGGACAGCGCCGTCGCGATTGCCCAAGATGTTGGTCGAAAACCAGCCGTTGACGCCCAAGAAGCGCGCGCGCAGCCCGGGACCGATGACCGTCTTCAGCAGCGTTTGCCCGGTCTTCAGGTCGCGGCCCGCGGTGGGCACGCCTTGCAGCAAGGCCAATTCGCGCAGGGCCGGCGTGTCGGCCGCACTGTTCGGCGTGCCATTGGCGAAGGCGACTCCCTCCTGCAATGCCGCGTAAGCATATAGTTGCGTCGGCGAGATCGCCGGGTCGTCGCGGTCCAGCGCCGCCTCGAAAGCCTGCAGGCTCTGGTGCACCAGGGTTTGCGGATGCCGGCGTTCGGTCGAGGCCAGGAACACCGCCACCGCCCGGGTCGCCCCGTGCAGCGCCTTGGCTTGGCGAATGTCGGCGCGCAATTGCTCAGCCTGTTGGCGGCGATGCGTTTGCCGGCAGATGTCGACCGGCTGCAGGCTTTGCACCCGCGCGGGATCGTGGACGCCGGGCATGGGCCGCAGTTCACGCAGGAACTCCCCGACTTCAGACAAGTGTGCCTCGCTCAACACCGCGCTGCGCCGCGCCACGGTCAAGGCGTCCTCGCCGTGGATGTCCCAGGCGGAGAACACCAGGTCGCGCAGGCACGCAAGCGGCAATGCCTCCCGAATCGGCACCGTTGCGTTGTCGCTCACGCTGCCAGGCGCCGCGCCGTCCGGCGTGAGGGCTTGCGGCAGGTGCCCGAGTTGGGTCGTGGACCCGACCAGCGTGCCCAATCCCCGGCGAGCGAGTTCGACACCGGCGACGAAAGTGCTCGAAACGGCGCCCAGCCCGGGCAGCAGCACGAGCAGCGGACCGTGGGCGGGAGCGATGTCAGCATGGGTCGAGAACATGAAGAACTCCAGGCGCGTCAGTTCGCGCGAACGAGTTGGCACGTGACGAATAACCGGCCGCCGCCCTCGCGCCCTCGCCTGAGGAACACGAAGCCCGCACGTTGACCAACAGGGCGAAATCGCACCGGACGCAGCTGTCCCCAGGCGACATGGCAGGCCGAACGATTCGCACGAAATTTCTGGGCGCTCGTCTCGCTTATCGGACTAGCCAGCGCCTGTCAAGACCACAAGGAATGCTGTGAATCTGCTTGAGGATCAGCTGGCTAGAGCTGGGCCGCACCCGCCGCGCGAGGTCGAATGGCAATCCCGAAAGCGCTGTGTTCAAGCCGTCGATCAGGCCGCGAGGGTGTCGATCAAGCCCTGGAGCATCCGCCGGCCGTCTTCACGCCCCAGCAGCGCTTCGACGGCGCGCTCCGGGTGCGGCATCAGCCCGACGACGTTGCCCGCGGCATTACACAAGCCGGCGATATGACGAGCAGAACCGTTGGGATTGGCGTGCGGGTCGGTCTCGCCGGTCAAAGCGTCGACGTAGCGCAGCACCACCTGGCCGTTGCGCTCCAAGGTGTCGAGCGTCTCCGGATCCGCGAAGTAGTTGCCGTCCATGTGCGCGATCGGCATCACCAGGCGACTGTGCAGGGCTAGCTTGGCTGTCAGTTGGCTCTTATGGCTTTCCACGCGCAATGCTATGTCCTTGCACAGGAATTGCAGCCCCGCATTGCGCAGCAGGACGCCTGGCAGCAAGCGCGCCTCGGTCAGGATCTGAAAGCCGTTGCACACGCCCAGCACCGAGCCACCCTGCTCGGCCAGCCGCTTGACCGCCGCCATGATCGGCGCGCGGGCCGCGATCGCTCCGCAGCGCAGGTAGTCGCCATACGAGAAACCACCTGGAAGTACCGCAAGATCGGTACCCGCGGGCAGGTCCGCGTCGGCGTGCCAGGCCCACTGCACGTCGCAGCCGAGCAACGGTCCGAACGCGCGCGCGACGTCGTGATCGCAATTGGAACCGGGAAACTGCAGGACGGCGACGCGCATGGTTCCTCGCTTTGATCTGCGGAGTTTCGCTTGAATTTCCGGGGGCCTCAGCGGTCCAGGAACTCGATCGCGAAATCCTCGACCACGAGGTTGGCCAACAGGTCGCGCGCCATCTTGGCCACGGCGGCTTCGACTTCGGCGCGGGGCTGACCGTCCGCCAGATCGAGGTCGACGATCCGCCCCACGCGCACGCCGCCGACGCCCTGGAAGCCCAGACCAGCCAGCGCGTGCTGCACAGCTCTACCTTGCGGATCAAGCACTTCGGGACGGGGCAGGACAGTGACGCGGACGCGCATGGCGAAGGTCTCCCGAATCGTGGATGCAGGCAGCGTGCCGGAAAGCCGCGCGCGTGCCAAGCGAGGGCCCGAGAACGGTCACGCTGGATCGGGCCCCGGCTCGCCGCTGTCGGCCTCATCGAGTAGCTGTTCATCCACCACGTAGATATCCAAACCTTGGGGCTGTTCGCTGACCGCCAGCAGCGTGCCGGGATCGACGCCCAGCCAGGCAGCCAACAGCGCGCGCACCGATGTATCTAGCCAAGGATGATGCACTACGCTGGCTTGCGCCCGCCGCGGCAACAACGGCACCAGCGCCAGCACCAGCCACGGCGGCGCCGCCGAGTTGCGGGTCAGGGCCTCGCACACCTTGTCATTCGTCAACCACCGCAGCGGCATCAGCAGCGCCTGCAGCGCGTAGGGATGCGTCGGCCGCAGGGAAGCGATCTGCACCGCATGCGTCTCGGTGATACGAGGATTCTCCGCCAGAAGAAGCACGACCGCCGGCGTGGTGTCGAGCATCAGCAGGTCCAACGTCTCCCGGTGCGGCAGGCGCGCCTTCTCCCGCCGCGTACCCAGCGGCAGCTTTTCCACGCGCGGATGCAGCGTCAGCATCATGCCTTCGACGAGGTGCGGGTGAGTAAAGGCGTCGCGCAACAGCCTGGCGGTAAAGAAGAGTTCCTGCCGTGCCGCCGCGCCGATCAGGGCCGCGACGCACACTTCGGGCAGCAGCAGGTGACGCTCGGGCAGCGGCAGCGGTCCACCGGGCAGGGGTGGTCGTGGACGAATGTGAAGTAGCAGATGGACAAGCGTCAAGTGCAGCTGGCGCCAATTCGCTTCGGTGTGGGCGCCCAGCGCAGCCTGTTCGAGCACGCGCACCGCTTCGTCCGGATCGGCCTCGGCCAGCCAGCGGGCCAGGCGGCGCAGGCGCATCTGCGGATCCGGAAGTGCGGCGATCCGGCGGGAGATCATGGGGGTAGGACGCTCCGGTGACGGGGTCGGGGTCGGGTTCGGGGTCGGGTGCGGGGGCGGGTTCGGGGTCGGGTGAGGGTGCGG
>CAYHHL010000093.1:0-20967 GCA_964356325.1 uncultured Enterobacteriaceae bacterium | reverse complement strand
ATCCAGTGGTGAGCGCCGGTTTTCTTGTCCCGGGTCAGCTTGATGGTGTTGGTGCCGCCTTCGAGATGATCGACGGTGGCGAAGATCGCGCCATCCTTGGCGATGACCTTCATGTGTTCCTTGATGTCGCCTTGCTTGTACATGGACGTCTCCCGTGGGCGCATCCGTACTGCCCTGGCACCGCGGAGAACGGCCCAGTTGCAGCGCTTCGTGCGCATTTCTTGCTTCTCGTCCACGATAGGACGTTGCCGGCCGCGCAGTCAAAACCGCCCCGAGATCATCCAGTGACTCTATGTCCTTGGCTGACATCTGGGTCGTCGCTCACGCCGGCGTCGCGGGCGCCCGCGGATTCTGCTACAAGCCGCGGCCATGACGCCCCGCCTCACGTTTTTCGCTGAACTCGCCGCGCCCGCGCTGACGACGCTGCTGGCCACGCCCGGGCTGCTCGGCGATCTGCAGCGTGCGCAAGCTGGCGTGGCGATGGCGATCCTGGACCTTTCGACCGAGCGCGCGCAGGCGGTGCGCGATCTGACCGCGCACGGAATTGCCGTGACCGCGTGGCTGGTGCTGGATCCCGACGACGGCTACTGGCTGACTGTGGACAACGCGGCGCTCGCGGCCCGGCGCTACGGCGAAGTGCGCGACTGGTGCAGGCGCGAAGACTTGCGCTTGCATGGCATCGGTCTGGACATCGAAGCGCCCGAAAAGGATCTGGTGGCGCTCAACGACAAGCCGGTGCGCACGCTTCTGGCATTGGCGGCGCGGCGGCGCGGGCGTTGGGCGGTGCACGGCGCGCTGCACGCCTACCATGACCTGGTGGCGCGCATCCGGGCCGATGGCCTGTTCGTCGAAACCTATCAGTTTCCGCTGGTTCTGGACGAGAGGCGCGCCAACTCGACACTGCTGCAGCGGGTGTTCGGGTTCGCCGACGTCAAGGCCGATCGCGAGGTGCTGATGCTGTACCGCAGTGTGTTGCCGCGGCCGTGGGGGCGCTTCCTGGTCGACGCCTACGGGGCCGAAGCGGGCGGCATCGCGGTCGGCATCACCGGCGGCGGGGTGGATTGCCTGCAGGCGGCGTTCGAGGACCGCTTGCTCGATTTCGACAGTCTATGCCAGGATCTGGGGCGGGCGCTGCACTACGGCAAGCCGCTGTACGTGTTCTCCCTGGAGGGCTGCGTGCAGGCCGGGTTCCTGACCAAGCTGTGCGAATTCACGCTAGTGCCGGTGTCGCCGGTGCGCGGCAAGGCATGGACGCAGGCAGGGCGGTGGCTGCTGCGGGCAACGTTGCGGATCGATCCGCTGTGGCGGCGGTTGCGCAGGCGGACGGTCTGACGTTCAGACTATCACGGCTTTCTATAAGGATTTCTCAGCCATTGCGAAGGTTTCGAGCGGGCATGGCACGCGCTTGCGTGGATTGACTTCTCTGGAAGAAGTGATAAGCGCATAGCTCCATTGCGTGATGACGAACAGTGCACGGGAAGAGGATCGCATCCATGATCGACGCATCCGAGATTCTTGAGGCGAGCGTGCTGATCGTCGACGATCTCGAGGCCAATGTGCGGCTGCTGGAGCGGATGCTGCGCGGTGTCGGCTATGTCTCCATCTCGTCCACGATGAATCCGTTCGAGGTCTGTGAGCTTCACCTCAAGCACCGCTATGACCTGATCCTGCTCGATTTGCAGATGCCCGGCATGGACGGATTCCAGGTGATGGAGGGGCTGAAGGAAATCGAACCGGATGGCTACATTCCAGTGATCGTGATTACCGCCCAGGCAGATTACAAGCTGCGTGCTCTGGAGGCTGGCGCGAAGGATTTCGTGAGCAAACCGTTCGATGTGTTGGAAATGAAGACACGGATTCACAACATGCTCGAAGTACGGCTGCTGTATAGGGATCGAAGTCGTCAAGATCAGGTATTGCTGAAGCGAAACTCTGAGTTGGAGCGCGCCAGATCTGTGGCGGAGACGGCCAATCTTGCCAAGTCGGACTTTCTTTCCACGGTGAGCCATGAGCTGCGTACGCCCCTGACCTCGATTCTTGGTGCGCTGGCATTGGTTGCAGGTGGCGCTGTGGGTGAGTTGCCCGAGGCAGCCAAGCCTCTGATCGATATCGCGCACAAGAACAGCAAACGATTGATCCTGTTGATCAATGACCTCCTGGACATGGAGAAGATAGAAGCGGGCAAGATGGAATTCAACGCCAGCCCCGTCAAACTCATGCCCTTGCTGCGACAGGCGCTCGATGGCAATCGTGCTTATGCCGAGCAGTACGAGGTCAGTTACGAACTGGAAAGTGAGATGCCCGAGGTGATCGTCAGGGTGGATGGCAACCGATTGATGCAGGTCTTCGCCAACCTGCTCTCGAATGCAGCCAAGTACTCGCCCGCGGGCGGCAAGGTTCTGATTGCAGTGGAGCGTATTGACGGGCGTATCTGCGTGGCTGTGAAAGACTGCGGCTCGGGCATTGCCGACGAATTCAAGAGCCGTATCTTCCAGAAATTTGCGCAGGCGGATTCGTCATCCACCCGTAGGAAAGGCGGCACCGGCCTGGGCCTTTCTATTGCCAGGGCGATTGTCGAGCGGATGGACGGTAGAATCTGGTTTGAGTCCAACCCCGAGGTGCAGACCGTGTTTCATGTCGCTTTGCCTGAATGGGTGGAAAGGTCTGCCGGCAAGACCGAAGACGCGCCACATTCATGAATAACTACAGCACTTTCGTTGTTTTCAGCCGCATACCGACAGGGCGGGCACCTCGCCGACCAGCAGAAACGCCGCGACGCGACCCTTGCCCTTGACCTCGATCTCGCCGCGCGCCTCGACCTCGAAGCAGCCCTCCAAGGCGCTCAACGTGGCGGCGGTGATCTGCACGCGCCCGGCGACGCCGTGGGCCTCCATGCGGCTGGCTAGATTGACGGTATCGCCCCACAGGTCGTAGATGAACTTGCGTTGGCCGATCACACCTGCCACCACGGGGCCGGTGTTGATGCCGATGCGCATTTCCAGCGGCTTGCCATGGGGTGTGCGCATTCTTGCTGCCACTTCGGCCATCGCCAGGCCCATGCGCACCACGGCCAGAGCATGATCCTCGCGGCGTTCGGGCAGGCCGCCCGCGACCATGTAGGCGTCGCCGATGGTCTTGATCTTCTCCAGCCCGAACTCTTCGGCCAGGCGATCGAACTCCGAGAACAGCCGGTTCAAGAACGCCACCAGCTCGCTTGGCGGCAGCGATTCCGAAAGCGGCGTAAATCCGACGACGTCTGCGAACAGCACGGTGACCGACTCGAAGCCGTCGGCGATGGACTTGTGGTCTTCTTTCAGACGGTCAGCGATCGAACGCGGCAAGACGTTGAGCAGCAGGCGCTCGGCCTTGTCGTGGGCTTTGGCGAGCGCCTCGGTCTTGCCGCGCAGTTCTTCGGTCTTGCGCTCCACCTCCAGTTCGAGGTTCTCGCGCAAGTAGTCGCGCTCGCGGTAGGTAGCGATGATGCTTTCGTTGACGGCGATGGCGGTGAAGAACAGCGAGCCCACCACGCCGACCGGCGGCAACATCGGCGCGGCGGTGATGCCGATCAGTACCAGCTCCAGGGCCGGGACCACGTTAGCCTGCCGGTCAGCCCCGCACCAGCGCCGCGAATGGCACCAACCCGCGCTCGCCGTGCAACGCCAGGTAATCGCGCCGCGGCCCGACGCACTGCGCCCGCAGTGCACACGCGTGGCAAACCGGAGCAAAATCGCGGGAATTGAGGTGCTCCGCGGCCAGATCCTGCGTCAGGTTCCACGCCTCGGGCTGGTCGCGCAGCGTACAGAGCGGAAAACCACAGGATCCCAAAGGCGCCACCGCCACGCCCGCCGACAGCAGCAGCGCGACCGCCCGGCCCAGGATCGGCGCCACCTCGTCGAGCGCCACCGTCTGGGCGCGGTACACGGCGTCGTGCTCGTAGCCCGTCGGGTAGGCGAAACTGACCGACAGGCGACCCGGGGCCAGTAGCGCGAACTCACTGAGGATTCGCTCGGAACGGTGTACCAGGCCGGGCAGCGTCCGGCGCTCCACCACGCAGTTCAGGTCCACCCGCAAGCCGGCCCGAAGCGCCGCGGCAATGCCCTGTTCCGTGCGGTAGTGGGTGCCCGGCGCCAGCGTCACCGCGTCCGAGACCGCCGGATCGCCGCTGTGGTACGAAAGCAGCGCGCCAGTGACGCCCGCCTGCAAGAGCTGCGCGAGAACATGGGGTTGCGACAGGCGAACGGCATTGCTCTGCACGAACACCGGCACGCCCGCCGCGCTCGCCACCATCGCCAATTCATGCAATTCCGCCATGTACAGCGTCGGTTCGCCGCCCGAAAGCACGACCTGGCGCGGGTGGCACGCCAACATCTCGCCCAGCCAGGTGTGCAGCAGCGCCAGGGGCGGCTGCGGCCAGTCGCGCCCCTGCCAGCAGAAGTCGCAGTCCTGGTTGCAGCGGAAACCCAGGCGCAGCATCGCTTCGCTTGCGGACCAGGTGCGGAAGTCCTCGTCGCGGCGGTCGCGCACCGGCTGCCAGTGGCGGTGCAGCGACCGCAGCGTGGCAAACAGGCTGTGCTCGCCGCTACCCGCGTCCAGGCCGTCCAGCCGGCGCATCAGGGCAGCCGTCACCGCGGCGTCGGCTCGCCCGCGCACTTCCAGAGACCAGCGCCGACCTCGCCACTGCGGGTTGCGCGCGGCATCGAGTTCGCCCAATGCCAGCGTCAGCACGTTCGGCACCTCACCGATATCCAAGACGAAGTGTACGCCAGGTCGGCGCGGATCGAGTTGCCAGGCCAGCGCCACGGCCGGCGGCAGTCCGAGCAGCGCGCGCAGGCACGCCGCGACGTCGGCGCGCAAGGCGGTCAACCACGGAGTCAACACGGGTTGTTGGGACGACATCGCCACGAATGCACAGTCCTCCGGAACTTCGGGCAAAGCAAGCAGAAAGGCCTCAGCGCCCGAAGCCTATGGCCAAGGCCGCGTAGAAGGTCCCCAGCACGGGCATTCGCTCGCAGGCCGCCTGGTCGCCATAGCAATCGGCGTGGTTCACGTGCCAGGCAAAGCCGATGCCGCCGCGGACCCGGGCACCCGCCACGCCGCGCCATTCGGTGAAGCCCTCGACGTTGGTCCAGTAGGCCGGATGCCAGCTTGCGGACTTTTCGATGCCGGTGGGCAGGCGGTAGATCGGTGTGACATCGCCCCAGGTGCGCGCATAGGGCCCCAGCGATCCGCCCACACCAAGTCCCGCCGCCCACTTGCCGCTGACGCGCCGCAGCCGGGCCATCGCGCCGCCCTGTGGACCGTCAAGGCTCCAGCCGCCGCCGGCTTCCAGGGCTATCTGCGTCAGGAGATCCACGCTGACCGCCAAGCCGACGAGGCCGAGCGGAGTCCCGGCGCCGACCTGGGCCTCCAGGGCAAGATGACCTGGGCCGTAACGGTCCGAATCTCCGGAAGGCAGTCCGGTCATGGCCTTGTGAGCCGCCGCTGCCGGAGTCGCCGCGCACAGCAGCGCCAGGACCAGGGCGACCAGGGAACGCGAGCGCATGACGGGCCTCTAGGAGCCTGTCGGACTAACGTCCAACAGGCTCCGTCGTTGTCTAGTTTGTTCAATCGGCCAAGAACTGCCTGAAGTGAATTCAGGCAGTTTCAGCCGCTTGCCAGCCCGCAGCCGCGGTCTTCTAGTAGCTGTCGTCCTTTGTCCGACACGCTCCTAGCGCGAACCGCGCTGGATCGCCGCGGGCGGAATAGTCCACGCGCGAGGCGGACGCAACCAGCGCACGGGTTGCCGTCAGGGCCCCGCCAGACTACCGTAGACCCCGCGCCGCCTGCGCCAGGCCTTGACCTTGAGAGACTACCTGCAGTTCTGGCTGAATCACGCGGGCCGTCGCCGCCAGTACCTCACGCTTCTGGCCCTGCTCTGGCTCGCCGCCTTCGGTGCCCAGTGGTTCCGCATTTCCAAGGACGTCGCCGGCGCGCGGCGCACGCTGGGTATCAGCGCAGAAACCGTGTACTTGCCTCCGGTTCCAGTGTTGCGCATGGCGTCCCTGGGCAACCAGTCGTTCGCTGCCGACCTGCTGTTCGTGCGCGCCGCCCACTACTTCGTGCGCCACCTCGCCACGGACAGCCAACTGCCGTGGATCGACTTGTATCTGCAAGGGATCTGGGGCCTGGATGCGCACAATCGCAGCACCTACCGCTGGGGCAGTCAGGTCATCAAGTACGGCCAGCAAATCGACACCGAAGTCGCCCGGCGCGCCAACCGGTTCGCTCGCCTCGGCCTGGCCTACTTCCCCGAAGATCCATGGCTTTACCATGAGATCGCCTACAACCTGCGCTACACGATGGAACCGCGCGACGCCCAGGAAGCCGCGCACAACATCGATCTCGCGCTGCAGTACCTCGAAATCGCCTATTCGTTCCCCGGCTTCCAGTACGATCCCAACTACCTGGCGTCCCAGTACAGCCGGGCGGGCCGCCAGGACGACGCCGTGCGCGCGGTGCTGACCACGTACGACAACGCCACCGAGGACCAGCGCCGCGAACTCCGCCTGCTGTTGGAGGAACGCGACAAGCCGCAGGTCGCTGCCGAGCTTGCGTGGTACGACGCCGTCAGCCGCCGCGACTGGCCGTACCTGCCCGCGACGCTGGCGCTGTTCGTGGGCCCCAAGCGCGCGCTGGCGCCGCCGACCGATCCCGCGCAACCTCAAGCGTGGCATCGGGAACCGCCGTTGTCGCCGGGGCTGAAGAAGCGCCTGGGTCTGGACCGCCTGCAACCGCCGTCCGATCAGCGCCCGCACGCCGACGAGGACGTCGACCTGGCCGTGGCGGCGAGCCCGACCCAATGAATTTCACGCAAGGAGTCTATATCATGGAACATTACGATTCACTGCTACAGGATGCCCAGGCGCGACTCTCGGGCGCAACGGTGGCGATCACGGGTGGCGCGGGCTTCATCGGCTCGACCCTGGCGCGGCGCTTGGCGGCGGATCCCACCGTGCGCGTGGTGCTTTTCGACAACCTGCACCACGACGCGGTGACCGATACGCCGCTGTTGCGCATGCCCAATGTCCGCCTGGTGCGGGGCGACGTGCGCGACAAGGCCGCGGTTCGACAGGCTTTGACCGGGGCGCACCACATCTTGCACATGGCGTCGATCGCGGGCGTGGACACGGTCATGAAGATGCCGGTCCTGACCATGCAAGTCAGCCTCCAAGGCACGATGAACGTGCTGGAAGTGGCGCACGAAATGCAGGTGGCCGGCGACAACGTCGAGCGGGTGGTGGACTTCTCGACTTCGGAGGTGTTCGGCCGCTACGCCTTCAACGTCGGCGAAGGCGATGCCACGCTGCTGGGCGCCGTGGGCGAAGCGCGCTGGACCTACGCCGTGGCCAAGCTGGCGACCGAGCACCTGGCGTGCAACTACCACAAACAATACGGGTTGCCGACCGCGAGCATCCGCCCGTTCAACATCTACGGGCCGCACCAGATGGGCACGGGCGCGATCCACCATTTCGTGCGCCGCGCGCTGGCCGGCGAGCCGCTGATCCTGCACAACGACGGTTCGCAAATCCGCTCGTGGTGCTACATCGACGACATCATCGACGGCTTGCTGCTGGTCCTGACCCGGCCCGAAGCGATCGGCCAGTCGCTGAACCTGGGCAACCCGCGCTCGACCGTGACGATCCACCAGTTGGCGCGCGATATCGTGCGGTTGTGCGAGTCGCCGAGCGTGTTGCAGCACATCGAGTGGAACTTCGCCGACGTCGAGCTGCGGGTGCCCGACATCCGCAAGGCCAGGACTCTGCTGGGGTTCGAGCCGCGCGTCGATCTGGAGGAAGGCCTGGCCCGCACCATTGCCTGGTACCGGGACGCGCCCAAGCAGGCCACGGTCAACGAAACGCACGCGGGAGTTGCGTGACGCCAGACACGTGGACTACCTTGGCGCCGCCGGCAGCACGCTGGTCGGACCGAGCGCCTCATGGCTGAACGCGACGGCGCCATCCTGCAAATCGACCACCTGGGCAAGACCTTTCGCTCGGGTCTGCTCGGCCGCCGGGTCCAGGCGCTGCACGACGTCTCGCTGTCCTTGCAACCGGGTGAATCGCTGGGCTATCTGGGCCCCAACGGCAGCGGCAAGACCACGTCGATCAAGTGCATCCTGACGCTCATCCGGCCCACGACGGGCAGCATCCGCCTGTTCGGGCGCGATCCCTCGGACCCGCTGGCTCGGGCGCGCGTCGGCTACCTGCCCGAATCGCCCTACTTCTACGATTACCTCAAACCTACGGAAGTGTTGGACTACGTCGGCCGGCTCTACGGCCTGGATCGGGCCGACCGCAAGCGGCGCATTCCGCAGTTGCTCGACCGCCTGGGCCTGACCCACGCCGCGGATCGGCCCCTGCGCGGGTTTTCCAAAGGCATGCTGCAACGCGTCGGCATCGCGCAAAGTCTGCTCGCGGACCCGGATCTGCTCATCTGGGACGAGCCGATGTCCGGTCTGGATCCGATCGGTCGCAAGGAAGTGCGGGAACTGATGGTCGATCTGCGCCGCGAGGGCAAGTCGCTGTTCTTCAGTTCGCACGTGCTGGCCGACGTCGAAGCGCTGTGCGACGCGGTTTGCATCCTCGATCGCGGCGTGGCGGTGGCGCAGGGCAAGCTCGCGGATCTGCTGCACAGTGACAGGCTGGAAGCGGAGGCGCGGGTAGAATTGCCCCTCGACGCCCAGGCGCGTCAGACGGCGATCCAGGCGCTGGCGGCGCTGCCGGGCGTGGTTCTGCACGAGGAAACCGCTGCGTTCCTGCGGATTTCCCTGCCGGCGGCGGGGGTGGCGCAACTGACCGAGGTGGTCATCCAGTGCGGGGCGACGCTGCGCGAACTGACGCCGTTGCGCGACACGTTGGAGGAATTGTTCGTGCGCAAGGCCGTCCATATTGGTGGAGAGGCAGCATGAACCTCACGACTTCACACGATAAACTCACGCTGCGCATCGGCGGTCCGTTCCGCTCGCTGGCCCGGATCGGCGCGGTGGCCGGCAACACCTTGCGCGAGGCGGGGCGCAACCGCTTGTTCTACGGGATCTTGGCTGCGGCGGTGCTGCTGCTGGTGTTCTCGTTCGTGCTGTCGGATCTCGCGTTGCTGGACCAAAAAGCCAGGCTGGTCCAAGACTTCGGCCTGTTCACGATTCCGCTGCTGTGCGTCACGACCGCGATCCTGCTCGGCGTGTCTCTGATGTACAAGGAGATCGAGCGCAAGACCCTGTACGGCATCTTGCCCAAGCCGGTGCGCCGCAGCGAGTTCATCCTGGGCAAATTCGCGGGCTTGTGCGTGCTGCTCGCGGCTGAACTGGTGCTGCTGACCGCGGTGTGGTCGGCGGTACTGGTGCTGCGCGGCGGGGAGCTGACCGTGCCGATCGGCCACGCGCTGGTCCTGCAATACGTGGAGATCGTGCTGGTCACCGCGGTGGCGCTGTTCTTCTCGGCGCTGTCGAGCCCGGTGCTGTCGGGGGTGCTGACCGTCGGCGTGTTCCTGATCGGCCGGGTCGCGTACATCATCGGCGAACTGCTGGGCGCGCAGAAGGGCGTGTTCGTGGAAGTGCCGCTGATGCATGGGCTTGGCCGCTTCTTGCTGGCGGTGGTGCCGGACCTCTCGACCTTCAACGTGGCCGACGAACTGCTGCTCGGCTGGCCGGTGCCGCCCGCCTATCTGGGCCATGCCATCGCGTACGGCCTGTCGTGGACTGCGCTTTTCGTGGTGCTGGCGCTGCTTTTGTTCGAACGCCGGGACCTGGTCTGATGCCTATGCTGAAGTCCCTGCTTTCACGCTGGAAGTGGCCGTTGTTGGCGGTGGCGATCGTGCTCGGCTCGCTGGCCGTGCGCGCCACGGTCGAGCAGAACGCCGCCTGGGCGCGCGCGGTGCAGTACGAAAAGCAGGGCAAGCAGGACCAGGCCATCGACGAATACCGTTGGACCCTGCGCTGGTACACGCCGTGGGGGCTGACCGACGAGGCGGCGGCGGCGCTGGTCGACCTGGCCAACCGCAACTCTGCGGATCGCCCGGATCGGACGATGCGCGCGCTGGATGCCTTGCGTTCCGGGCTGATAGCATCGCGATCGCTGTGGCAGCCGCGTGCGGATCTGGTGACCTACGTGAACCGCTCGATTCCGTCGGTGCTGGTGCGGGTCGCCGATCGCAACGGAGACAAGCGCGATCCCAAGCAGTTGCTGGCGAAATTCACCGCGGACTACGCGCGGCCGGTGGGTGTGGCGCCGCTGACCTCGGCCGCGGTGTCGCTGGGCTTCCTGGCGTGGCTGTTCGGCCTGGTGATGGTGGTGCGCAAGGGCGTCGACGATGCCGGGCGCTGGCTGCCGGCGGGTTGGCGCTGGCTGGGTATTTCGCTCGCGGGATTCGTGGCTTGGCTGTTGGGGATGTGGCTGGGGTAGCCCTCAGCGGCCCTTGGTCTTGTCGGGCTCCCAGCCCGCGCTCGAGAAGTACGCTTCGACCCCGGGCTGCCGGTGCGGATTGCCAGCGCGGCCCCACAGGCAGGTCAGCCGCGCGTAATTGTCGAGATCGCCGTGGATCTGGCACATCAGTTCGTACTTCTTGCCCGCTTGCCAGCGAAAGCGCAACACCTTGGTTTCGCCTGAGATCTCCAGGGCGCCGTGCACGACCGTGGTGCGGCGGCCGATCTCGCGGGTCAGCGCCAGGCCCTTGCCGTGCGCGACGATGCGGGCGCGGCCGGTGTAGGCCTTGCCGCCGTCGGGCTGCCGGCCGACCAGCACGTACTCGCCCACGACGAAGCCGTGCTCAGGCGGATCCTCGGCGCTCACAGCCGACGGGGCGACCAGGGTGCACGCCAGCAGAGTCAGGGCGGCGGCGCCAATGCGGCGCCGTCGCCACGCCCAAGTACCGAAGTATACGGCGATCGCCAGCGCCAGCCCGGCCCCGCTCCGCCCGGTCCGGCCGGCCTGACAGCCATCGTCGGCGGGTCGTCCAGGCGCCTGACCCTGCGCGTCCTTGACCGGGTTCAGGTCCGCCGCTGTGCTCGGCGCGGCATCGGCCGTCGGCTCGCTGGCGTCCGGCGCCGGCTCGACCACCGGCACGGCCAGCGACACAGCCAGGCGTGCCCACGGCCCGCGCACGGCCTCGGCAGGCTCGACCACGTCGCCGAACACCAGCCGAACCGATACGTGCAACATCGCACCCACGCGGCGCAATCCTGCCATCGCCCCGGCCGGCACGGCGAGCAGGTGGGTGCGGCCCGCGCGGTCCGCCAGCGCCGCGCCATCGGGCAAGGGCCGCAGCGGCGAGGCCCCGGGCGGTGGCCACAGGTCGTTGCCACCGGGCTGGGTGCCGGCGCGCCACTCCAGGCGGACCGGCTGGTCGCCCAGCCAGGCGAGCGGCGCCAGTTCCAGGTGCAGTAGCACCGTACCCTCCGCCACTTCCCCGACCGTGGCTGAGACCAGCGCCGGCACCAGCCACACTGGCGCCACGACCGTCGTCGCCTCGCCGGCCAGCACCGCCACCGTCACCTCGGCCGGAATCGGCAGCCCGTCCGCGCCCTTGCCCGCCACGCCGTCGCCCAGGATCCGCACCCGCCACGCGCCGGGCGGCAGGCCGTCGACAGCCGCTCGCCCCCCGGCGTTGCCCTGACGCTCTGCCACGACCTTGCCTTGCAGATCCAGCACCTGCACCGCACGCCCCGGCACCGCGTTGCCCGCTGGCGCCTCGCGCACCCGCACGAGCAGGCTGCCCGTCGGCGCAGGCGGCGGCCCCGGCAGGCGCAGGGAGGGCGGCCAGCCTGCCTCGCCATGCGCCCACGGGTCGTAGACCGGCCCGAACACCTCCAGTGCGGCATGCGCCTGGTAGCGACGCCAATCGCCATGCACGAAAGGCAGGACTTTCGCCGGATCCTGGCCGTTGTCGACCCGCGCCAGCGCCAGCACGAGGGCCCGGGTCTGCATCGCCCAGGGCCCCGGATCCACGGTCGCCTGCAGCGTCACTCGGCACGCCTTCGCCACGCAAGTCTGCGGATCCAGGGCGAGCAGCGCCGTCGTCAGCGTCACCTGCGCGCCCAGGGCTACCGGCTCCAGGCCCGGCCCGATCGCGTGCACGCGCAGCACCACCGTGGTCGCGACCGGTTGCAGCGCGAAGACGCGAACTTGCAGCGTCACCGCGCCCTGGCCTGGCTGCCACGCGGTCAGTTCCTGGCCTTGGGCGTCGAGCCAACGTGCCTCGTCCAAAGTCACCGTCGCCTCGGCCGCCAGCGTCCCGGCCGGCATGGCATGGGCCAGCGACTGGCGCGTGCCGGCCTGCATCAACAGCCCATCGTGCGAAGGCGGCCAGTCCGGATCGAGCTTGGGTCCGGCGACGAGATCCAGCGTCCAACTCGGCGCCAGATCAGCCATCGCGGCATACTCGGCGTGCCAGAGGTCCAGATCGGCGAAAAACGGCCGGCCCCGCACCGGCCGCCAGCGCACCGGGTCGAGCTTGGCGCCCGCGGTCAGCCCGAACGCCGCCAGTGCGTCGCCCAGCGGCAGTGCGGACAGCAATTGTACATTGGCGGCAGGTGGTTGCGTGGCCATGGCCGCCAGCAGGTCGGCAAGTCCCGCGGGATCGAAGCCGCCGACGCTGGCCTTCGCTTTGGCCAAAACCACTTGCATCTCCTGCACGGCCTGGGCCGGCGAGGCGACCGGCTTGCCGTGGAACGCGTTGGCCTGCTGCACCCACCAGGTCACCAGCGGTGGCCAGTCGAGCGTCGACTCGGCCTCGAACACGCCGACGGCTTGGAGCAGCCCGACCAGCCGATCGGTGCGGCCATTGGCCATTTCGCCGAGCACCTCGACCCACAGTTCGCACTCGCCGAAGCCGTGATCGGAGACGCCCGCCAGCACGTCCAGGCCGCCCAGCGGCGCCAACGCCGTCAAACGGGTGGCGTACCACGACTCGACGCCGTCGCTGGCATGGTGGGCCAAGTGACCGATGGCAAAGGCGACTGCACCGTCGGGCGCGCCCGGCTGCTGGGCTGCCTGCAGAAGGTGGCGACCGAGTTGCCAGCTGTGCGTGTCGATCGCCGCGAGCGCCTTGGAAGTCTGGCGGAAGTCAGGGGCGATGCAGCCGAACAGCAGCGCCGGCTCGTGCGCCGCGACGAGTTTGGCCAGCGGATGCTGCTGCTGCGTCAGCCGATCGGCGACCGCCAGGCACTCGCGCATGTGCACCGAAGGACCCCAAGCCTGCGCGGGTGGCGCGGCAAGCAGGGTGACCAGCGTCAGGCCGAGGGCGAGGCAAGCGTGGCGCATCGGTTCCTTGGCGCGCGGGGGCGGCGCGTTGACCGAAGCTAGCCCGGCTGCAGCGGGCCGTCGAGTCCGGTGTCGTGCGGCCGCGCGACTTCACGCCGTCGCCAGCCGCGCGCGGTCCCGCCAGGCGCCGATCCCCGCCAGCAACGGCACCAGCGTACAAAACACCAGCGCCAGCACCAGGTTGGCCAGCGACTCGCAGCGGTCGCGACCGCGAGTGCCACACGTTGGTCGCCAGCTGAGGTCAAGCCGGCCGATCGCCCCAAGCATAGTTCAGCGCATTCATGGTCGTCGCGACCTGCACCGCGCTGAAACCGGCGCCCTCGAACCAGCGCCGCAGCGTCCGCGCCGACTTCGGGTGATCGTGTACCGGCGTCAGCGCGTCCAGCGTTTCCAGCACCGCCCAGCGCCGTTCCTGATCGCGGGGCACGCGGCCGACGAAGCCGTCGTGGACGAAGATCGGCACCAAGCGCGACAGCCACTTGCCGACCACCGGCACCCGGCGGATGGTGCGCGACACCGGATACAGCACGTGCGACGAGCGATCGATGATCGCGTGCAACTTCTCGTGATTCATTCGCTTGGTCATTGGTCGGACCAGGTACTTCCAGTGTGACGACTGCTTCGGGTGTGCGGCATAGACATCGACCGCCAGCCGACCACCGGGCTTGACCAGCGGTGCCAGCGCGCGAAACGTCTCGGCCGGATCGGGCGTGTGCTGGATGACGCCGAAGCAGAACACCAGATCGAACGTGCCGGGCGCGAACGGCGGCTCCAGGATCGACGCCTGCGCCAGATTCAGCGCCGGATGCCCTGGATGCAACTCGCGATTCTTGTCCACCGCTACGCTCAGATCGATGGCGTGCAGTTCGGCGCCGGCCGCCAGGACGACGTCGGAGAAACGACCGCCACCGCAGCCCGCCTCCAGCACTTTCTTGCCGCGCAAGTCCGCTGGCGTGAGCCCGGTCTGCTGGTAGAAGCGGTCGCGTGTCATGGTGTTGTCTTGCAGGCGATCGTACTGCAGGTCGCCGTAGAGGGTCCATTCGAAACCGAAACTTCCCGCGTAGTTCTGTTCTGGCACGAAGCGTGGGATGCCACGCCGTACGGGGTAGTCGCGGTTGCAGGCGGCGCAGCGCAGGTCGCCTTCGAGCCGATCTTGTGGTGCGGATGAACCACTTGTATTTTCAATGGGATCGATGGTCAACGAGCCGTGGCATGTCGGGCAACGCAGAGTGGACAGGGCGGAAACGAACATGCACGGACCTCGTTGGGATCGAACGGTGCCCGGCCGTTGGGCGCAAGCGCGGCGCGGGATCCTAGTCGATTTGGCGACGAGCGTCATCCTGGCCAGGAATCGCCAGGTGTCTGGCATCAACTCATGGTGGAAGATCCAAGCGACACTGGCTTGGTCCTGGCCCGCGCGTCTGCCAACTCTGCGAACGTCATGGCGAACGTATCCACCTGGGCCCAGTCGGTCAGCACCTGATCGCGGCTGACATCGACCGGCCCGGCCATTTCCCGTTGGGCAATGGCCTTCATGATCAACCGGCGCAACAAGCCGTACCGGGACCAGCGCAGCGCTCCGGCAATCACCTCGATGGCGTCCGGCTGCCAGTTCAGTTTCTCGACGAAACGGCGGGCAATCGCCTCGGCCTCGGCCCGCTCCGATGGACGCTTGGAGGCCGTCGCCAAGCACACCGAGAAGAACGCCGAGGGCCGGGTCTGCAGCGCCGGCAGTTGTCGCGTGACGAATTGCCGCACCCGGTGTTGGTAGCCCTGCGCGTGCAGCGAGCCGCCGATGAGGATGGCGTCGAAGTCCGAAGCATCCATGCCCGGTGGAAGAGCCGCGATATCAGCGACCTCGACGACATGCCCAGCCGCTTGCAGCCGCTCGCCGATGCGGGTGGCGACATCGCCTGTCTGCCCGTCCGTGGTCCCGTAGGCGACGAGGAAATTCATGGCCAGTCCTCCCCTCAATGTGGTGGCTCCAGCATGCAAACGGCGGCGACCGCCACGCCATCGGCGCCGCGTTACCCCTGGATCTTGCCGCTGGATCTGCGCGCAGGTCGGCCAACAAGCGTTGAATCGTGAGGCATCGTGCAGAAGTGTGGCAGAGCCTGCGCAACCGCCCGGTGCCAAGCCCCGTCACCCCAGCCAATCCCGCACCTGACGCCGGCCCTCCGGCTGGAAGGTCCACGCCAGGATCCGGCTCTGCTTCTGGCCCTGGGCCATCGGCAGGATGCGGACGTCCAGGGCGTGGACCCGGCGCAGGGCGCGTTGCAACTCCGGCAAGTTCGCGGCCTTGGCGACCAGGCTGGTGAACCACAGCACCTGCTCGGGGATCAAGGCGCTTTCGGCGATCATCCGACTGATGAACCCGACCTCGCCGCCGGCGCACCAGAGTTCACCGGCCCGACCGCCGAAATTGAGCCGCGCAGGCGCGCCGAGGCCAGGCGTCGGCAGACCGAGGCTGACCAGCTTGCGCCGGGTGCCGACCTGGGCCTCCGCGGCCGAGGCATGGAAGGGCGGGTTGCACAGGGAGAGCGCAAACCGCTCCTTTTCCCGCACCACACCTGCGAAAATCCGCCTTGGGTCCGGTTGGCGCCGCAGCTCGACGGCTTCAGCCAGGCCGGGATTGGCGCGAAGAATCCGCTCGGCCACGGCCAGCGCCGCGGGGTCCAGCTCAGAGCCCAGAAAGGCCCAGCCGTACTCCCGTTGCCCGAGGATCGGGTAGATGCAGTTGGCGCCGGTGCCGATGTCCAGCAGGCGCACCGCCGGCCCGCGCGGCACCGCGCCGCCGTTGCAGGAGCCGAGCAGATCGGCGGCGTGGTGCAGATAGTCCGCCCGGCCCGGGATCGGCGGGCACAGGTAGCCGGCCGGCAGCCCCCAGTGGTCGACGCCATAGTGGTGTTTCAGCAGGGCCCGGTTCAGCGCCCGCACCGCATCCGGGTCAGCGAAATCGACGGTCTGTTCGCGAGCCGGGCTCAGCCGCACGAAGCCGGCCAGCTCCGGCGCGCACCGGACCAAGGCCTTGAAGTCATAGCGGGCCCGGTGCCGGTTGCGGGGGTGGAGTCCCGGTTTCTGCTGCTGCATGCTTGCGCCTATTGCGGAACCAAGCACGCCTTGGCCTTGCAAAACTTGCCGCTGCCGCAAGGCGTCCCATCGTTGGCCGTAGCGTGGCTGCAAGCCCCGCCTGCCGCGTCGCAACTATCGATCGTGCAAGGGTTGCCGTCATTGCACAAAGCCGGCTTGTCCACAGTCGAGCACTTCCCCGTCGCCGCGTCGCACTGGCCGACCACGCACGCGCCGCTGCCGGTGCATTCCACCCAAGATCCGGGGTTGGTCACGCACCTGAACGGCGCGCTGCTGGTGTCGCAAATCAGCTTGCCATTGCACAAGTTCTCGTCGTCCTTGCTCGCGCAGTCGGGGTTGGACTGGCAGCCGCACAGGTTGTTGCCCGGAGTGCACACGCCGCCCGCGCACAAGTCACCCTGCGTACAAGGGTTGTCGTCCTCGCACGGCACGAAGCCCTTGACCGCCACGGCCTTGCACGCCCCGGTCGCGATGTCGCAGGTATTCTTCATGCACGCGCTGTCGTCGCCAGACGGGCACACCACCACCGTGGCCGGGTTGACCAGGCACTGGTGCGGCGTGGTCTTGGCGCAATACAGCTTGCCGTTGCAGGCGTTGCCGTCCTCCTTGTTGGCGCAGTCGCCATCCACTTCGCACACGCAGGTGTTGGTGCCCGACTGGCACTCGCCGCCGACACACGAATCGAACGGCGTGCACGGGTTGCCGTCGTCGCACGCCTGGCCGTTGCTCACGAACACATTGGCGCACTTGCCGGTCTTCTTGTCGCACTGGTTCTTGGCGCACACCGTGTCGAACGCGCTCGGGCACACGACCACCGACGCCGGATTGGGGATGCACTTGTGCAGCGCGCTGGTCTTGTCGCAGTACAGCGTGCCGTTGCAGGAGTTGCCGTCCTCTTCCTTGGCGCAGTCGGCGTCCTTCTGGCACGGGCAGGTGTTGATGCCGCCTTGGCATTGCCCGACCGTGCAAGTGTCGTTGGCGGTACACGGATTGCCGTCGTCGCACTTGAAGGTGGGCGACGGATCGCCGGGCAATGCCACCTCGACGAAGCACTGTTCACCGGCCTTCTTCTGCGTCACCGCGTCGATGATGGCGAAGCACTTGGTCTTGGTCTTCTCCATCGGCAACACCTTGCACTGCGCGGTCTTGGCGTCGCACGCGTTGCGCTGGCACTGGGTGTCGTCCACGGTCGGGCACACGACTACGGTCGCGGGGTTGAAGGCGCACACCGGTTTGGCGCCCGACTTGTCGCAATACAGCGTACCATTGCACAAATCGCCGTCGTCTAGCTTGGCGCAGTCGCTGTCCAGGCTGCACGAACACTGCGAGCCGGTGCTGGTGCTCGTGCACTTGCCGTCCAGGCAGACATCGCTCGCGGTGCAAGGGTCGCCGTCGTTGCAAGCCAGGCTCGCTATGGGGGTTTCGCCAGCGCCCAGCGTTTCCGTGAAACACTGCTTGGTGCCGTCGCTCTTCGGATAGCACTTCGCCTTGACCTTGCGCGCATCGGTCAAGTCGCACTTGCCGGTCTTGGCATCGCAAGCGTTGGTCAGGCATTGCGTGTCGTTGCCGGGCGGACAGTACTTCACCGTCGCCGGGTTCAATTCGCACGCGGGCGGCACCGAGGCTTTGTTGCAGAACATCGTGCCATTGCACTGGTCGCCATCCTCGTAGCCGGCGCAGTCGGTGTCCTCGGTGCATGCGCACAGCGTAGTGCCGCCGCCGCACACGCCTGCGGTGCAGACCTCGCTCTTGGTGCAGTTGTTGTTGTCGTCGCACAGCACGAATCCGGTCGAGGCCTGCTCAGCCTTGATTTTGTAGCATTCCTTCTTGCCCTGCACGGTCTCGCACTTCTCGGTCACCTGTTGCACTGGGGTCGGCGCGCACTTGCCGGTTTTGATGTCGCACACGGTCTGCAGGCACGTCGTGTCCGATCCGGTCGGGCACACGACCTTGGTCGCCGGGTTGGTGATGCATTTCGGCGAGTCCTGCGTCAGGTCGCAGTAAGGCGTGCCGTTGCACAGGTTGCCGTCGTCCAGGCAATCGGCGTTCTTCTGGCAGTCGCAGGTCACCGTGGTCCCGGCCACGCACAATCCCTTGCTGCAGGCGTCTCCGGCCGTGCAGGTATTGCCGTCACTGCAAGGCGGCGGCGTCTTGGCGATGGTCAGCGGGTAGTACCAGCACGTCGTGTCCTCGCACTTCTTTTCGGTCCACTCCACCGCCAGTTGCGTGCACTTGCCGGTCTTGGTATCGCAACTGTTCTTGCTGCAGTCGGAGTCGTCCACCGTGGGGCAGGTGACCTTGCTCGCCGGGTTGATCTTGCACTTGTAGGCCGTGGTCGACTTGTCGCAGAACATCTTGCCGTTGCACAGGTTCTTGTCATCCGGGCAGTCGGCGTCCTTGCCGCACTCGCACAGACCGGTCGGGTCGCCCACGCACTTGCCGCCGTCGCAGCGATCGCCCAGCGTGCACGGATCGCCGTCGTTGCACAGCGCAACCGCGTTGACATGGCCGCACTTGCCGCTGACCTTGTCGCAGGAATCCTTGGTGCACTCGCTCTGGTCGTCGCAATCGGCGGGTGCGCCGGCGCAGGTGTGGTTGGTGCACTTGTCCAGCGTGGTGCAGGCGTTGCCGTCGTCGCAGGGCGCGGCGTCCGGGGCCGACTTGGCGACACAGGCGCCGTCGACGCACGCGTTGATCGAGCACGCAACCGTGCTGGCCGGGCAGTCGCCGTCGATCTTGCAGCCGCCGGGCTTGCCGGTGTCCAACTCGGCGTCAACAGCCGGCTTGCCGCTGTCGACCTCGACCGCCGCATCCGCGCTGACGATCGTGTCAGGGTGGCCGGGATCCTGGACCGGCAGCGTCTCGGCCTTGCAGCCGCCAAGCTGCATCAGCAGCCACGCGCACAGACCCAAGCGGGTCCACGGGCGCGCGGGCGGGGCGGGAAACGTGCGTGGCAGGGTCGATCGTGACATGAAGGGTGGCCCCGGCCTAAGTTCGCGAACGGGCCTCGTGGCGCGTATGGTGCCGTTCGCGCTCGCTTGTTGCAAGCTGCAAGGGCAGCGGCCGTGCAATGCGCGGTTGCGGCACGGGCCGATTGGCGCTATCTGTGCGCATCTGGGGACGCTCGCCGATCAGCCGAGCAGCGCCGAAAGCGACACGCAAGGTTCGAGCGCGAGGCAGCCAACATGGACAGTCCGGCAGTCACCAGCCCGCCCGCCGGCCCGCCGCAGCGCGTTTGTCCCGAATGCGGCGCCAGGACCAACGAACCGACCTGCCCCGTCGACGGCGAGATGACCCTGGTGCAGCGCAAGGCGGTCGACGTCGCCGGCGCCCATACCGGCACGCTGATCGGCGGCCGCTACCGGGTCGAAAAAGTCATTGGCCAGGGCGGTTTCGGCGCGGTGTACCGGGCCCAGCACGCCGCGACCGGTGATACCGTGGCGATCAAGGTGTTGCGCACCGACGTGCAGGGCTCGGCCGACGTGATCGCGCGATTTCGCCGCGAAGCCAAGGCCACGAGCAAGCTCAAGCACCCGAACACGGTGCGGGTGTTCGACTTCGGCCAGATGGACGACGGCAACCTCTACATCGCGATGGAATTTCTCGACGGCCGCACGTTCACCGACCTGATGCGCCGCGAAGGCCCGCTGGATCCGAAGCGTTTGGTCGCCATCGCCGTGCAAGTGCTGAAGTCGCTTTCCGAAGCGCACATGAAAGATCTGGTGCACCGCGACCTGAAGCCGGACAACATCTTCTTGCAAACCGTTCACGGCGAGGCGGATTTCGTCAAGGTGCTCGACTTCGGCATCGCCAAGTCGCTGTCCGGTGAGACTTCGGCGGACATGACTTCGGCCGGCGCCATCATCGGCACGCCGCGCTACATGAGTCCGGAGCAGGCGCGCGGTAGCCAGGTCGACACGCGCACGGACCTGTATGCCTTGGCGATCATCTTGTTCGAGGGCCTGACGGGCGTGGCGCCATTCGTGGCCGATTCGCCGCTGTCGATGCTGCTGCGGCGCGTGGCCGAGGAACCGCCGCGGGTGCACGACAGCCTGGCGCTGCCGACGCCCGAAGGCGTCTGTGACGCGGTGCTGCGGGCCTTGTCGCGCGAACCGGACGAACGCTTCGCGACCGCTGACGAGATGGCCGCGGCGCTGCTCAAGGGTTTGGAAACGCCTCTGATGCCTGCGCAATCCATTGTCGGGCTGCCCCAGGAGAACCGCGCGCGTCTCCACGTCGGCGACGCCGACATGATGGGCGCGACCGCGGATGAGGATCTGACCATCGGCCGGCAGGTCGCAGCGGCGACGGCGCGCCCCAAGGCGAAAGAGGCCGAAGCGACGGTCTCACGCCTGCCGACCGCGGCGATTTCGCCGAGTCCAGCGCCAGTTGCGCCCGCGCCGGCGTTGCTGTCGGCGACCCGGCCCGCGCCAGCCTCGCCTGCGCGCCCGCCGTGGCTGGCGATTGCTGTGGGCACGGTCGGAGTGGCGGTGGCGCTGCTTGCGTTCGTGCTCGCCCGGGGCCATCTCGACCGAGGCCCCGCCGCGCCGGAACCGACCGCCCCAGCCGCGGCAGTAGCCGTTCC